>JAAZAD010000404.1 GCA_012514505.1 Rhodococcus sp. (in: high G+C Gram-positive bacteria) | reverse complement strand
CTTGTTGAAGCGTTGGGCGAGGTCGCGGGTCAGTTCCAGGTGCTGGCGCTGGTCTTCGCCGACCGGGACCTTCTGGGCGCGGTAGAGCAGGATGTCCGCGGCCATGAGCATCGGGTAGGTGAACAGGCCGACACCGGCGTGCTCGGCGCCCTGCTTGGCGGACTTGTCCTTGAACTGGGTCATGCGGCTGGCTTCACCGAAGCCGGTCATGCACGTGAGCACCCAGGAGAGTTCGACGTGTTCGGGACCTGACTCTGCACGAACAGCACCGACTTGTCGGGGTCGATTCCGACGGCGAGGAGCTGGGCGGCCGAGACGAGCACACGCTTGCGCAGTTCCTTCGGGTTCTGCGGCACGGTGATCGCGTGCAGGTCGGGAATGAAGTAGTAGGCGTCGAACTCGTCCTGCAGCGGCACCCACTGTTGCAGCGCACCGAGGAAGTTCCCGAGGTGGAACGAGTCGGAGGTGGGCTGAATGCCGGACAGCACCCGGGGCCGGGCTGTCGGCGCGGTGGTGTTCTGATCTGCAGTGCTCGACATGGGGTCGATACTGTCACGCCTCGGCTTCGGTGCCGCGACCGAGGTCGCCGTGCCCGGCCGCCGCGAACCGCTGCACCACGTCGTCGACATGCTCCGACGGCACCTGCAGGATCGTGCGCAGCGGAATCTGCCCGAGCACCGCAACGAACCAGGTGAGCTGGTCCGGCTGCTGGGCGAGCAGTTCGTGGGCGTCGAAGACGAGCAGGATCGGGTCGTCGGCGTCGCACACCTCGGACAGGCATTCGTCGAACGCGTCCTTGTTGGCCCCGAAGTAGTAGGGGAACTGCAGTGCCGCAGCGACCTCGTCGAACAGGTGCGCCACCGTCGTCATCTTCGGTCCGCGCACATGCACGACGACATCGCCGTCGTCGCCGAGTCGTTCCTCGAGTCCGGCTGCGTCGGCGCGGGTGGACTCCAGCAAGGTCAGATCGGCTCGCATCAGCACATCCTCGTGAACGACTCGTAGTGGTCGGCGGTGTACCAGGCGGATCCGTCGGCGCCGGTGATGATGCGTTCGGCGTCGCGGCTGCGTCCCGGTTCCTTCCGGTTGACGTCCCATTCCTGGTAGGACGCGGACTGCCCGTCGTCGCCGACGGTGGGAAGCAGACGTTCGTAGTTGCCGAATCGGCGTCCGCCCTGTGTTCCGGGGGCGTCGTCCGGCGGCCAGTCACCTGCGTCGATGAGATCGAGTGTGTCCCAAACATACTCGGGTATCGGGCCCTGCGGATCGCACTGCACGGTGTCGCCACCGGAGTCCACCGCGGTGGCGGCAGCGGGTGCCGACAGCAGGGGTGCGACGGAAGTTCCGGTGTCGGTGCTCGTACCACCACACGCCGCGGTGACCGACGCGACGAGCGCTGCCAGCAGCGCGAACAGCAGAACCCGGATGCGTCCGGTCACCGGAATTCGACCGTGACGGGCGCGTGATCCGACCAGCGTTCGGCATAGGTTGCGGCCCGTTCGACGCGGGCCGCACTCACCCGGTCGGCGAGCTCCGGGGTCACCAGGTGGTAGTCGATGCGCCATCCGGCG
>JAAZAD010000403.1 GCA_012514505.1 Rhodococcus sp. (in: high G+C Gram-positive bacteria) | reverse complement strand
GCGCAAGGAGATCTTCGAGCTGTACGGCTATCAGGCGGAGGTACTCGTACTCGGTGCCGGCGGGTTGCGCAAGAGTTCGCGTTACGTGGTGCGGGTCGGCAAGGACGGTGAGGCACTCGCACGGCAGACCGGGCTGCTCGACAACCGCGGTCGGCCGGTGCGGGGGTTGCCCGCGCAGGTGGTCGGCGGCAGCGTGTCCGATGCCGCCGCAGCGTGGCGCGGTGCGTTCCTTGCGCACGGCTCACTGACGGAACCGGGCCGCTCCTCGGCTCTCGAGGTCAGCTGCCCCGGACCGGAGGCAGCGCTCGCCCTGGTGGGTGCTGCCCGTCGTCTCGGGATCACCGCGAAGGCACGTGAGGTCCGCGGTGCCGATCGCGTCGTACTGCGCGACGGTGAGGCAATCGGTGCGCTGCTGACCCACATGGGCGCGCAGGACACCCGGCTGATCTGGGAAGAGCGTCGAATGCGGCGTGAAGTGCGTGCGACCGCCAACCGGCTCGCGAACTTCGACGATGCGAATCTGCGGCGGTCGGCGCGAGCCGCGGTCGCGGCGGCTGCCCGGGTCGAGCGGGCACTGGCCATCCTCGGCGCCGACGTACCGGATCATCTCGCGGCAGCGGGCACGCTGCGGGTGCAGCACCGACAGGCATCGCTCGAGGAACTCGGTCAACTCGCGGACCCGCCGATGACCAAGGACGCTGTCGCCGGTCGGATCAGACGGCTGCTGTCCATGGCCGATCGCCGTGCGAAGGAAATCGGGGTCCCCGACACCGAGTCCGCGGTGACCGCGGAGTTGCTCGAGGAAGCCTAGGGCTTCACTCTGATGTGGTGATTCGTGCCACGCAAGGGCGGATCCCGAGTGGTGAACCACGCACATTAGAGTAGTGGTCACACCAGCAGACTCATCTTGGATTCTGGGCAAACTTAATTTCTGGGCAAAGGAGCTTCACTGTGACTGTCCGCGTAGGCGTGAACGGCTTCGGTCGTATCGGACGTAACTTCTTCCGTGCTGTCGAGGCGCAGAAGGCGCTCGGCACCACGGACATCGAGATCGTCGCGGTCAACGACCTCACCGACAACGACACCCTGGCGACGCTCCTGAAGTACGACTCGATCCTGGGTCGCCTCGACAAGGACGTGCGTGTCGAGGACGACTTCATCGTCGTCGGCGACCAGAAGATCAAGGCTCTGTCCATCAAGGAAGGCCCCGCCGCACTGCCGTGGGGCGATCTCGGTGTCGACGTCGTCGTCGAGTCCACCGGCATCTTCACCAATGCCGCCAAGGCGAAGGGTCACATCGACGCCGGCGCCAAGAAGGTCATCATCTCCGCGCCCGCCAAGGGCGAGGACCTCACCGTCGTGATGGGCGTCAACGACGACAAGTACGACGGCAGCCAGAACATCATCTCGAACGCCTCGTGCACCACCAACTGCCTCGGCCCGATCGCCAAGGTCCTCGATGACAGCTTCGGCATCGAGAAGGGCCTCATGACGACGGTCCACGCATACACGCAGGACCAGAACCTGCAGGATGCCCCGCACTCGGATCTGCGTCGCGCCCGCGCTGCCGCTCTGAACGTCGTTCCGACCGGTACGGGTGCCGCCAAGGCCATCGGCCTGGTCCTCCCGCAGCTGCTCGGCAAGCTCGACGGCTACGCACTGCGTGTGCCGATCCCCACCGGCTCGGTCACCGACCTCACCGCCAACCTGCGCACCAAGGCGTCCGTCGACGAGATCAACGCCGCGATGAAGGCTGCTGCCGAGGGACCGCTGAAGGGCATCCTGAAGTACAACACCGACCCGATCGTGTCGTCGGACATCGTCACCGACCCGCATTCGTCGATCTTCGACGCGCCGTTGACCAAGGTCATCGACGATCAGGTCAAGATCGTTTCCTGGTACGACAACGAGTGGGGCTACTCGAACCGCCTGGCCGATCTCATCGGTCTCGTCGCCAAGTCGCTCTGACACCCCACACGAACAGGACACCCGAACAGTGGCAGTTCAGACCCTGAAGGATCTGCTCGACGCCG
>JAAZAD010000402.1 GCA_012514505.1 Rhodococcus sp. (in: high G+C Gram-positive bacteria) | reverse complement strand
TGCTGCCCATCGATGTTGCGAACACCGGATGGTGCTCGGTGCGTACATGCGGAGCGCCCGCGAGGGTGTGCACCCGATCCAGATGCGCGACGATATCGGCGACCTCGGCCGGACCGTATCCGAGTCGCGCCAGTGCCCGCGGCACACTGCGATTGACGATCGACAGACTGCCACCGCCCACGAGTTTCTTCGTCTTGACCAAGGCCAGGTCGGGCTCGATTCCGGTGGTGTCGCAGTCCATCGCCAGGCCGATCGTGCCGGTGGGAGCGAGCACCGTGACCTGACTGTTCCGCACACCGTGCTCGGTGCCGTCGGTGACCGCACGATCCCATGCTTCACGGGCCGCCGCCAGGACGGCCGGCGGGGCGAGTGCGGCATCGATGTCGTCGACCGCACCGCGGTGCCGTGCGAGCACGCCGAGCATCGAGTCGCGGTTCTCGTCGTACCCATCGAACGGGCCCGTTCGCTCCGCGAGGCGAGCCGACACTGCGTAGGCGTGCCCCGTCATCAACGCGGTGACAGCGGCGGCATATGCCCGGCCGGCGTCGCTGTCGTACGGAAGACCCGACGCCATCAGTAGCGCACCCAGATTCGCGTATCCGAGTCCGAGTTGCCGGAACCGGCGGGACGTCTCACCGACCTTCTCTGTGGGGTAGTCGGCGCGACCGACGAGAATCTCCTGCGCGGTGAGCATCACCGCGACGGCATGTCGGAAACCATCGACGTCGAACGTGCTGTCTTCCCGTAGGAAGGTCAGCAGATTCAGGCTCGACAGATTGCATGCGGAGTCGTCGAGGTGCATGTATTCCGAGCACGGGTTGGACCCGTTGATCCGGCCGGTCGACGTCGCGGTGTGCCAGCGATTGATCGTGGTGTCGTACTGCAGGCCGGGGTCTGCGCACTCCCATGCCGCGGCAGCTATGCGCTGCAGAAGATCTTGTGCCCGGACCGTGCGTACGACCTCGCCGGTGGTCACAGCGCGCAGCGGCCAGCGGGCATCGTCGACGACGGCCTGCATGAATTCGTCGGTGACCCGCACCGAATTGTTCGCATTCTGATACTGCACCGAATGGATGTCGGAGCCATCGAGACCCATGTCGAATCCGGCGTCGGCGAGTGCGCGTGCCTTGCGTTCCTCGATCGCCTTGCACTCGACGAACTCTTCGATGTCGGGATGGGCGACGTCGAGAATCACCATCTTTGCGGCACGGCGGGTCTTCCCGCCCGATTTGATGGTCCCCGCAGACGCGTCGGCGCCGCGCATGAAGCTGACCGGCCCCGACGCAGTGCCACCTCCTTCGAGAGGCTCGACGGACGAGCGGATGCGCGACAGGTTCACGCCGGCTCCTGAACCGCCCTTGAAGATCACCGCTTCCTGCCGGTACCACTCGAGGATCGAATCGATGCTGTCGTCGACCGACAGAATGAAGCAGGCGCTGGCCTGCTGCGGAGTGTGAGGCACCCCGATGTTGAACCACACCGGGCTGTTGAACGAGGCCTTCTGATGCAGGAGCAGGTGCGTGAGCTCGGCGGCGAATGCGGACGGATCGTCGAGGTGACCGTCGGTGGTGCCCCACCCGGTGATCGTGTCGACGATGCGCGCCACCACATCGCGCAGCGAATGCTCGCGACTCTCGGCACCGAGCCCACCGCGGAAGTATTTCTGCGTGACGATGTCGGTGGCGTTCTGCGACCAGGACTCCGGGAACTCGACGCCCGATTGCTCGAATACGACTTCACCTGTGCCGTGATGGACGATGCGAGCGTCGCGGCGCTGCCAGGTCACTTCGTCGGCGGGATCGACCCCCGGTGTCGTGAACCAGTAGACATCGGCACGAGCGTGATCGGGCCCCACGGTTGTGGTGCGCTGCCCTGCGCTGCTCGACTGTGCTGCACTGCTCATCGCTTCTCTTCCTGGACGGCGACGGATGCCACATATAGTCCCACCATGGTCCCACCGCGTCCCCGTAT
>JAAZAD010000401.1 GCA_012514505.1 Rhodococcus sp. (in: high G+C Gram-positive bacteria) | reverse complement strand
TGTCGAATATGCCCAAGGGCCTCGACGAGTTGCCACCAGGGCTCGAAGGTATCGACCTGTCGCAGCTGAAGCTGCCCAAGAAGTAGGTACCGGAGCGGGGCATGGCGGCGTGGCACCTACGCGGAAACGTCCTCCCTGACGGCGAGGTCGCCGATCTGTGGATCGACGGCGACCGGATTTCCACCAGCCCCGTCGCCGGTGCCACCACACTGTGCGAATCGGGGTGGATTACCCCCGGACTTGTGGATGCGCATTGCCACGTCGGTATCCGTTTCGGCGGTGGCGGCGAAGACGTCGACGGGCTGCTAGCGCAAGCCGAAACTGAACGCGACCGCGGTGTGCTGCTGATCCGCGATGCGGGGTCGCCGGTCGATAACCGCATCGTGGACCAGCGCCGCGACTTGCCGCGCATCGTTCGCGCCGGCCGTCATATTGCCGCACCGAAACGGTATATCCGGGGGCTACCAGTCGACGTCGACGACGAGCGAGATCTTCCTGCCGAAGTGGTGCGCCAGGCCCATGCGGGGGACGGGTGGGTCAAACTGGTCGGCGATTGGATTGACCGCTCCGTTGGTGATCTCGCACCGCTGTGGAGTGACGATGTTCTTGCTGACGCGATCGCGGCCGCACACGAGGTGGGGGCACGCGTCACCGCACACGTCTTCGGTGAAGCGGCACTTCCTGGGCTCCTCGACGCAGGTATCGACTGCATCGAACACGGAACAGGACTCACCGAAGAGACGATTGCGATGATGGTCGAGCGGGACATTGCGCTGGTCCCGACACTGGTCAACATCGCGACCTTCCTCGACATCGCCGATTCCGCGACCAGATTCCCGGTCTATGCCGCCCACATGCGCGATCTGCACCGTCGTCGCTATGCGACGATCGCCACAGCACACGAGTCCGGGGTGCGGATCTATGCGGGTACCGATGCGGGCGGGTCGATCCGGCACGGCCGCATCGCCGATGAGGTCGCCGAACTCACCCGGGCTGGCCTGAGCCCCCACGACGCACTGGGCGCGGCGTGTTGGAATGCCCGACCCTGGTTGGGGCACCGCAACCTCGACGACGGCGCCCCCGCTGACCTGGTTATTTTCCCCGATGACCCACGTAGTGGTCCCGCAGTGTTGGGCGCCCCGTCGATGGTGATTCTGCGCGGCTCCGTCGTCTCTACGCAGGATCTTGGAGCAGATAGCCCACGGATCTGACCGGTCGACGAGGCGTGCACCGAGCGGTAGAAGAAGGGCCGTTTTCACGGAACGCTCACCATCTGGCAGAATGGACCGCTGTTCGTCGCATCCGGTTCCGTACCGCGCGGCGGTCACAAGATAGAGGCAAAACCGGTCGTGCCATCCGGGCACTTCGCTGAATTGCACGTGACACGCGCCGAATTTCTGCGCGCCATAAGGAGACACAGCAGTGGCTGTCAAGATCAAGCTCACCCGCCTCGGCAAGATCCGCAACCCCCAGTACCGGATCGTCGTCGCTGACTCTCGCACCCGCCGCAACGGCCGTGCGATCGAGACCATCGGCCGGTACCAGCCGAAGGAAGATCCGTC
>JAAZAD010000400.1 GCA_012514505.1 Rhodococcus sp. (in: high G+C Gram-positive bacteria) | reverse complement strand
ATGGTGATCTCGTACTTGTCGTCGAGCCGCACACATCCCCGCTGCTGCTCTACGGAGCCGAGGATGTGGAAGAACTGGCTGATCGCCTCGGACTCCGAGTCGCCTGATACCGAATTCACCTTGGTGAAGGCGGCCTTGACGAAACGCGACATCGAGGACAGGTCTCCCGGCAACCCCACAGCACCGAGGCCGCGACTGTAGGTATCGAAGGGGATCTCCTTCGAGAAGCGCGGCTCGGGTGGATCGACCGACAGACTCATGTAGTTGTTGATGTTGAACAGTTGGATGTCGAAGGTCGGATTGTTCGTGAGGACCTGGATCGGGTTGTCGTGGACCTTCAAGCCCTCGGCGACGGATTCGACGGTAATGGACTCGTCCCGGTCGGAAATGATCCAGTGCAGCGGGGACGGCGGGAACTCCTCACTGAACGCAATGTCGACGATGCGCACGTCCGCAAGCGCGTCCCGCACCTGCGCGACGGTCTCGAACTGTCCGAGCACCCAGGGGATGAACTCGAACGACGCGACGTTCGTCCCGTCCTCCGAAACGGGCTTGTAGTCGGCATTGTCGGGGAAGTTCAGCCCCGCCATGCTCAAGCCCTTCTCGTTGGTCGCGTCGTAGTAGAGCGGATAACCCTCGGCTACCGTCGCCATGCCGATCATGGCGTGATGCGTCTTCAGTGGCGGCACCTTACGGAACTCGAACGGGAAGTTCCGCGGCGTGACCGTCACCGCTTCCCGGTAGGAGTATTCGAGGTCGAGATTCCGGCCGAAATAGTGGTCCTTGGCGGTGTAGTTGGCGGCTGTGCACATGCGGCTACCTCCGATCTGTTTCGTCCCACGGTATCGGCATATTCGTGGACGCATGGCCGTTCGACGCGGCCTTCTTGTCGGCCACCGAATGCCGCCGTTTCAATTCCTGGGCGGCGTGCCGGTACGACGACGGGCGCGCGGGCAGAAGCCACTGCAGGAATCGGGTACCCGGACCGACGTTCAGGCCGATCTCGTCGAGAACCTCGTCCACATGCCGAAGAGAGAACGGGATGATGTTCGTGCCCCGGGCCTGCTTGCCCTCGGTGCGCTCGATCATCCAGTTCAGCCTCGTACGGACGAACTCGCGACGCTCCTCCACCGGCGGAATCTCTCCACCGAGCAGATGATTGACGGTCCACAGCGCCGCCGCCTCTGCACTGAGCGGGCTGAACAGCGACGACCCATAACCGACGAAGTACAGGTTGGCCACGTCATTGGGCAGGATCTGCCGGTAGAGCAGGAAATTGCCGTCATCGTCCAGCAGGCGCTCCTGCACCGCCGCCGACAGGAAGGGCACCCGCTGCACGAACCCGGTCGCACAGACGATCACATCCGCCGGCAGCACCGATCCGTCGTCGAGTTCGGCGACCGGCCGACCGTCCTTCTCCCGCAGGACGGCGATCGATCGTCCCCGCCGCACCGAGATGGTGCCGGCCTCGACCTTCTCGTAGAACCCCTCGGTCGCGAGGCTGACGGCATGGCGCACGATCCGTTCGAACGAGCCTTCCGGAACCAGCCCGGTCCGATCGAACCGTAGTTGGCGTCGGGCGACCTTCTCGATGGAACCGAGCAGACCGTTGCGGACGAACTTCCCCCGCCCGGTCAGGAACCGT
>JAAZAD010000399.1 GCA_012514505.1 Rhodococcus sp. (in: high G+C Gram-positive bacteria) | reverse complement strand
GCGTCCACGTCTTCTGGCTTGACGACGGCGCACATGCGCTCCTGCGACTCGCTCGAGAGCACCTCCGCCGCCGTCATGCCGGTGGCTCGCATCGGAACCTGCTCGAGGTTGATGTGCATGCCGCCGTCACCGGCCGCTGCCAACTCGGACGTGGCGCACGACAACCCGGCACCGCCGAGGTCCTGAATGCCGACGACGAGCTTCTCGCGGTACAGGTCGAGGCAGCACTCGATGAGCACCTTTTCGGTGAACGGGTCGCCGACCTGCACGGCCGGCAGCTTCTTCGGGCGGCCACCGTCGGACTCGTCGAAGGTTTCGGACGCCAGCACGGACACGCCGCCGATGCCGTCCAGTCCGGTGCGGGCGCCGAACAGGATGATCTTGTTGCCGGTACCCGACGCGAAGGCCAGGTGCAGGTCTTCGACGCGCATCGCGCCGGCACAGAGCGCGTTGACCAGGGGGTTGCCCGCATACGAGGCGTCGAACACCGTCTCGCCGCCCACGTTGGGCAGGCCGAGCGAGTTGCCGTAACCACCGACGCCGCGCACCACTCCGTCGACGACGCGACGGGTATCGGGGGCGTCTGCGGCACCGAAACGCAGCTGATCCATGACCGCGATCGGACGTGCACCCATCGCCATGATGTCGCGGACGATGCCGCCGACACCCGTCGCGGCACCCTGGTAGGGCTCGACGTAGGACGGGTGGTTGTGACTCTCGACCTTGAACGTGACGGCCCAGCCGTCGCCGATGTCGACGACGCCGGCGTTCTCGCCGATGCCTGCGAGCATCGCGGAACGCATCTCGTCGGTGGTGGTCTCACCGAAGTACCGAAGGTGCACCTTCGAGGACTTGTAGGAGCAGTGCTCGGACCACATCACCGAGTACATCGCGAGCTCGGCGTCCGTGGGACGGCGTCCGAGAATCTCCTTGATGCGGGCGTACTCGTCGTCCTTGAGACCCAGCTCTTTGAACGGCTGGCCCACGTCGGGGGATTCGGATGCGTGCGTGACGGTATCTACCTGCGGAGACACTGGGCGTAGGTCCCTTCCCTGTTGGGATCGAACGGCAGGCTCGGCATCGCGCTGCCTGCACGAAGTCTAGCCCGGCGAGCCGCGACGATCAGCGCCGCATCACCCGGTGGGTGTCAGGAAGGCTGCGAGGGCGTCGGAGTACGCGCGAACGTCCCACGCGCCCATGAGTTCGCGGGCGGAATGCATGCCCAGCTGCGGGGCACCGACGTCCACGGTCGAGAGCCCGGTCCGCGAGGCCGTGATGGGGCCGATGGTGGAGCCACAGGGCAGGTCCGCGCGGTGTACGTAGCGCTGCAACGGCACCCCTGCCTGATCGCAGGCGACCGCGAATGCGCCGGCCCCGGCCGAGTCGGTGGCGTACCGAAGATTCTGATTGACCTTCAGGACGGGGCCGCCGTTGACGGTGATCCGGTGCGCCGGTTCGTGCCGGTCCGGGTAGTTGGGGTGCGTCGCGTGCGCCATGTCTCCGGAGGCGCATACCGAGCCGGCCATCGCCTGCAGAAACTCCTCCCGTCCGCCGCCACGTCCGAGCACGATCCGTTCGAGGACGGTGCTCAACAAATCGGAGAACGCGCCGCGATCGGACATGCTGCCCACTTCTTCGTGATCGAAGAGCGCGAGCACGGGCACGTGGTCGCCCGGGAACTCCGCCGCGGCCAGCAAGGCTTGGGTCCCGGCGTAGCAGGTTCCCTGGTTGTCCAGTCGCGGCGCGCTGACCAGGTCTTCGTCGGTGCCCACCACGGCGCTCGGGGCGAGATCGTGCGTCATCAGTTCCCAGCCGAGAACGGTGCCGGCCGGGACCTCGGACTTTTCGGCGACGAAATCGATGAACGAGCGCGCCTCGGTGCCGACTCCCCATACCGCGTTGACGTGTCGCTGCGGGTCGAGTTGCACACCCTTGCGGTCTTCGGACAGGTGGATCGCCAGTTGCGGGACTCGCAGAATCGGTTCGTCGATGCGGACCAACTTCTCCTCGACGGTGTTGCCGACCCGCACGCTGATCCTGCCGGAGATGCCGAGGTCGCGGTCGAGCCACGAGTTGAGCCACGCTCCCCCGTACGGCTCGAGGCCGACCATCTGCCACCCGGCGGACACCAGGTCGGGGTGCTGCTTGACCCGCAGGTTGGGGCTGTCCGTGTGCCCACCGACGATCCGGAAGGGTGCGGTCCGGTTCACTCGCTCGGTGCTCCACGCAATGAGCGATCCACCCCGCACCAGGTAGTACTTTCCCGGCTCGGCGGGCCACGACGCACGTTCGTCCAACCGGGTGAACCCGGCGCCTTCGAGCATCACGGACACCGTGGCGCACACATGGAACGGTGACGGCGATGCATCGACGAAGGTGCAGAGTCCTTGGGCGTCGGCCCACGTGGTGGAAGGCATGCAGCCATCATGCAGCAGCCCATCCCCCGGGGACGAACGGGACATCCGTCCGTCCTGACGGGACGGATGTTCCGTTCGTACCGCGTGCTGAACGCTCAGGCCGGCAGGAACGAACCGCTCACCCGGGCAGAAACGATTCAAGGATCTCGACTGCCCGAGCCGCGCCGCCCGCTTCGCGGAGTTCGGCAGCAAGTTCGGCGCTGCGGTTACGGATCGAATCGGATGTGACCTGCTCCAACGCGTCCCGCAGGTCGGCGACGGTCGCAGTGTCGGCATCGAGACGAACGCCGACACCGGCCGCAACCAGGGCGTCTGCGTTCTCGAACTGATCAACCGCTTGCGGGACTGCGATCATCGGCGTTCCGGTGAACATACCTTCGCTCGATCCGCCCATTCCGGCGTGGGTGACGAAGGCGTCTGCCTGACGGAGGATGTCGAACTGCGGAACCCAGCGGTGCACCTCGAAGTTCTCGGGGACGACACCAAGATCCGCTTCGTCGACTTTCCGACCGATCTGCAGCACGACATGCCAGCCGTCGACGCCGCCGAACGCCTCGACGCACCGCCGGTAGAAGTCGACCTTGTCGGTGTATGCGGTGCCGAGTGAGATCAGGAGCACCTTGTCGACACCCTCCGGTCGGACCCATTCGCCGTCACCACTTCTGTTCGTGGGCAGCGCCGGACCGACGAACGTGTATACGGATTCGTTCACCCGGTCGGCGTTGGGCTGCATCGACTTCGCTACCAGCACGACAGCACGTTCCGGGCGGCCGAAGAACTGGGCTGCCGGCATCGTCACCCCGTTCTCGGCCAGGAACCGGTCCTGGCGTTCGTAGTACGCAGCACCACGCGGATCCGCCTTCATTCCGTCGATCATCTCGGCCATCTCCTCTTCGTAGCCTTCCCAGGCCACGTAGGTGGGTGACAGCTGCACCATCGGAATTCCCCACTCCTGCGCGAGAATTCGAGCCGGTCCGCCCGCGATGTCGTACAGGAAGAGGTCGGGCTTGTCGTTCTCGTACAGCTCCCTCAGTTGCGGAAGCATCGCTTCGTAGTCGTCCTGGAACAGCGTGAGCGCGTCGATGGCGTCGTCGCCCCAGGACTCGTCGGACGTTTCACCTTCTTCCACACCCGCATGATTGACGCCGGGCAGCGTCGACTTGTAGGGCCGCAGTTCCGCCCCCGTCTCGGTGATGACCGACTCCATCGACGGGTCGTTCGCGTAGGTCACGCGATGACCGCGGGCGGCCAACTCGCGAATGATCTCGAGGCTCGGATTCACGTGTCCGGGGGCTGGAATGCTGACCATGGCTATGTGTTTACGGGGCATTTTGGGGCACCTTCCGTTTGGCGAGACGTTCCGTCTCGGATGAGAGTGCCAGCGTAGAGTCGATCCGTCAAGAGATTTGGCAAAATTGCAAGACGATACGTCTCGATTAACTTAAGGTTGGACAATGACCACAGAATACCCTCGCCGATCCGAGCGATCACGATCCGCGATCCTGGTGGCCACGCAGGATCTGATCCGCGAACAGCCGTACCCGAAGATCACCATCGAGGGCATCGCCGCCCGCGCCGGGGTGGGCAAGCAGACCATCTACCGCTGGTGGCGATCCAAAGGTGCAGTCGTAGTGGACGCACTGGCGACACAGAACTCCACGGACGACCTGCTCCCGCTACCCGACACCGGCGACCTGGCGACAGACATGCGAACGGTGCTGCGCGCGACCGTCGACGAGTTCACCTCCCCCGACGTGGAACCACTCTTCCGGGCACTCGCGATCGAGTCGCTGCAAGACCCTGCGCTCCAGCGTCAGGTAGTCGATCAGATCTACCGACCTCAACTCGCGCAGGTCGACGTCCGCTTTCGATCAGCGCAGAAGCAGGGCCAGATACGCTCCGACGTCGACTCGGCGATCGCCTTCGAGCTCTTCGTCGGGCCGATTTTCCACCGATGGATGAACGGCACGTTCACACTCGACTACGCGCACGCCGATACGGTCGTCCACCTGGCGATGCGGGCGCTCGCGCCATAGTCGGTAGTAGCACGATCCGTTCAGATCCGCGGGGCGCCGGGTCCGGTGGAGGGGTCTGAATCTCGTACCGAAAGCGTGCACGCAGTGTCGACGCCCAGCACATGATTCAGTCGACCGAAAGCCAGCCACGATCCGATCGCCATCGACAGCTCCACCACTTCGGCCTGGCTGTAGTGCTCGAACATCCTCTTCCAGAACTCGTCGTCCAGATTGTGGTGATCGATGGCGTACCGCTCGGCATACTCGGCGGCCAGACGGGTGCGTGCGTCGAACTTGTCCGTGGTCCGCCAGTCGGCGACAGCGTCGACGAAGCCCTCCTCGACTTTGTCGCCGTTACGGTCGGTCCGCCAATCCAGGCAGAAAATGCAGCCGTTGATCTGCGCGATGCGCAGTCGCGCAGCCTCGAACTCGCGCAGTCCGAGGGTCGTGTGGGCATAGACCGCCATCGAGAACTGCGACGCGGCACTCCCGATCTCGGGGACGGCCTCGCCCCACACGTAACCGATCGGATCCTTGCCTTCGGGGACGTCGATTCTCATGGTGTCTTCCTTCCGAGTTTGCCCACGGCCGGGCGCAACGGCACGTCGAGCGCGTCGTACACACCGGGCGGCGAATCGAACAACCAGTCGATCGCGTTGACCAAACGCCCTACCGCTGTGGCATTTCCGCCGGCGGATCTGCTGCCGCCCTCGTCGGTGGCCTCCACGGTGACCTCGATTCGGGGCCGACCCTCGACGATGACGCGGTGCGCCCCGTCGCCATCCGGGGGCACAGGCCAATCCGGTGCACACGACGGATGGATACGCGTGACGTGTTCGATGGCGATGCGCGGTTCACCGTCGACGATGCCCTGAACCTCGAACCGGATCGCACCCTGTGTGCCCGCGTCGAACTCCCCCATCGTCGCGGTGCTGATCGTGGAATCGAGTGCGCGTCGGTCCAGCGTTTCGCGGATCTCGTCGAGGTCCACTCCCAGTGCCCTGGCCATGAGCCGTACCTGACCGCCCCACACCATGGTCGGCACGGACGGGGCGATCATCGGGGGTTGGTAGTCCATCGGCTGACCCATACCGACCAGGTAGCGGACCGAATCTGGCTGGTCGTAGGTGGAGTAGTCGAAAATCTCCTGACACCTGATGGCGTCGACGGTGCCGCCGAGACCGCTGATCAGCAGCGGCAATATGTCATTTCCCCAGCCGGGGTCGACCCCGGAGACGAACAGGGCACCACCCCCTGCCTCGATGGCAGCGCGGACGGGTTCCGTCACTTCTTCGGGTGCACTGCGGTGGTCGTACAGCGCATACAGGGCAGGCGTGACCACAATTGCACCGGCACGGAGAGCGCGGACGACGTCGGCGAGGGCATCGTCGGGTCGAACATCACCCGACACGGCGTAGACCAGGGCATCGGGTTCTGCCGCGAGTACTGCGTCGACGTCGTCCGTCGCTGCGATACCCACCGGATGCTCCAGCCCCGCGAGGTCACCGGCGTCGCGTCCGACCTTCGCCGGGTCATGCACCACGACGGCAGAAAGGCGCAAGTCCGGATGCGCCTGCACCGCGCGGATTGCGGCACGTCCGACGTTGCCCGTACCCCACACCACGGTGCGAATCATGACCCGACGCTACCGAGCTAGAACACGTTCTCGCAGTTGATTCAGGATCAGCGCTGCGGATCAGGCAGAGACGATGCTTTCGAGTGCCGAATAGAACATGCCGAGTCCGTCGTCGCTGGGGCCGGTGAGGGCCTCGGTGGCGTGCTCGGGGTGCGGCATCAAGCCGACGACGCGGCCGTTGGCCGAGGAGATTCCGGCGATGCCGCGCTGCGAACCGTTCGGGTTGTCACCGGCGTAGCGGAACACCACACGGCCTTCGCCCTCGAGCTCGTCGAGCACCTTCTCGGAAGCCTGGAAGCGACCCTCGCCCGACTTCAACGGGATCAGGATCTCTGCGCCGGCCTCGTAGCGGGTGGTCCATGCGGTCGAGTTGTTCTCGACCTTCAGCCACTCGTCGCGGCAGATGAAGTGCAGACCCTCGTTGCGGGTGAGCGCGCCGGGCAGCAGACCGGCTTCACACAAAACCTGGAAGCCGTTGCAGATACCGAGAACGGGCATCCCACCCTTGGCAGCTTCGACAACCTTGCCCATCACGGGAGCAAAGCGTGCGATCGCGCCGCAACGCAGGTAGTCGCCGTAGGAGAAGCCACCGGGCACGATGACCGCGTCCACGCCTTTCAGATCCGCGTCGCCGTGCCACAGGCTGACTGCCTCGCCGCCGGACAGCGTCACCGCGCGGGCTGCGTCCACATCGTCGAGGGTTCCGGGAAACGTGATGACTCCGACGCGTGCGCTCATGCCTCGACGCGCCTGACGGTCCAGTCCTCGATCACCGTGTTGGCCAGCAGAGCTTCGGCGATCTTCTCGAGCTGCGCATCGTCGACGCTGCCGTCGACCTCGAGCTCGAATCGCTTGCCCTGACGGACATCACTCACCCCGGCAAAGCCGAGGCGAGGCAGAGCTCCGGCAATGGCCTGTCCCTGGGGGTCGAGAATCTCGGCCTTGGGCATGACTTCGACGACGACACGGGCCACGTGCTGCTCCTCGGTGGTTGTACTGAGCCTGTGGTTGAACAGATGCCGGTAGAACACCGGGCACTCGGCAGTTTACCGCTCTACCCGTGTCTGCCTTGCACCGGACAACGATGACGACCATTGGGCATACTCGGGTGCATGCGTCTGACTCACTTCGGCCACAGCTGTGTACTCGTCGAGTTGAACGGATCCACCATTCTGTTCGACCCCGGCACCTTCTCCCACGGGTTCGAAGGGATCACCGATCTGGACGCAATCATGATCACCCACCAGCACCCGGACCACGCCGACCAGTCACGGCTTCCGAAGCTGGTCGAGGCAAACCCGCGAGCCAAGCTGTACTCGGACCCGCAGACGGCAGACCAACTGGGCGGAAGCTGGACCCCCGTGCGTCCGGGTCAGCAGTTTCACGTCGGCGACGTTCAGGTCACCGGCACCGGCGGCATGCACGCGGTGATTCACCCGGACATTCCCCTGATCGACAACACCGCCTACCTCCTGGGCGACGCCGACAACCCCGCGCAGCTCATGCACCCGGGCGACTCCTTGTTCGTTCCCGAAGAGAAGGTGGACGTTCTCGCCCTCCCCGCCGCAGCGCCCTGGTTGAAGATTTCCGAGGCCATCGACTTCTTGCGTGCTGTCGCACCGCGCGTGGCCGTCCCCATCCACCAGGGCATCATCGCCGACGAGGCAACCGGAATCTTCTACGGGCGTTACTCGGAAATGGCTTCCGAGGGCACCGAATTCCGCGTACTACCCGCCGAGTCGTCCGTCGACGTCTGAGCCGGTCCGGGCGCGGGTGTGGAGTCACAGTGGGCGCGGATTGATCGTGTCGCTGTCCCACGTGACCTTGTCCGTCGCCTGCACCGGGAAAGCTTCCAGATCAGGATGGTCAACGATCGCGGCGATGCATTCGTCGGTCCCACCCACATAGGTCGCCATGAGGTCGCCGTTGCTGGACACACACCAAGTGCGGTCGTTCGGCCACCACAATGCGGCGGAATTGTGTTCAGGTCCCTTTCCTCGTCAGGAACTTGAAGTTCGTCCCTGACAAGAAAGAACTCGAGACCGTAGGCCCGAACACGTCCACCGATGTCGCGAACGTCGTCGAGAATGGTGTTTCCCTCCCATATCGCGTACCAGCACCTTTCCGGCGTGGACGTGTGGGCGGCGAGAATCGATTCGAGAGTCCGCCTGACCGGGGGCTCTATCCTTCCTGTGCCTGGCCCCTTCTCCCAGATACCCGGCTGCCCCATCCTGTCGCTACGACTCGGTAGAAGGAATTCCCACTCGGCGAGCGCGTGCAGGGTACGCCCGTTCGCTTCTGCGACCTCGACCCATCGGATCAGGTCGGAGGCGCCTACAGTTGCCGACCGGGACCGGTACGCCGGGTGCAGTATCCGGGCATACGCATCGAAGCGCGGTGGAAGGATTCCACCCACCTGGCCGTCTCCGCCCGCTGTACGAAAGTCCGAAATCGCCGGTGCGATCCAGTCGCCCTCCGTCACATCCGTCACAAGGTCCGAGGCAGTCCACATCCCTGCAGCCTCGCACGAATGCCGCGGTCAGTGGTTGCGAAGCTTGCCTATCCTCGTACGCCAGCAACGAGCCACCGGCTCTTCCGACGTCGGATCGTCCTCGGTTGGTCCGGGCGTCGTCCACATTCCCACCATGGCCACGAGCTGTCACCGGTCAGGAAACAGACACCGTCTCCCGAGTCTCCGCGCGCCCGGCGAGGCGTTGATAGCCGGCATTCCACAACCATTCGAGCGGTCCCCGCTCGAAACGGCGTAACCACAATGTCGACGCCACGATCAGCACGGCTGACACGGCCACGAACAACGCGATGGTGGCCGGCACAACGGTTTCCCCGGTGAGGCGCGCTGCCAGTCCGAAGCCCCATCCGTAGCAGACGAGCGAACACAGAAAGTTCTGCAAGACGTAGCAACTCAGCGCGGTGCGACCCACCGGGACCAGCGCTCTGCCGACGAGTCCGGGCTGCGTGCCGTGCGCGTACCACTGCGCCACCGCCGCGAGGATTGCGAGCGACACGATCGGGGCGGTGCCGTAGCGGCCCAGCACGAGACCGGCGTCCGAACCGAAGATCCCCAGGGCGAAGTCGAGTGGCAGAGCGATCCCGAAACCGGCCCACATCAACCGTCGGCGCAGACCGTCGCGCTGCGGGTCGAGGATGCCTCCGGCGAAAAGTCGTGCACCGATCAGAAACAGCGCGATGGACATGGGCAGGATGAAGATCACTTCGAGTCGGAACAGGCCGAGGTTCTCCGCACGGAACACGACAAGATCCCAGAAGCTTCCGTCCGCATAGGGATTCGGTGACAGCGGCTGCGGTTCGGGAGTTCCGGCGGTGGCCAGTGCGGCCACGACGAGAGCCAGCATCGCGACATGGATCGCTGTGGAGCCGGCGATCCAGATCTTCTGCGCTCGGATACCCGACGTCAGTACGAACGCGACGATCAGGCCGGTGACGGCATACCCGGTGAGCACGTCGAACTCGGTGACGAGAAAGTAATGCAGCACGCCGTCGAGCATGAGCAGCGCGGCCCGCCACGGGTACGGACCCGGCCAACGGGCGCCCTTTCGCACGGCCGAACGTTGCTGCACGGCGAGGCCGATTCCGAACATCAGCGTGAGCAGTCCCAGGAACTTGCCTTGCATTGTCTGCTGCAGGACATCCTGGATCGGGGCCCACATCCCGGTCGCACTGCCGGTTCCGTTGAGGTAGCCGATGAGACCTTCCGCGTTGGTGAAGATCCAGATGTTGGTGCCGAGCGTTCCCAAGATCGCAAGCCCTCGGAGGACGTCGAGGGCTATATACCGGTGCTTCGTCACTAGACTCCCCTGCCAATTTGTTAGCACAACTGTGTTAGCAATATCGAGATGCTAACACACTCGTGCTAACATGACCCTCGTGCCGCGATTGATCGACCACGATGAACGTCAGCAGGAAATCGCAGAGGCCGTGTGGCGGGTGATCAGACGCGAGGGCGTCAGCGCGGTGTCCGTGCGCGAGGTCGCCGCCGAAGCAGGACTGTCCAGTGGGTCGCTCCGGCACATCTTTGCGAGCAAGGCAGAGCTACTCGCCTACTCGATGCAGCTGGTGCATGTCCGCGCACGCGATCGCATCGTCGCGCATTTGTCGATCCCCGACGCCCGCGAACGCGCGCTGGCAGTCCTCGGAGAAGTCCTTCCGCTCGACGAAACGAGACGGTGCGAGATGGAAGTCAATCTCGCGCTCGTGAGCGAGTCGCCCGCACACCCTTCGCTGCGAAAGATCGCACTGGATGCGCACGACGCGCTGCGCCAAGGCTGCATTGCGGTGCTCACGGCACTCGCGAAAGAAGGCCTGGTCAGCAATGATCGCGACATCGAGGCCGAAGCAATACGGCTTCATGCACTTCTCGACGGACTGGCCATGCATCTGGTGCTCGGCGACAACGACTCGCCAGACACAGCGGAAGCAGCCCTCGCGGCACATCTGGACGGACTGGCCTGACACGAAAGTCAGGCGGCGCCGAGATGGCTCGCGCGGCGGTCCCATCGGTAGACGGTGGGCGTCGCCTCGTGATGCAGGCACAGGTCCACGGCGTCGATCATTGCTTGCCGTGGACCGCTCTTGCCCAGTTGCTTCCCGGTGACGGCCAAGCGCACTACTCCCCCGCGACGGGCCGTTCGCCCCGCCCCGAGAACCAATGCCCGGCACCACCAGGGCTCCGCGCGGAAGCCCTCACCGATGCCGAGCACTCGCGAGCGCTCGGCAGTGCCGCGTTCGAGGTCGTGGATCGCCGTCATGCCGGCAAGCAGCCGAAACCCGGCGGTCGGCAACGCACTCACCGCACCGGCGGACGCCGACCAGCGAGGGGCTGCAAACAACCTGGTGCGCAGCCCGGTCTTCTCCAGCACCCGGTCGGCTGCCAAGAGCCTCAGCCGCGCCTCGTGCTCGGGCAATGCCGCGAACTCGGCGCGGCGGCGTTTGGTAGCGGCCTGGTCGTAACCGTGCAGCACGATCGCGGCGCCACGTGAGCGCTGATCACGTAACCACGCCTGCGTTTGCATGTCGTTGACCAGGCGATACTTGTCCTTCAGTCGCGGCGCCACGAGCAGCGACAACGGCACACCACGCGCGTCCATCTCCTGCGCGAACGACGCGACGTGCTCCCGCGTTTCGTCGCGAATTCCCGACACCGACACGATCAGCTGTCCGGTCATGGCCCCTAGGGTGCCATCGCAACGTGAACAGCAAGCCAACCTCAGGCTGCGCCTGTGAGTGGGTAAGGAGTCCAGAGACTCCTTACCCACTCACAGGAGATCAGGGCAGAACGGACTCGATGGCCTCGACGACCTCGGGTGCGTCGGGCTCGGTACGCGGACGGAATCGCTTCGACACCGTGCCGTCGGGAGCGATGAGGAACTTCTCGAAGTTCCACTGGATGTCGCCGGCCTTGCCCTCGGCATCCTCGGCCTTCGTCAGCTCCTCGTACAACGGATGACGGCCCTCACCGTTGACCTCGATCTTCTCGAGGAGCGGAAACGTGACGCCGTAGGTGGTGGAACAGAACGTTTCGATCTCCTCCGGCGTCCCCGGCTCCTGGCCCATGAACTGGTTGCACGGGATGCCGAGCACGGTGAGTCCGCGGTCCGCGTAGTCGGTGGCCAGCTTCTCGAGGGCGGTGTACTGCGGCGTGAGACCGCACTTGGACGCCACGTTGACCACGAGGACCGCACGTCCGTCGTATTCGCCGAGCGACGTCGGGACGCCGCCGAGGGTGTTGATTCCGATGTTCTGCACTGGAGTCGTCATACGTCCAACGTAGCGAAGAAGTCGTGTTCGATCACGAGTCGGCGAACGTCGCTAACGACACGCTGTCGACATCCGAGACACACAGTGACGCTGATTCCAGGACCGCCGATGTTTCCGGAGGCATCATGAACACCCGATCCACTGCCGCTCTCATCACGATTACCGCGGGAGCCTTGTTGTCCGCGTGCGATGGCCAACCCGCCGACGGATCACCGACGTATCCACCGGCCGCGCAACCTGCGCCGTCCGTATCGAATCCGCACACCGTGGCGTCCGAAGAACCCGCGGTAGAGCAGTGCCGCAGCCTCGATTCCGAGGTCGTCGAGTCGGCTCTCGCGTCGCTGAGTCCTTCACCCGGCGGGGGCGGGTGGATCGCCGGACAGTCCAGCGATCCACCAGCGGGAAGTTGCCCTGCTCTCGAGTACGTACTGGCGCAGACTCCGATGGGAACGGCGAGCTCACCGACGCAGGTGCTGTTCTTCCATGACAACACCTACCTCGGCACGGCAACCTCGAACGCTTACGCGTACACCACCGTCGCCGACACGACGGAGAACTCCGTGTCGGTGAACTATCGCTGGCTGGCGCCGGAGGACGCGAACTGCTGCCCGTCCGGAGGCCCGGCAACCATCACCTATACGTGGGCCGGTTCCCGCGTCGTCATGCAGGAGCCGCTACCTCGCGACATGCTCGACTCGTACGGAGAATGACCTATGCCCCGCTTCCCTATGCCTCGGTCAACCCGAACGTGTCCAGGATCCACGCGAACTCGAATGCCACTTCCTTCCACTGGGCGTAGCGGCCGCTGACGCCCCCGTGTCCGGCGCTCATCTCCGTCTTCAGAAGCAGTTCGGAGTCGCCCGTCTTCGTGTCACGTAGTTTCGCCACCCACTTGGCCGGCTCCACGTACAGCACGCGAGTGTCGTTGATGCTGGTGATTGCGAGGATCTTCGGATAGTCCTTGGCCTCGACGTTTTCGTACGGACTGTACGAGCGCATGTACTCGTACACCTCGGGGTCTTCGAGCGGGTTCCCCCACTCGTCCCATTCGATGACGGTGAGCGGCAACGACGGATCGAGGATCGACGTCAACGGGTCCACGAACGGAACGTTCGCGAGGATTCCGGTGAACAGTTCCGGCGCGAGATTCGCGACAGCACCCACGAGCAATCCACCGGCACTACCGCCGTCGGCGATCATCCGGTCGGGCGAGGTATGCCCTGTGTCGACCAAATGCTGTGCACACGAGACGAAGTCCGTGAACGTGTTGCGCTTGGTGAGTGTCTTGCCGTTCTCGTACCAGTGCCGGCCCATCTCACCGCCACCGCGAACATGCGCGACGACGAATACGACTCCGCGGTCCAGCAGCGACAGCCGTGCCACGGAGAACGCCGGGTCCATGCTGGCCTCGTAGGAGCCGTAGCCGTACAGCAGCAGCGGTGCCGGTCCGGTGACGCCCCGGCGACGAACGATGGAGAGCGGGATGCGTGTGCCGTCCTCGGCGACCGCCCAGTCTCGGATCTGCTCGTACGCGTCGGCATCGAAGTCGCCGAGCACCGGCTGCGACTTCCGGAGGATCAGCTCACCGGACTTCAGGTCGTAGTCGTACACCTGGCCGGGAGTGATGAACGAGGTGAACCCCATTCGCAGCGTCGGCTGCGTCCATTCGGGGTTGCTGCTGAGGCCGATGCTGAAGAGTTCCTGGTCGAACTCGAGCTCGGACAGCTCGCCGTAACCGTTCTCGGTGATGGGCCACAACGCGATTCGAGTCAGCGCTTCGCGCCGATAGCTGAGCACCAGATGGTCGGAGAATGCGTCGACGTCCTCGAGTCGCACGTCACGGCGATGCGGGACGAGCGTGGTGAGCGCACTCGGATCGTTGGCCGGGCACTCGGACACCATGAAGTTGTCGGCCTTCTCGCCATCTACGACATCGTTGTGGAGGACGAGGAAGCGATCCTGACCTCCGACAACCGCGTGTTCGACGGCGTACTCGACACCGTCACGGCGCGGCAGCAGGATCGTGAATTCCCCTTCGGGATCGGCCGATTCGAGAACCCGGACCTCGCTGGTGATCTTCGACCCGATCCAGATCATCAGGTACTTCTCGCTGCGGGTCGATCCGCACGATACCCAGAAACGCTCGTCCGGTTCGTGGAAGACCCGCACGTCCTCGTCCGTGGCGGTGCCGAGCCGGTGCCGCCACACGGTGTCGGGTCGCCACGAGTCGTCGACCGTCATGTAGAAGATGTGATTGTGATCGATGGCCCAGGTGGCCCCGGGTGCCGTGCCGGGAATCTCGTCGACCAGCATCTCGCCGGTCTCGAGATTCTTGAACTTCATCGTGAAACGCTCGTCGCCGGCGAAGTCGACGGAGTACGCGAGCAGCGTCCCGTCACGACTCAGGGAGAACGCGCCGAGGGCGAAGAACTCGTGTCCCGCCGCTTCCTCGTTCGCGTCCAACAGCACCTGTTCGCCCTGCACCGCGACGCCCGGAGTGAGTTCCGGCGGAGTCCAGTCGTCGTCACCGGAGATCGGGCACCGGCACTGCAGCCCGTACTGCTGCCCCTCGACGGTACGGGCGTAGTACCACCACTGCCCGATCCGCGTCGGGACCGACATGTCGGTCTCCTGGGTGCGGGACTTGATCTCCTGGAAGATCTTCTCCCGCACGGGCTCCAGATGAGCGGTCTGCTGATCGGTGTAGGCGTTTTCCGCCTCGAGGTACTCGATCACCTCGGGAGACTCTTTGTCCCGCAACCATTCGTAGTCGTCGACGAACGTGTGCCCGTGATGATGGCGTTCGGCCGGAACCTTCTTGGCGGAAGGCGGAGTCAACTTCGTCACAGGATCAGCCCACCCAGTCGTCGAACGAGAGACCGGAGATCCGTTCGTATGCCTCGATGTAGCGCGCGCGGGTCGCATCCACGATGTCCTGCGGCAGCGGCGGAGGCGGAGTGTCCGAGTTGCGGTCCCAACCTGACTCCGGGCTCGTCAGCCAGTTGCGCACGAACTGCTTGTCGTAGCTCGGCTGAACCTTGCCCTCCTCGTAGCTGTCGGCGGGCCAGTAGCGCGACGAGTCGGGGGTGAGCACCTCGTCGGCGAGAACCAGATTGCCGCCGGAGTCCAGACCGAACTCGAGCTTGGTGTCCGCGAGGATGACGCCGCGGTCGGCGGCGAAGTTGGAGGCGCGGGCGTAGATGTCGAGCGTGTCGTCGCGAAGCTTCACTGCAAGGCTCTGACCGACCTTGTCGATGACCTTCTCGAAGCTGATGTTCTCGTCGTGCTCCCCCAGGTCCGCCTTGGTGGCGGGGGTGAAGATCGGGTCGGGCAACTGGCTGGCCTCGACCAGCCCCTCGGGCAAGCTCACGCCGCACACGGCACCGGTCTGCTGGTAGTCGGCCAGACCAGAGCCCGTCAGGTAACCACGGGCGACGCATTCGACCGGCACCATGTCGAGCTTGCGGACGACCAGCGCCCGTCCCAACACCTCTTCGGGGATCCGGTCGTCGTCCGGGTCACCCGCGAGGTGGTTGTTGCCCTCGATGACATTGAAGAAGAACACGCTCATCGCCGTGAGCACGCGCCCCTTGTCAGGGATCAGTGTGTCCAGGACGTGGTCATAGGCCGAGATCCGATCGCTCGCGACCAGCAGCAAATGCTCGTCGTCGATCGTGTAGAGGTCACGGACTTTGCCACCGGCGAGATGGGCATATGAAGACAATGATGGGCGCACGATTTTCCACCCTAACGGTCCAGGATCGGCTCCGCCGACAGTGTCACGGATCGGCTCCGCCGACAGTGCCACGGATCGGCTCCGCCGACGGTGCGCGCTCTGCGAGTCCCTACCCTCGTCACTCACTCACGAGAGAAGCCCTGATCCGCTCTGCTGCCCCGTCGAGATCTTCCCGGCTCGGAGACCGCGGAACACCGCGCAGACCGAAGCCGTCTCCGCGCGTTCTGGGCAAAACGTGCAGGTGGACGTGGAATACCTCCTGGCCCGCCACAGCACCGTCGGCCAGGAAGAAGTTGACACCCTCGACCGGTGCGGACCCTCCGCGCAGCGCCCGTGCCACCTTCTGTCCGGCGGCGAACACTTTCTCGCCGTCGGCAGGATCGAGTTCACTCAGATTCGCAGCGTGCCGTTTCGGCACCACCAACAGGTGCCCCGACGTCCACGGACGAATATCCATGAACGCCATCACATCGTCGTCCTCGTGAACGATGCTCGCGTCGGCACGACCGGCGATGATGTCACAGAAAATGCAGTTCACAGGCACCTCCGGTGCTGGTGAGTGGGTAACGAGCCCAGAGACTCGTTAACCGCTCACAGGCGGCGGAGCCGCCTACAGGATCGGGGACGGGGCGTAGGCCGCGGCCTCGGGGTTGGCGTCGACGAGCTTCCGGACCTGGGCAACCACCGCGGCGACCTGAGCGTCGGCGGCACCGATGAACGCGGTCTTGTCGGCGAGAGCGGCATCGAGAGCGGCGCGGTCGAGCGGCAGGCGCTCGTCGGCGGCAAGGCGGTCGAGGAGATCTGGTTCCTTACCCTCCTCACGCATCGCGAGAGCAACAGCCACCGCGTGCTCCTTGATGACCTCGTGCGCGGTCTCGCGGCCGACCCCAGCGCGCACCGACGCCATCAGGATTCGGGTGGTCGCCAGGAACGGGAGGTACCGCGTCAGTTCCTTCTCGATGACGGCCGGGTACGCACCGAACTCGGACAGGACCGTCAGGAACGTCTCGATCAGTCCGTCGATCGCGAAGAACGCATCGGGCAAAGCGACGCGACGCACCACCGAGCAGAACACGTCACCTTCGTTCCACTGCGCCCCGGCGAGTTCGGCGGCCATCGACGCGTATCCGCGCAGCACCACCTGAAGGCCGTTGACGCGCTCGCACGAACGCGTGTTCATCTTGTGCGGCATCGCGGACGACCCGACCTGGCCGGGCTGGAAGCCTTCGGTCACCAGTTCGTGTCCGGCCATCAGACGGATCGTGTGGGCGAACGACGACGGCCCGGCGGCAACCTGAACGAGCGTCGACAGCACGTCGTGGTCGAGGGACCGCGGGTAGACCTGCCCGACGCTGGTGAACACGTGCGCGAAGCCGAGGTGCTCGGCCACCTTCTGCTCGAGTGCTTCGAGCTTGGACGCGTCGCCGTCGAGAAGGTCGAGCATGTCCTGAGCAGTGCCCATCGGACCCTTGATCCCGCGCAGCGGGTAACGGTCGATCAGCTCACGCAACCGGGTGAGCGCCACCAGCAACTCGTCGGCGGCGGAGGCGAAACGCTTCCCTAGCGTGGTGGCCTGTGCGGCCACGTTGTGGGACCGGCCGGCCATCACGACGCTGCTGTACTGCGCGGCGCGCTCCGACAGCCGTGCAGCGACGGCGATGCCATGCGAGTACACGTGCTCGAGGGACCGCAGAAGCTGCAGCTGTTCGACGTTTTCGGTGAGGTCGCGGGAGGTGAGGCCCTTGTGGACCTGCTCGTGGCCGGCGAGGGCGTTGAACTCTTCGATCCGCGCCTTCACGTCGTGACGGGTGACCCGCTCACGGTCGGCGATGGAGTCGAGATCGACCTGCTCGAGCACCCGCTCGTAGTCGGCGAGCGCCTCGGCGGGAACGTCGATGCCGAGGTCGGCCTGTGCCCGCAGCACCGCCAACCACAGCTGCCGTTCGAGCACGATCTTGTACTCCGGCGACCACAGCTGGGCGATCTCGGGGCTGGCGTAACGGTTGGCAAGGACGTTCGGGATGCGACTCACAAGGTCACAGTTTACGTCTACACCCCGGTGGTGCCGTCGATGCGTTCGCGGAGCAGATCGGCATGCCCGTTGTGGCGCGCGTACTCCTCGATCATGTGCACGTAAATCCACCGCAGGCTCACCGGTTGCCCGTGGATGGTGCCGAGGTCGGTCAGTTCGCGACCGGCACTCGCCGCTCGTGCCGCCTCGACCTCGGATTGCCAGGTGCCGAGCGCGGAAGCCAATGTTGTGCCCGCTGGGACTGCGAAACCACCGGTCATCCCGTTCGGCTGGTCGGGGTGCACCGGCGGAACCTCTTCACCCAGAACCCGGCGAAACCAGTTCCGCTCCACTTCCGCCAAGTGCTGCACCAGTCCGATCAGGGTGAAGCCGGAAGGCGGCGCCGAGGCTGTAACCGCCTGGTCGTCGGTCAGCCCCTCGCATTTGCGTGCAAGCGTGGAGCGGTGGAAGTCGAGCCACCCTTCGAGCGTTTCGCGTTCGCCTGCATTCATCGGTGGGGTGCGTCGCTCCATACCGACAGTCCTACCCGAACGGTCCGACAGAAATGGTCCGACTGTTCACGCGCCTTCTGCGGCCGGGTGGTCGACGAGGGGAGCCACGATGTCCAGCACGTCCGACAGGATCCGACGGGCAAGTTCACGCGGATCCAGGTCGTGTTCGGCGAGAGAACTGACCACCGCTCCGTCGACGATTGCGACGAGTTTTCGGAGTGTGCCTTCGCGAGCGTCCCGGTCGGAGCGAACGAGTGCGTCGGTGAGCGCATCGGTGACCTGGGTCCCGAGCCGTCGTTGTACGTCGCGTAGGGCAGCACTGCGGGCACAGGCAACGAATCTCTCGTACCGCGTGATGAGCCGTTCGCGATCGGCCTCGTCGGGATTGCAGGGTCCGACCAACAGCTCCACCAGCAGGTCTGCGGTTTCGGAGCTGGTCCGTGGGTGGTGCACGATCTCGCCGACGCGGGAACGCATGGCGTCCAGGTCGCGGGTCCCGTTGCGTTCGACAGCACACGCGATGAGGTCGTCGAGTGACTCGAAATAGTAGGTGGTGGACGCCAGTGGGAGGTCGGCGCGGGTGGCTACCGATCGGTGCCGGACAGCGTCGAATCCACCTTCGAGCAACAAGTCAGCGGCAGCCTCCACCAGCGCCTGACGGCGCCTTTCACCTTTGGGGGTTGCAGCTGAGGACACCCTTTCATCGTGCCAGGAGAGGCCGTGTCAACAGTGCGAATTGGGATACAGACCGTCAAGTCCTGTCACCGGCCGCCGAGATGTCCGTCCAATCGAGTGAGAGCGTCTTCGATGTCGACCGTCGCCCCAGCGAACGACAAGCGAACCGTCCGGTCGCCTCTCGCCGTGTCGAAGTCGATCCCAGGAGCGAGCGCCACACCCGTCGCGTCCAGGAGGCGTGCACACCACGCGGTCGAGTCCTCCCCCTCGCGGAGGAGATGCGCGATGTCGGCGTAGACGTAGAACGCGCCATCGGCAGGCGCCAGGTCGGTGATACCCAGCCGGGGCAGACCCTCGAGCAGCAGCTTCCGGTTCACCGCATACCGGCGCACGTGGCCGTCGAGCTCGGTGCGCGACTCCTCGGTGAATGCGGCGACCGCGGCATACTGCGAGATCGCGGGCGGGCAGACCGTCATGTTGGACGCCAGCCGTTGCAACGCCGGACGCAGACGCTCGGGCACCAGCATCCAGCCCAGCCGCCACCCCGTCATCGAGAAGTACTTGGACACCGACCCGATCACCACCGACTCACGGGAGGTCTCCCACGCGCTACTCGTCTCCTGCCCCGAATACGCGATGCCGTGGTAGATCTCGTCCGAGATCAGCAGGGTGCCGTGGTCGTCGCACCAGCGTGCCAGCGCAGCCAGTTCGCCCGGGTCGATGACGGTTCCGGTCGGGTTCGCCGGGCTTGCGACGACCAGTCCGGCCGGGGGTTCGGGAAGAGCCTCGAGCATCGCGACGGTGGGCTGGAATCGGGTCTGTGCGCCACAGTCCAGCTCGACCACGTTGCAGCCCAGGGCGGCCAGCGTGTTCCGGTAGGCCGGGTAGCCGGGACGCGCCACCACGACCGTGTCACCGACGTCGAACGCGGCCAGGAAGATCAACGTGAACGCACCCGACGAGCCCGTGGTGACGACGACATCGTCCGCGTCCACCACGATCGACGCTTCATCGGAGTGATACCGCGCGACCGCCTCGCGCAACTCCGCAATTCCGAAAGTTTCGGTGTAGCCGAGCAGGTGCTCGTCCAGGGTTTCGTGCGTCGCGCGCCGCACCGGCGCAGGTGCCGGAGTGGAAGGCTGGCCGGCCGCGAGTGTGAGCACGTCCCCGTGGGTCCGTTGCCGCTCGGCCGCCGCCTTCCACACGTCCATGACGTGGAACGTCTGGATACGGGACCGCTGAGATTCGTGGCGCACGTGCTCGACGCTAGCGAGGTATACGGTGGCGAGCGTCAGTGGGTAGGCCGAATTCGTGAAGGGACGCCGATGAGCGGACGCACTCCAAACCAGCGCATTCCAAGCCAGTGGGAAGAGATCACCGCCGCCGATCCCACCCATTCGCCGAGATACGTGGAACGATTCCGCGCCCTCGAGGCGGACGGTGTCGACATCGTCGGCGAAGCGCGACTGATCGATGCGATGCTCGGCCGAGGCGGGCGCGTTCTCGACGCCGGGTGCGGGCCGGGCCGTACCGGCGGGCATCTGCACCGAATGGGCCACCAGGTGGTCGGCGTCGACGTCGACCCGGTGTTGATCGAGTCCGCGAAACAGGACTACCCCGGGCCCATCTGGCTCGTAGGCGACCTCGCCGAGTTGGATCTTCCAGCCCAGGGCGTCGAAGGCGATTTCGACGTCATCGTGTGCGCCGGAAACGTGATGACGTTCCTCGCGCCGTCCACCCGCCGAGCCGTCCTGGCCGGATTCGCCGGTCACCTCGCGCCGTCGGGTCGAGTGGTGACCGGATTCGGCGCAAACAGGGGTTACGAGTTCGCGGAGTTCCGCGAGGACGCCGCCGCGGCGGGCCTCACCGAAGACGTGTTGCTGTCGACGTGGGACCTGCGGCCCTTCACCGACGACTCCGATTTCCTGGTGGCCGTGTTCTCGGCCACCTGAACGATCAGCTCGGGATGGTGATCTTTCCTTCAACGGCCGAGAGTCCGATGTCGCTGCGGAAGTGGCTTCCCGGCAACTTGATCGTCTCGATCTTCGCGTAGGCGTCGTTGCGGGCGGCGGTGAGGTCGTCGCCCACTCCGACAACGCTCAGCACACGGCCACCGGCGGAGACCACCTTGCCGTCGACAAGTTTCGTGCCGGCGTGCAGCACCCCGTCGCCATCCGATCCGACGATCGCGTCGCCGGTGCGGGGTGTGGCGGGGTAGTTCTCTGCGGCGACCACGACGGTCACCGCGGCGCCGTCGCGCCACTGCAGTTCGCCGACGGTGTCGAGGGTTCCGGTGGCGGTGGCGTTCAGAACCTCGCCCAGCGGGGTTTCGAGCAGCGCCAGCACGGCCTGGGTCTCGGGGTCACCGAAGCGGCAGTTGAACTCGACGACCGCAGGCCCGGCGGTGCCGATCGCCAGTCCGGCGTAGAGCAGGCCGCTGAAGCCGCTGCCACGCTTGACCAGTTCCGCCGCGACGGGCTTGACCACGTCGTCGACGATCGCCGTGACAGTTTCCGCCGGCAACCACGGCAACGGGGTGTAGGCGCCCATGCCACCGGTGTTGGGGCCGGTGTCGCCGTCGCCGACTCGCTTGTGGTCCTGTGCGGGGAGCAGCGGGACGACGGTCTCGCCGTCCACCAGGCAGAACAGTGACACCTCGGGTCCGTCCAGGAACGACTCGAGCAGGACCGGGTGCCCGGTCTCGAGCAGCTCGGCGGCATGATCGCGGGCAGCGTCACGGTCGGTGGTGACGACCACACCCTTGCCGGCGGCCAGCCCGTCGTCCTTGACGACCCAGTTCGGTCCGAAGCGGTCGAGTGCCGCATCGAGCTCGGCGGGGTTGTCGACGATTTCACTGTGTGCGGTTCGCACGCCTGCGGCAGCCATGACGTCCTTGGCGAAGGCCTTCGAGCCTTCGATGCGGGCTGCATCGGCAGAGGGTCCGAAGCAGGCGATTCCGGCTGCCCGCACTGCGTCCGCGACACCGAGCACCAACGGCACCTCGGGTCCGATGACGACGAGGTCTGCCGACACCTCCTTGGCCAACGCGGTCACAGCTTCACCCGACGACGCGTCGACCGGGTGCTGCTCGGCAACCTTGGCGATCCCGGCGTTGCCGGGCGCACACATCAGCGCCTCGACACCCGGGTCACGGGCGAGGGCGAGAAGGAGGGCATGTTCACGGGCTCCGGAGCCGATTACGAGTACGCGCACGGGTTAAGAATACGTGGCCTGCGTCCGACAACTGTCCTCCGCCTCGATACCGACCAGGTGCGCAAAGGTCACCGGGTCCGAGGAGACCTGCGATCAACCGGCCTGCGAGGCGAACGGTGCGAGTAGCGCGACCAACGCTTCGGGCTTCTCGACCATCGGACTGTGACCCGACACCGGGATCACCTGCGGCTCGAGGCCTGCTTGCGTGTATCGGTCGACGTTGGGATCGGTCGGAGTCAGCACGTCGTTCTCGCCCCAGACGACCAGAACCGGCTTGCCGATGGTTGCGAGGCGCTCCGCGACCGCCCGTTCGTCGTTGAGTTCGTCGGCCGCAGACGATTCGCAGACGCCGCGATGGGTCAGTTGCTCGAGCGATCGGTGTGCGAGCTCGGGAACCTCGAAGTCGTCGGCGAAACCGGTCTGCAGGGAGTCCTCGGTCAAAGCGTCCACGCTGCGGAGGCGGTCGACGGCAGCGCCGATCACGGGCCAGCATCCGATCTCGCCCAACAGCGGCATTTCTATCAGCCCTGCAGCGCCGAACGTATCGATCACCGCAATGCGATCGACCAGAGCCGGCTCACGTTCGGCGATCGCGGTCGCCACATGGCCACCCATCGAGTGGCCGATCAAGACCGCGTGCCGGACACCCAGAGCAGCGAGCGCCCTGGTCACCGCCGTCGCCTGGCCGACGGCGCCGTAGTCGGCATCACTGCGAGGTGCCTCGGAGCCGCCGTGCCCGACCAGATCGATCGCAATCACTCGCTGCCCTGATGACGCCAGCGCCGGGGCCACTTGTTCCCACCACTCGATCGAAGCGGAATAGCCGTGCAGCAGCACGATCGCCCGGTCGCCGCCCGAACCGTATTCGCGCACATTCAAGTCGGGACCCTCGAGTTCCACCACCTGCCCGCCCGCGAACGAGTGGGCCGCGCGGGTATCACGGTCGACCAGAAATGCGTTCAACAGCAACAACGCAACGAGCACCACAATCGCCAGCGCAGCAACGCGCGTCTTTCCGCCGATACGCATTTCTTCCCCCGAACTCGAGCCGACAGGCCTGAACGGGACTGCCGCGCTTGCAATGTGCTGCGACTTTAGCCGACCGGGGGGCCGCAGACGTCTCCGAGCAGTTGGGCTAGCACCTATCCTTTGGGAATGGCTTCCGTATTCAGCGCAATTATCAGCGGAGATATCCCTGGCCGGTTCGTGTGGGAGGACGAGGACGTCGTCGCATTCCTCACCATCGCGCCAGTCACCCAGGGCCACACTCTGGTCGTTCCCCGCAAGGAGGTCGACCAGTGGCAGGACGTCGACGGTGAACTGTTCGCCAAGGTGACCGAGGTTGCGCGCACGATCGGGCGGGCCGTCCGCCCCGCATTCGACGCACCGCGGGCGGGTCTGCTAATCGCGGGACTCGAGGTTCCACACCTACACCTGCATGTCTTCCCCGCCTACGACATGGGAGACTTCGACATCAGCGGAGCGGACCCCAACCCCTCACCGGAGTCGATGGACGAGGCCGCCGACAAAATCAAGGCGGCGCTACGCGAGCAAGGTCACAGCGCGAACGTTCCTGACTGACCTTTCCATTTCCGGGATTTTGCTAACCTGGCCTGGTCGAACGGACATCCGGACGAGCGCACCGTACCCGGCCAGCGACAAGACGGTGCAGCAGGAGTGTTCAGAAATGGCATGGCTGGTTCTCGTCGTATCCGGTGTTCTCGAGGCGGTCTGGGCGACCGCGCTCGGTAAGTCCGAAGGATTCACCAAACTCGCACCCTCCGTCACGTTCGGAGTGGCGCTCGCCTTCTCGATGGCCGGACTCGCCTATGCGATGCGCACCCTGCCCACCGGCACGTCCTACGCAGTGTGGGTGGCTATCGGCGCCTCGCTCACCGTGGCGTACGCCATGGTCACCGGTGCCGAATCCGCCTCACTCGTCAAGATCCTGCTGCTCATCGGGCTCGTGGGCTGTGTCATCGGACTGAAGGTCCTGACCTAGGCGGCTCCGCCGCCTGTGAGGGGTTAAGGAGTCCAGAGACTCGCAATTCACTCACAGGGGATGTTCGCCCCTTACCGAAGAACGTCACCCTTGGTCGTGCGCGCCTCGACTCGCTCCACGATGCGATCGATCAGCCGCGGCGCGGACTTCCACCGCATCGCGGCCTTGTCGTAGTTCATGGAGTGCTCGGCGACGATGTCTTTGAGCTGGTCCACACTCAACGTGCCCAGGCGTGCGCGCAGACCCTGCTCACCTGACACCTCGAACACCGCGAACGGGTCGAGCAAGCCCTTCGACCGCTGGACCTTCTTCTGGGGAGCCTTCTTGCGCGCGGCCACAGACCGCGTAGCCGGCTGTTCGCCGTCAGCAGCCAACGCTGCGGCCAGCGTTTTCGCGAACCGTGGTGTGCGCGCAGCCTCGTCGGCCACCGCCTGCACCAGACGCGACAGCGCAACAGCGACGCCGGAGTCCGCCGAACCGAGCTTCACCAGCGCGGACTCCGCCTCGGATGTCGCCCTACGCAACTTCAGCTCATCCACCGAAATGTCTCGAGAATCTGCCACGTTCATTCCTATCGCGACCAGGCGAGCTTGATCTTCGCCGTTGCCATGAAATCTTGCGCCAGGTCACGCAGAGCCGTGAACTGGCCATCCGAGCCGTACTTCTGCCGCAGGGTGCCGAAGTTCGCAAACTCTGCAGCAGCGGCGATCTGATTCGCGTCCGGGATCAGAGACGGGAAGACCATCGAGATCTCCTTGTTTCGGACCAGGTCGTCGATCGTGTTGCGGTGCACCGCGGACACCTTTCGGTACTTGGTGACGACCACGCCGAGTTCAACGATGGGCCCGCCCCACTCCGTGGCGAACTGCCGGATCCGCTCCTGAACCGGGCCGATGCCGTACGTCGACATCACATCAGGGATCGTCGGGATGAGGTAGCCATCGGCCAAGCGCAGGCCGTTCAACGTCATCGCCCCCAGGTTCGGCGGGCAGTCGATCAGCACGTAGTCATACCGGTCGAGCACGTCACCGAGCGCACGCTGGAGGATTTGCGTGTGGTCACCGTCCACACCCTCCCCGAGCGCAGCAACACGGTCCTGCAGCGCAATCAGCTTCAACGACGACGGCAGAAGATCGACGGTATCGACCTTGCTCAGCGGCGAGACTCCCTGCTCGATCAACAGATCGATGTCGAACCAACCTGGCGTGCCCGTCAGCTCGCGCTCGAACACGGTGGCCAGAGTGAGTCCTTCGGCATCCAGCTCGCCCCAGCGGCGCTCCCCGATCATCATCATGGTCAGGTTGGTCTGTGGGTCGAGGTCGATGAGGAGCACCTTTTGCCCGAACTCGGCCGAGAGCACCTCTGCCAGCGCCGCTGTGGTCGTCGTCTTACCGACCCCGCCCTTGAGATTGATAGTGGCGACCACGTGGGCCATGCGCGCTCCCTGTTTTCCGTTCCGTGACCGAACCGTCGTCGACGAGCGGTTGGTTCCTGCTTCAAGCAGTTCAGGGAGCATATCTGCGGTGCCCGAAATGCCCAGAAGCGCTACCGCCTGTGCGTGCGCAAAGAGTCCAGGGACTCGCTAACCACTCACAGGGGCGGTCACTCAGGGAGTTGGGCCATTCCGTAGAAGTGAGTGGTGTGCACGCGCAGTACCTGGCGACGATCTGCCACCATCGCTCGTCGAAACTCGTCCCAGTTCTCGTGTTCCTGGCCTGTTGCCCGGCGAAACACGTCGACGAGTTCGTCGGTGGCTTCGTCGTGCGGGTCGGATGCGACGTCACTGAGCGAGGCTCCGCCTTCGATGACGACGTAGCTCCAGAAGTCGGGTGCGCTGATATGCAACGACACGCGTGAGTCTCGTGCCGCATTGCGGGTTTTCGCGCGGTCCGCGGTAACCGAGATCCGCGCGATGCGGGTGTCCGGGTCCCAGTCGTACAGGACGTTGGAAAGCTGGGGTCTCCCGTCGCGTTTGACGGTGGCGAGTACTGCCTTGTTCTGCCCCGCCGCCAGTTCGAGAAGAATGTCGTCGTCGCTCTTGCTGCCGAGATCATCTTTGCTCATATGTCAGAGAACCGCCGTGGCGACGGGCGTGTTCCCACTCGGAGGCATCGATTCCGCGTTGCGTATATGTGTTTGCATGTGTGTGACGGGTTACAGTAATCGCATGAATCTGGTGTCGTTGGTCTTCGCACCCGTGCGAATCGGGCTCACCGCTGCCGAAGCAGGGTTGAGCATCGCCGAGGTCACGTTGAACACGGCCATAGGCGCAGTGGCCCCTACCGGCGCGGGCGTGAGCACGCAGTCCGTGTCGGGCAATCCCCTCCAGATGATCCAGCAGTTGTCTTCACTGACGTCGGGCGACCGGCCCCTCGGCCAAGCGATGGCGCCGGGCGGCCCCCTGGATCGCCTGTTGGCACCGGGCGGCCCCGTCGATCGACTGACGTCACCGGACGGCACTTTGGAACGCTTGCTTGCACCCGGCGGTCCCCTCGAACGCGTCCTCGCACCGGGTGGGCCCCTCGAACGGATCCTTGCGGAGGACGGCGCACTCGAACGCCTCCTTGCACCCGGTGGCCTGCTCGACCGCTTGACCGCAGTGGACGGACCGCTCGAGCGCCTCACCGCGAAAGACGGTGCGGTGGAACGCCTGACCGCCGAGGGCGGACTCGTCGACCGGGCTCTCGCCGAGGACGGCATCTTGGAGGTCTTGCTGGCCGAACAGGGTGCGCTCGAGCGCATCATCGCCAAGGGCGGTCCGCTCGATCAGATCGTCGCGCTGTCGGAGACACTCAGCGCGCTGGCGCCGAACATCCAGCGCATGAGTTCGAGCATCGACGTGCTGCAGGACACGGTCAACTTGCTCAGTGCTGCCGTCGGCCCACTCGGGGACCTGGCAGGCCGTTTGCCGGGGCGTTGGCTGCGTCGTGGCGAGCGCACCGCCCTCGACTACCCACTCGCACCTGAATGATCCGCACGCAGGCAACGGTATGAGGAAGTGGCTGTATCTCGCGGGAGCGATCGTGTTCGAGGTGTCCGGCACCCTCGCGCTGCGGGCATCGCTCGACCAGTCGGCCTGGTTGGTGCTCGTGGTCATCGGCTACCTGATGTCGTTCGGGTTTCTGGCCGCCGTACTTCGCCTGGGAACACCGATCGGAGTTGCGTACGGAATCTGGGGAGCCAGCGGCGTCGCGCTGACGGCTGTGCTCGCCTACTTCCTGTTCGACGACCCCCTGACCTGGGTGATGAGTCTCGGCATCGTCGTGGTCGCCGCAGGGGTTCTCGTTGTGGAAGTCGGGTCGGAGAAGGCATTGAAGGAAAGAGCGCTGGCTGAACGAGCAACGGCAGAACAGGCCGACTCGTGAGCTGGCTCTACCTGGGATGCGCGATTCTCTTCGAACTCGCAGCCACGTTGTCGCTTCGGCAATCGGACGGACTGCGAGACAAGAGGTGGGCGCCCGCCATCGTCGGCGGATACCTCGTGTCGTTCGGTTTCCTCGCGGCCGCACTCGGAGCCGGAATGGCGATCGGCGTGGCCTATGGAATCTGGGCGGCCACGGGTGTCGCTCTCACCGCGATCGCCGCGCGGGTGCTGTTCCGCGACCCACTGACCAAGACGATGGGCGTCGGCATCGCCCTGATCGCGTGTGGTGTGCTGCTCATCGAACTGGGCGCGAATCACGGTTGACGTACAGGTCACGTAGCAGCGCAATCTCCGCACCGTGGTGAATGACCTCTCGGTTGATGTGCAGGACGAGCTTGGCCATCGGCATCTCGGCATACGGTCCCTCTGCTTCTCCGCACGGACGCGCGAAACCTTCCACCCCGAGTGCTCTCACACCGGACAACCAGGCGGCATATTGCTCGTCGAGCTGAGCCAGTGCGCCCTGGGCAGTTCCCGCGTACTCGAAGGACTGGTAGTCGATAGGCGGTCCACCGAAATGCCCGGCATTACGCGCACCCAGAACGCCAACGATGACGTGGCCCAACCGCCACGCGATGGTGGTGACCGGGGCCGGTGAAGGTTCGGGAAAGGCGAAGTCGATGGTCCACTCCCCCGAGCCGGCCTGCATGGGGGCCGTGGACGACCCGCGAGGTCGCACACTCCACGTGCCCTCGACCGGCTCCCAGAAGTATTCGTCGTCCGTCAGGCCGGACAATCGTTCGCGCAGCTGATTGTTCCAGTGCCATTCGAGTTGATCGACCAGTTCGTCGTTCCACCGGATGTCCATACAGCCCACGCTAGGCCCGGTCGCGGGCACCCGCCGCCCTAATGCGGCCGGAACTTCTTCACGAATCGGCGCTGCCACGGCGCCTCGACGGCTCGCCTCGAGTAGTGCTCACGCACGTACGCAACAGCCTCGTCCGCCGCAATGCCATCCAACACTGCCAAGCAGGCCAATGCGGTTCCGGTGCGGCCGATTCCGCCGCCGCAGGCGATCTCGACCCGCACCTGTTCGGAACGTTCCCACAGTTCCACGAGGCTGGCCCGAAAAGGTTCCCGGTCGGACGGCAACCAGAAATCGGGCCACCGAATCCAACGGCATTCCCAGCTCATTGGTGATGGCTGCGTGCCGGTGAGATACAGCCCGAACGACGGTTTCGGTCCTGCGACAGAAAATTGGCGAAGCCCTCGGCCGCGCACGCGACGTCCCGATGGCAGGCACAACAGTCCGGGTGTTTCGTCGTCCCAGAGAATTGGCACCGCTCCCCTTCCCCTTCTCACTTTATACACGATCCGGTGCCCTCATGAGGCACAAATTTTTGGCGCATACTCGCCTGCGTACCGACAGAACTGCAGGTGAGGAACGGTGGGAATGGACTACGTGCGAGGCTTCCACAAGATCGACCGGACACAGATCGCTCTCGTCGGCGGCAAAGGTGCGAACCTCGGCGAGCTGTCACGCATCGACGACGTGGACGTGCCGGACGGCTTCTGCGTGACGACTGACGCCTTCCGGCGAATCATCGCCGAAATGCCGTCGATCGAAGACCGACTCGAACGGTTGTCTTACCTCGAAGTGGACGACCGAGCGGCGATTACTGCGCTGAGTACGGAAATCCGCGACGCACTCGAAAGGTACACGATCCCAGAAGATATGGCCGCCGAGATCGCCGAATCGCATACTGCCCTCGGCGAGGACGACGCATACGCGGTCCGGTCCAGCGCGACCGCCGAGGATCTGCCGACCGCATCGTTCGCCGGTCAGCAGGACTCGTACCTGAAAATCGTGGGGTCGGCGGCGATCCTCGAGCACGTCAGCCGATGCTGGGGTTCGCTGTTCACCGAGCGAGCCGTCACCTACCGTCTACGAAACGGCATCGACCACCGCGCAGTCCACATGGCTGTGGTCGTACAGCGGATGGTGCCCGCACAGGCGTCCGGAATCCTGTTCACCGCCGACCCCGTCACCTCGGATCGGACGGTGACGTCCGTGGATGCTGGTCTCGGACCCGGGGAGGCCTTGGTGTCCGGCACGGTGAACGCGGACGGCTACAAGGTGCGCGGCGGCGTAGTCATCGACCGGAGCCACGAAACCGAACAACCCGTGCTGTCCGATGCGCAGCTCCTGGAGCTGGAACGACTGGGCCGAAAGCTCGAAGCGCACTTCGGTTGCCCGCAAGACATCGAATGGTGCCTGGACGAGAACGGATTCCACATCGTCCAAAGCCGGCCGATCACCACCCTGTTCCCGATTCCCGTGGCCGAGGACGACGAGAACCACGTCTACGTGTCCGTCGGCCATCAGCAGATGATGACCGACGCGATGAAGCCCCTGGGCATCTCCGTCTGGAAGCTGACCAGCCCAGGCGCGATGTGTGACGCGGGTGGGCGGCTGTTCGTCGACGTCACACGTGTTCTGGCCTCGCCCGAGACCCGCGACGGGCTGGTGGCGGCCCTCGGCAGTTCCGACCCGCTGATCGGGGATGCATTGGAAACCGTACTAAGCCGGGACGGCTTCGTACGGACTCATCCGGGCGACGAGTCCAGCGCAGCAACGAAACCGGACGCACCGGAACCCATCGAGACCGACCCGAAGATTGTGACGGATCTGATCGCGCACGGCGAGGCCCGTCTCGAGGCCCTGAAGCGAGAGATCCGGACCAAGTCCGGATCGGCGCTCGTCGACTTCGTCGAGGCGGACCTCGTCGGCCTGCGGACGAATCTGTTCCTTCCCGAAAGCATGCAGGTGATCACGGCAATCCTCGAAACCACGGAGTGGCTGGGTGATCGGATGCAGGAGTGGCTCGGTGAGAAGAACGCGGCCGACGTGCTCACACAATCGGTTCCGCACAACGTCACCTCGGAGATGGGCCTCGACCTGCTCGACGTCGCCGATGCGGTCCGGCCGTACCCGGAGGTCATGGCCTTCCTTCATCACGTCGACGACGGCGGCTTCGAAAGCGCCGGATTCGGTGACGAGCAGTTCCTGGACGAACTCGCACAGCGCGCTGGAGGCCCTCGAGCGCGCGCAGCTTTCGAGTCGTACCTGGACCGATACGGCATGCGGTGCGTCGGGGAGATCGACATCACGAGGCCGCGTTGGAGCGAGCGTCCCACCGCTCTCGTGCCCACCATCGTGAGCAATGTCGCGAACTTCGAACCGGGCGAAGCCAAACGACGCTTCGAGGACGGAGTGCGGGCGGCGCGGAACAAGGCGGACGAACTCCTCGAACGGCTACGCCAGCTGCCCGACGGCGAGGCGAAGGCCGAGGAGACCGCGAGAATGATCGACCGTCTGCGCACCTTCGCGGGGTATCGCGAGTACCCGAAGTACGCCATGGTCGGTCACTACTTCGAATACAAGAAGGCACTGTTGCACGAGGCGCAGGCGCTCGTACAGGCCGGCGCGCTTCGGGAGCCGGAGGACATTTTCTACCTGCGGCTCGACGAACTTCGCGAACTGATCCAGACTCGACGACCATGCGACGAACTCATCCACGAGAGGAAGGATGCGTTCCACTCGTTCCAGGCACTCAGGGCACCTCGGGTGCTCACCTCCGACGGCGAAGCCCTCACCGGGACTTACCGGCGAGACGATGTGCCGGACGGAGCACTGGTCGGGCTTGCGGTGTCCACCGGAACCGTCGAGGGTCGTGCCCGCATCGTTCTGGACATGACGGAAGCCAACCTCGAGACCGGTGACATCCTGGTCACCGCTTACACCGACCCGAGTTGGACTCCCCTGTTCGTCGCAATCACGGGCCTCGTGACGGAGGTGGGCGGACTGATGACCCACGGCGCCGTGATCGCACGCGAGTACGGACTCCCGGCCGTCGTCGGCGTGGAGGACGCCACCACGCTCATCCGCGACGGACAGCGGATAAGGGTCGACGGAACCAACGGGTACGTCCAGATCCTGCCGGAGTGAACTGCCGCCGGACGGTGTCACTTGACCTTATTGACTTGACCTACTTGACCAAGGATCATAAGAGCATGAGCACTCCCTTGAAGAAGGTCGTGGACGACCAGTTGGCTGCCAGCGGAATGGCCGCCGAGCAGCTCGACGACGACGACGCGCAGTACGTCGCCGCCGGCGTGAGGACAGTCCTGTCGAACCTCAAGGCCCGCCGCGTCTGGGAGAACCACATCGGCCCGATCCTGACCCACAAGCAGGCAGTCGACGTCACCGGTTGGTCGAAGCAAGCGCTCAGCCAAGCAGTTCGCGAGAGCCGGGTGCTGCGATTGAAAGCGGCCGACGGGACGGTCGGGTACTGGTCGGGCGGGTTGACCGACACCGCTCCGCACGTCCCGATCCGGGGGATAAAGGAGGTGTTGAAGGCGTGGGCGCCTGCAGACGTCCAGTCATGGACCTTCGCCTCGTGGATGTCGAGCCGGCAGCCCGAACTCTCCGGCCGCACACCGCGACAAGCCCTGCTCGACGGTGACACGGTCGAGGTCGTCAGGCTCGCACGGCAGGCCTCCGATCGACTCGCTTCGTGAGGGCTTCGCGAGCCACGCAACACCTCACCCCGCCACCATCCCCCGACGCACTCCGGGGACGGTTCCCTGTGACCACCGTGCCCTCCGGGACGACGACCTACCGCACACACCGGGCGAGGTTCGCCCCGTGGTGGTTCGGCAACGGGCTTGGTGGGCGTTTCGATCTTCCCGGCCCCGACGGCACGTGCTACGTGGCAGAGACATCGCTGATCACCCTGCTCGAGACATGGGGCGGTATCCAGCTCGTGCCAAGCACCGAGATCGCAGATCGCGCCGTTTCCACACTGGCAGTCACACGCGACCTGCACGTGGCCGATACGACGTCGAACGCAGCGATTCGGTTCGGGATGACGGCGGAAATTTCAACGACGCCCGACTACGACCTCACCCAGCAGTGGGCGCAGGCGCTCCGTGCGGCAGGCTTCGACGGCATCCGATATTGGGCACGCCACGACCTGGCCCACACGGACGCCTGCTTCGCGTTGTTCACCCCGCGCGGGGACCAAACCAGCACGGCGGCAGCTCCCACCGACTTCACGGTCCTGGGTACCGACGTGCTTCCCGACCGCCCGGACCTGTGGGAGTTACTGAAAGCAACGACAGGCATAGAGGTGCTCGACATCCCTGGCAGCCTCTGAGGCCACGGCAATCAGTGACGCGAGCAACGACAAAAGGCTCCGACCATACGGTCGGAGCCTTTTTGTGGAGCCCCCTGTCCGGATTGAACGGACGACCGCTCGCTTACAAGGCGAGTGCTCTACCACTGAGCTAAGGAGGCGTGTGGAGCGCGCTCATCATATCCAATGCTTTTACTCAGGCATCGCCCACCCACATTGGTTAGCGTTGTCGCATGAGCACATCGGAGATCGCAACGGTTCTGGCCTGGCACGAGGCTCTCAACTCCGGCGATGTGGAGACACTGCTCGCGCTGTCGAGCGACGACATCGAAGTCGGCGGGCCCAAGGGTGCGACGCAGGGGCTCACCGCGCTCGAGGAGTGGGTCGGTTCGGCGGGCATCACGCTGAAGCCCGGGAACATGTATGTCCACGACGGTGTCGTGGTGGTCGAGCAGGAGGCCAGTTGGGCATCCGATCCCGAAACGACCCATAATGTTGCTTCGGCGTTCCGGGTGGTCCACGACCAGGTGACCTCCACGTTCCGCCACGACAACCTGGCGGCCGCATTCGCCGCCACCGACCTGTCCGAGAAAGACATCATCTGAGCGTATGGCCGACTTCACTGCGCTACTGAACCGCATCGCAGGTTCCCGTCGCGCAACCATCGACAAGGTCACATCGGCACCGGCGCCGCTGCAGCCGATCGACCTGACCGACGACGCGCGAGTCACCGAGGTACTCGACCTCGCCGTCCGTGTCGGCGAGGTCCTGTTGGCATCGGGCACCTCGGCGATGGATGTCGCCGAACAGGTTCGATTCATCGCCGCCACTTATGGTCTGGCGCAATGTGACGTGGACGTCACGTACAACTCGATCGTCCTGTCCGCCTACCGTGGACCGACATTGCCACCGGCCAGCACCATGCGGATCGTGCACTACCGCTCGATGGACTTCACCCGCCTCGCCGCGGTGGACCGCCTGACCCGGCGCATCCGGCGCGAGGCGATTCTTCCCGACGTCGCGCACGAGGAACTGACCGCGGTGACCACGGCGCCGCACCCGTACAACAGGTGGATGGCCACCTTGGCCTGGGCCGGGATGGCAGCCGCCGTCTCCGTTCTCCTCGGTGGCGGTCTGGCGATTGCTTCGGTCGCCTTTTTGACGACGATGGTGATCGACCGAGTCAACCGAGTGCTCAATCGGTGGGGGCTGCCGTTCTTCTTCCAGCAGTTCGTGGGCGGGTTCGTCGCGGCGGCACCGGCTGCCACGCTCTATACCTTCCAGGACCAACTCGGCATCGACATTCGTCCGGCACAGATCATTGCGGCCGGCGTCGTCGTGCTGTTGTCCGGGTTGTCACTGGTCGGTTCTGTGCAGGATGCGATCATGGGCGCCCCGATCACGGCCGCCGCTCGCTTCTTCGAAGTGGTGATGATGACCGGCGGCATCATTGCCGGTGTCGGCCTGTCGCTGCGATTGACCGGGGCGGTGGGCTCCACCCTGCCGCCGATCAACGTGGAGATCAGCAATCTCGCCCGGCTGCCCGTCTTCATCCTGGCAGGAGCGTTCGCGTCGCTGTTCTATGCACTCGCCTGCTACGCGGAGCGTCGAGCTCTGACGGTGGCGTGGATGGGCGGATTCGCGGGCGCGGCGGTGTATGCCATCACCGCGGTTATCGGGATCGGTCCGGTCATCGGCTCGGCCATCGCCGCTACCGTCGTCGGCTTCACCGGTGGCCTGCTGGCACGTCGCGCACTGACCCCACCACTGGTCGTCGCCGTTGCCGGCATCACTCCGCTGCTTCCCGGCCTCTCCCTGTATCGCGGTTTGTACGCGCTGCTGAACGACGACCCACTCCTCGGTCTGACCGCACTGTTGTCGGCCTTCGGCATCGGATGTGCGCTCGCGGCCGGGGTCACACTCGGCGAATGGATGGCACGTACGTTGCGTCGCCCGCGAATCCTCCAGTTCGAGGATTCGATCCGCCGGCCCACCTTCACCAGACGCAAGCGCCCGGCCTCCAGGACTCGCACCGCCTGATTTGGGCCTCTGCGGGTCATACGAAAAGCGGATCGGGGCAGGGATCGATATCCCTGCCCCGATCCGCTCGGTGCTGTGGTGGCCCAGCCGTCAGCTCTTGTCGACGCTCAGCTCTTGTCGACGCTGTGACGGCCACCGGACTTCTCGTCGGCCTCCATGGCCTCACGCAGACTCTTCGGTCGCATGTCGGTCCAGTTCTTCTCTACGTACTCGAGGCACGCTGCGCGGCTCTCTTCGCCGAACACCACACGCCATCCAGCGGGAACCTCCGAGAACGTAGGCCAGAGTGAGTGCTGCTCTTCGTCGTTGACCAGCACGTAGAAGCGGCCGTCTTCATCATCGAAAGGGTTAGTGCTCATCTCGCCTCGCTTGTCACGTACGTGTCCTGTGGTCTCACAGTAGCAAGCGTGTCCGTCTGGTCACGCCTGGTTAGAACAGAGGCCAGGATATCCCCTGCCCGCACGGCAACGTTCGACAGCAGAGACGAGGTGAGTCCGTGTGTCTTCTCGGTGCCGCCCTGTAGATAGATTCCCCCGGATACGTCCGGGGAAACCGCCAATCGATAATCTCGATCGACAACCGGGGGCTGGGTCTCGTCGGGGGCGAGATCTCCGAGGATCGACGCGAGCGGCGCGGGGGTGAATCCTGTGGCCAGGACCACGGCATCGCAGGTCAAAGTATCTTTGAGCCCATCCATGGTGCTGTGGACACCGACTTCGATTCCGTCCTCGGTTTCCTTGGCCTCGATGATCTCGGAGGCACGGCGCATGAACAACCGGCGCGGACCGCGGACCATTTCCTGGTACTCGGTGGCGTAGAGCTCGTTGATCAGCTCGAGATCCACCACCGAATAATTGGTGGCGCGATGAAGTTCCAGGATCCGTCGACGTTCCGCTTCCGAGGCGCCGTGCAGTTCGTCCACTGCCTCTGGGTCGAAGATGCGGTTGGCGTACGGACTGTCGTCGGCCGGGCTGTATCCGTACCGCGCGAAGACGCTGTGCACCTCGGCCTGCGGGTAGTTGGTGTGCAGGTATTGGACGATCTCGGCAGCACTCTGCCCGGCACCGAGCACCACGAAGCGCTGGTGAACCGGTTCCGGCATGTTCTCGAGGTGAAACAGGAACTTGTGGTTGTGGAAGCAACGATCCGACGGAACTGCCCACTCGGGAATGCGCTCACGAAGGCCGGCCGCGACCACGACATTGCGCGCGATGACGCTGCTCCCGTCCGATGCGGTCACCTCGAAGCGATCGACGATCCCGTCCTCGCCACGAATGCCGCGCACACCCTCGACACTGGTGCCGTACCGAACGTCGGCATCGACCCGGCCTGCGGCCCACTGGAGGTAGTCGTTGAACTCGTGCCGCGTGGGGAAGAACGTCTGATGGTTGACGAAGTCGACCAACCGTCCACGATCGAACAGGTACGAGAAGAAGGTGAAGCGACTGGTCGGGTTACGGAACGTGACCAGGTCCTTGGGAAAGGCGATCTGCATGGTGGCGCCGTCGAGCAACATTCCGGGGTGCCACGCGAACGAATCCTGCCGCTCGAAGAACCGGGCCGTCAGCTTGTCGCCGGGCGGGCAGGTCTCGTTGTGCTCCTCGACCGCGATGGCCAGCGCAAGATTGGCAGGGCCGAATCCGATTCCGACGATGTCACGGACCTCGCGGTTACCGGCGCTCGCACGCGGCGATTCATTCATTGCTCGTCGTCCATCCCCGGCCGCCCCGCCTGAGCCGTACTCGACTCGGTTGCCGCCGTATGCGTTCCATAAAAGATAGTGAAGCCTATCCTCGCTAGAAGGAGAGTACCAACGTTCTCCGGTTTCGTAAGGGTCACCTCATATCAAGGCGGTGCGATCTCGGTCACCGCCAGTCATTCGAGCCCTCCGATTGCCGCCCTCACCTCGGACAACACCTCGCTTGCCCAGGCCGTGACGACGTGTGGATCGAGAACATCCGTCGAGAACGAGAAGTGCGCATGGACAGGTCCGTCACCGACCGGCTCGTAGAAACTGAGCGTCAGATCCGATTCGGGCACCCCCACGGGCACCGGCCAGAAGCCGCCCAACGACCCCAAGTCGTCGAATCGGGCCTGCTGATGATGAATCAACAGCACCTGTGGGCGAAGGACTTCCGTGTCACCCATTGCTGCGGCGACGTCCGCGAACGGAACGTCCTGATGCTCGAGTGCCCGGAGGTTGCTCTCCCTGATGCGTGCCAACAATTCCGGCATGGCCGGATCACCACTGGTGTCGGTTCGCAGGATCAGGAAGTCGGCGAAGCAGCCGACGAGTCCCTCCAGTGCCGCTTCGGTACGCCCCGCCGCAAGGGAGCCGATGGGAATGTCATCCCCTGCCCCGTTGCGCGTCAACACCTTTGCGAGGGCGGCCTGCAGAACCATGAACATGCTCGTCCCGGACG
>JAAZAD010000398.1 GCA_012514505.1 Rhodococcus sp. (in: high G+C Gram-positive bacteria) | reverse complement strand
GCCGTCTTCTTCGCGGTGGTCTTCTTGGCGGGCGCCTTCTTTGCCGCAGTCTTCTTCGCTGCCGCCTTCTTTGCGGCCTTCTTGGCTCCGGTCTTCTTTGCCGGTGCGGCCACTCCACGCTTGACCGCAGGACCGGATGCCGGAAGCTTCTGGCCGCCAGCGATTACAGCCTTGAACTGCGCGCCGGGACGGAAAGCCGGGACCGAGGTCGGCTTGACCTTCACCGTCTCACCCGTGCGCGGGTTGCGGGCCACACGGGCCGCACGTCGCCGCTGCTCGAAGACACCGAATCCGGTGATCGTCACGCTGTCGCCGCGGTGTACCGCACGGACGATCGTGTCCACAATATGTTCGACGGCATCCGTCGCCGTGCGCCTGTCCGACCCCAGTTTCTCGGTCAGAACATCGATGAGCTCTGCCTTGTTCATTGAAATTCCTCCGCAAACTAATGGCCCTTTTGTGGACCGACTACGAACCACGGTAAACCCGTATACGTCAAGAGTCTATGTGCCACGCCAATTCTCATTGGGCGTCGCGCCGAAATTGATCGACTCAATTAGTCACGGATACGTGGTGTTGCAGCCATTCAGTTCGCGGCAGTGCGTCCCGGCAACGTCTCTGGTTTCCAAGAAGGCCTTGACTTTTCGAAGTCGGAAATCGCGTCTACCTGGCGCAATGTCAGACCAATGTCGTCCAGCCCTTCCAGCAGACGCCATCTCGTGTAGTCGTCAATGTTAAAGCGCACCACAGTTGTTCCGGCGGTCACAGTCCGGTCTTCGAGGTTCACAATCAATTCCAGGCCGGGCTGCTCGTCGAGCAACTTCCACAGAAGTTCCACGTCCGCCTGGTCCACCTGTGCCGCGAGCAAACCGGCCTTGCCCGCGTTACCGCGGAAGATGTCGGCGAACCTCGATGCGATCACGACGCGAAAGCCGAAGTCCGATAGCGCCCATACCGCATGCTCACGCGACGAACCCGTGCCGAAGTCCGGGCCCGCAACCAACACCGAGCCTTTGTCGTACGGCGCCAGGTTGAGAATGAACTCGGGATCACCGCGCCACGCGGCGAACAAGCCATCCTCGAATCCGGTGCGTGTCACTCGTTTCAGATAGACAGCCGGAATGATCTGGTCGGTATCGACGTTCGAGCGCCGCAGCGGAACACCGATTCCTTTATGCGTGACGAAGGGTTCCATCGAAATATCTCCTAAATTCCTTGGGACCTAGACCAGATCCGACGGCGCCGACAAAGTTCCACGAACCGCGGTGGCGGCCGCCACCAGCGGTGAGACGAGGTGGGTCCTGCCGCCTTTGCCCTGTCGGCCCTCGAAGTTCCGGTTGGACGTCGAGGCCGAACGCTCGCCCGGTGCAATCTGATCCGGATTCATTCCCAGACACATCGAGCAGCCCGCCTGACGCCATTCGGCTCCGGCCGAAGTGAACACCTCTCCCAGCCCCTCTTCCTCGGCCTGAGCACGAACCCGCATGGAACCCGGCACCACCAGCATTCGAACCCCGTCTGCCACATGGCGTCCTCGAAGCACACCTGCGACGGCTCGCAGGTCTTCGATTCGCCCGTTCGTGCACGAGCCGACGAACACGGTGTCGACCGGAACCTCACGAAGGGGCGTACCCGCTTCCAGCCCCATGTATGCCAACGCCTTCTCGGCGGCGAGACGTTCGCTCTCGTCCACGATCTCGGCGGGATCCGGCACCTTCTCGCCCAGCGGTAGCCCCTGGCCGGGATTGGTACCCCACGTGACGAACGGAGTCAGTGCGGATGCGTCGATGTGTACTTCGGCGTCGAACGTTGCGTTTTCGTCGGTCTTCAACTGCTCCCAGGCTGCAACGGCGGCATCCCAATCGGCACCCTGCGGTGCATGTGGGCGCCCCTTGACGAACTCGTAGGTCACCTCGTCCGGCGCAATCATCCCCGCGCGGGCACCCGCTTCGATCGACATGTTGCAGATCGTCATGCGCGCTTCCATGGACATCTTCCGGATGGCCTGACCGCGATATTCGAGGACGTACCCTTGGCCGCCACCGGTTCCGATCTTTGCGATGACCGCGAGAATGAGGTCCTTGCTCGTGACACCATCGGGCAGATCTCCGTCGACGGTGATCGCCATGGTCTTGAACGGGCGCAGCGACAACGTCTGGGTCGCCATGACGTGCTCGACCTCACTGGTTCCGATACCCATTGCCAGAGCACCGAATGCGCCGTGCGTCGACGTATGACTGTCACCACACACCACCGTCATGCCGGGCTGAGTCAGGCCGAGTTGCGGACCGACCACGTGCACGATGCCTTGATCGATGTCGCCCATCGGGTGCAGGCGAACTCCGAACTCCTCGCAATTGCGGCGGAGGGTGTCGACCTGTGTCTTCGAGACCGGGTCCGCGATCGGCTTGTCGATGTCGACCGTCGGCACGTTGTGGTCTTCTGTCGCGATGGTGAGGTCGGGCCGGCGCAACCGGCGGCCCGCGAGACGCAGACCGTCGAATGCTTGTGGGCTCGTCACCTCGTGAACGAGGTGAAGGTCGATGTAGATGAGGTCGGGGCTCTCGCCCTCACCGCGTACGACGACGTGGTCGTCCCATACCTTCTCGGCGAGGGTGCGTGCTTTCTCTGCCATCTGTTCCACCTCTGTACGTGTCCTGCTCGAACGCGATCTGCCCGTCGACGCCGGCCTTCCCTTTCGGAATGCCCACAGCGAACGATCAGTGCGCTATGATCCCAACATGCGAGAAGGTGGTATCGACCTATGAGACAGCATAGCGGCATCGGAGTTCTTGACAAAGCGATGGGCGTCCTACATGCAGTGGCCGAAGATCCGTGCAGCCTCACGGAACTGTGCGGTCGGACGGGACTCCCCCGCGCGACCGCCCACCGCCTGGCCGTCGGTCTCGAAGTCCACCGCCTGCTCACTCGCGACACCGACGGCCTGTGGTGCCCGGGCCCGGGGCTGGCCGAACTTGCCGCCTCTGCCAACGACCCACTCGTATCCGCCGCAGCCCTCGTTCTTCCGCGGCTGCGCGAGATCACGGGCGAGAGCGTTCAACTCTATCGCCGCGAAGGCACCCAAAGAATTTGCATCGCCTCGATGGAACCGCCCACCGGTTTGCGCGACACGGTGCTCGTGGGAGCCCGCCTGCCCATGACTGCGGGATCGGGCGCGAAGGTCTTGCTCGCGTGGGCAGATCCACACACACAGCGCGCGGTACTTCCCGATGCAGTCTTCGGGGAGCGCATTCTCCTCGAGGTTCGCCGACGTGGCTGGGCCCAGAGCGCGGCCGAACGCGAACAAGGTGTCGCCAGCGTCGCCGCTCCCGTCCGGGATGCCACCGGCACCGTGATCGCGGCTATTTCCGTTTCCGGCCCGATCGACCGGATGGGCCGCCGACCCGGCGCCCGTTGGGCCGCCGACCTACTCGCCGCAGCGGAGGCGCTACACAAGCGGCTCTGACACGACCGACAGGAGCAAATCCCTTGGGTAAGAACCAACGATCCCAGATCACGATGAGCGACCGGGAAATCGCCGAGTTCGTCGAACACAGCCGTGTCGCCAATGTGGCCACCCTCGGCAAGACAGGAATGCCTCATCTCGTCGCGATGTGGTACGCGATCGTCGACGGTGAGATCTGGTTCGAGACCAAGTCCAAGTCTCAGAAGGCGGTGAACCTGCGCCGCGACGACCGCATCACCCTCATGATCGAGGCCGGCGACACCTACGACACGCTTCGCGGCGTGTCCATCGAAGGTCGCGCCGAGATCGTGGACGACGCGGACGCAGCGTTCGCCGTCGGTGTCAGTGTGTGGGAGCGGTATACAGGCCACTACAGCGAGGATCTGCGGCCCGCCATCGACCAGTTGCTCCACAACCGCGTAGTGGTCCGGGTGGTCCCCGAGCGCACCCGCTCCTGGGACCACCGAAAGCTCGGAATTCCGCCGATGCCGGTGGCGGGAAGCACCGCGCACCGACGGCGAGGCGAATAGAAAATCCCAGGCGATCCGGGTGCACAGGGCGTACCTTCACCAGTACACCCGTTGACGAGGAGGCACCATGACCGATTCGATCGAGGACACGAAACAGAAGTTCCGCGAAGCTCTGGATCGTAAGAATCATCACGACTCGCATGCCGTGGATCACAAGGATGCGGAGTCGAAGGCCCACGATGCTCACGGACCCGCCGATCACAAGCGAGACTTTCGACGTAAGACCGGCTAGTCGGACAACCGGCCGACAACCAAAAAGACCCTCCGATCATCACGATCGGAGGGTCTTTCTTTTGTAGCCCCGACGGGATTCGAACCCGCGCTACCGCCTTGAGAGGGCGGCGTCCTAGGCCGCTAGACGACGGGGCCAGGACTTCGTTTCTGACTTGGAAGCTCAGCTAGCTTAGCCTGCTGAGGTTCGGTCTCAAAATCGACCGATTTTCCGCTGGGGTACCAGGACTCGAACCTAGAATGGCGGTACCAGAAACCGCTGTGTTGCCAATTACACCATACCCCAATGGCCGTAATCGTCCCGCTCTGCGTAAATGCTTCGCGGTCCGCCTCGGGCCGAAGAAGAGATTACCAGTCACCCCGTGTGATTTACCAAATCGTATGGTCAGCGACCCTTTCCGATGAGGCTCACACGTCGACGGACGCCCGCGCAGCACGCAAACGAGCCAGCGATACGTCCTTGCCGAGCAGTTCCATCGACTCGTACAGTGGCGGGCTGATGTGCGACCCGGTGATGCCGACGCGAACAGGTGCGAATGCCTTACGCGGCTTCAGGCCCAGCCCTTCGATCAGTGACGTCTTGAGCGCATCCTCGATCGATCCCGCGTCCCAGGTTTCCGCGGCGTCCAGCGCAGCGATCGCAGCGTCGAGAACGGGCGCAGAATCCTCCTTCAGATTCTTCGCAGCCGCAGCCGGATCGATCGCGAAGTCCGCTTCGTCGACGAAGAGGAACTTCAGCAGATCCCATGCATCCGACAGCACGACGATGCGTGTCTGCACCAGCTCGGCTGCCGTGGCGAATACCGCATCGTCGATCGCAGTGTTCAGGTATCCATGAAGCGTCAGGTACTCGCGCAGCCTGGTGGTGAAATCTGCGGGATCGAGCAATCGAATGTGCTCTGCGTTGATCGCATCCGCCTTCTTCTGATCGAACCGCGCCGGGTTGGAATTGACCTTGGAAATATCGAAGGCCGCCACCATCTCGTCGAGCGAGAAGACGTCGTGATCGTCGGAAATGCCCCACCCCAGAAGCGCCAGATAGTTGAGCAACCCCTCCGGCACGAATCCGCGATCCCGATGAATGAACAGATTCGACTCCGGGTCGCGCTTGGACAGCTTCTTGTTGCCCTGTCCCATCACGAACGGGAGATGACCGAACTGCGGTGTGAATTCCGCGACACCGATGCGCGTCAGCGCCTCGTACAGCGCAAGCTGGCGAGGGGTCGAGGAGAGCAGGTCTTCTCCGCGGAGAACGTGTGTGATCTTCATCAACGCATCGTCCACCGGGTTGACCAAGGTGTAGAGCGGGACGCCGTTCCCTCGGGTGAGCGCGAAGTCGGGAACGGTACCGGCTTTGAACGTGGTCTCCCCGCGCACGAGGTCCGTCCACGTCAAGTCGTGGTCGGGCATCCGTAGGCGCACCACGGGTTTACGCCCCTCAGCGGCGTATGCCTCACGCTGCTCCGCAGTCAGGTCCCGGTCGAAATTGTCGTAACCGAGTTTCGGGTCGCGGCCGGCGGCCTTGTGCCGTTCCTCGACTTCCTCCGGAGTGGAGAAGGACTCGTAGGCCTCGCCCGCTGCGAGCAACTGCGCCACCACGTCGACATGCTGATCACGTCGCTGCGACTGCCGGTAAGGGGCGTACGGTCCGCCCACCTCCGGACCCTCGTCCCAGTCCAGGCCGAGCCACCGCAGGGCGTCCAGAATCGCCTGGTACGACTCCTCGCTGTCACGTGCCGCATCGGTGTCCTCGATACGGAAGACGAACGCTCCCTCGTGGTGTCGCGCGAACGCCCAGTTGAACAGGGCGGTTCGCACCAGGCCCACGTGTGGGGTTCCGGTAGGCGACGGGCAGAAACGGACGCGAACTTCGCTGCTGGTCATGGCTTCACTCGAATCGAAGTAAATGGAATTGGTTGACGGACGACAGCCGAAGCTCAGCGCTTGGCAGTCACCGGATTGCTGAGTGTGCCGATACCGCCGACGGTGACAGAGACGGTCTGTCCGTCGACGATGGGGCCCACTCCCTCGGGCGTTCCGGTGAGAATCACGTCACCCGGAAGCAACGTCATGATCGCGGAAACCCACTCGATGATTTCGGGGACCGTGTGCAGCAACAGGGCGGTGTTGCTGTCCTGCTTCACTGCGCCGTCGACCTCGGTCTTGATATCGAGATCCGACGGGTCGAGAGAGGTTTCGATCCAGGGTCCGAGCGGGCAGAACGTATCGTGTCCCTTCGCTCGCGTCCACTGACCGTCTTTGCGCTGATGATCGCGCGCCGAAACATCGTTGGCGACGGTGTACCCCAACACCACGTCGAGAGCTTTCGCCGCGGGAACGTCCTTGCACGGGCGGCCGATCACAATGGCCAATTCGCCCTCGTAATGCACTTCGTTCGAGGACGCGGGAAGCATGATGGGCACACCCGGGCCCACGATCGAGGTATTGGGCTTGATGAAGATCACCGGATCCTCCGGAGTCTCACCACCCATTTCGGCAACATGCGCGGCGTAGTTCTTCCCGATGCAGACGACCTTGCTCGCGAGGATCGGCGCAAGGAGTCGCACATCCGCCAACGCCCAACTCCGGCCGGTGAACGTGGGATTACCGAAGGGATGTTCGGCGATTTCCTTGGCCCTGGCCTCGTCACCGTCCCCTTCGATGCTCACGAACGCGACCCCGTCGGGGCTTGCTACTCGACCTAGACGCATAGCGCCGAGTCTATCGGATCGACCGACAGGTATAGACTTCACCGCAGTACCACTACGTGAGAGCTACTTCTCAGATTGTGAGATGTTATGACGCAGCGCGCCTCGCTGGACGGATCCCGTAAGTGGTGGATGCTGACCTTCGGAATGTTCGCCCAGATGGCCCAGGCAATCCTGGTCAACGGTGTCGCTTTCCTCATCCCCACCCTTCAAGACGATCACGGACTCAGCCTGGCGCGCACAGGGATCGTGGTAGCGGCGCCCACGATCGGCGTGATGACGACACTCGTCCTGTGGGGCGGCCTGGCCGACCGATTCGGTGAACGCAGAGTTCTCGCAACGGGACTGGCACTCGCCGCTGCCTCGGCAGCCGGAGCAGCATTGTCACCGTCACTCCCATGGATGACCGTCCTGCTTGTACTGGGCGGCATGGCAGCTGCATCGGCGAACGCGGCCAGTGGCCGAGTCGTCGTCGGCTGGTTCCCTCCGCAGCGACGCGGACTCGCCATGGGTATCCGACAGATGTCACTGCCACTCGGAATCGCGTGCGCAGCAATGGTGATTCCACCGGTCGCCGAGACGTACGGCATCGGGTGGGCCTTGGCGTTCCCCACATTGGTGTGCGCCATCGCTGCGGCGACGAGCGCATTCGGAATCGTCGACCCGCCGCGCCCCGAACGAAGCGAAGCGGCAAACATGGGATTGCTCGACAACCCGTACCGAACGAGCAGCACCCTGTGGCGAATCCATGCGTCGTCGGTACTACTCGTGGTCCCGCAGTACACGGTATGGACCTACGCCCTCGTCTGGCTCATTTCCGAAAGAGGTTGGGACGCAACAGCTGCAGGCATCCTCATCACCGTGTCCCAACTACTGGGCGCGGCAGGACGAATCTCGGTGGGCTACTGGTCGGATCGCGTCGGCAGCCGATTGCGTCCGATGCGGTGGGTTGCGGCCACAGGTGCTGCGCTCATGTTGACACTCGCCGTGACGGACGGCCTGGAACTCTCCGTGGCTGTCGTCGTGATGGTGGCGGCCTCGATTGCGACCGTCGCTCCCAATGGGCTCGCGTTCACGGCGGTAGCCGAAATCGCAGGCCCGTTCTGGGGAGGCCGGGCGCTGGGAATCCAGAACACCGGCCAGTTCGTCGCGGCTTCCATCGTGCCGCCAGTTTTCGGAGCGATCATCGGCGCCGTGAGCTTTCCACTGGCATTCGGTATCGCAGCGGCATTTCCTGCCGCTGCGATACCGGTCGTTCCGGCGGAACCGAAACGAGAATCGTCCTAGAGTGCGGCCGTGATCCGACCGCCGACCTCGGAGGTCACCACCTTCGCATCACCACGTGATGCGAGGTCCGCCTCCACTGCCGCCTCCACCTTGGCTGCATCCTCTGCGCGACCGAGATGACGAAGCAACAGTGCGGCAGACAGAATCGCCGCAGTCGGGTCGGCGATCCCCTGCCCCGCAATGTCCGGTGCGCTGCCGTGCACAGGCTCGAACATCGACGGATTGGTACCGGACGCATCGATATTGCCCGATGCGGCCAGCCCGATTCCACCGGTCACCGCGCCGGCAAGGTCGGTGATGATGTCGCCGAACAGGTTGTCCGTCACGATCACGTCGAATCGGGACGGGTCCGTGACCATGTAGATCGTGGCCGCGTCGATGTGGCAGTACGCCGTCTCGACCTCCGGGTATTCGGCGGACACCGTCTCCACTGCCCGCGTCCAGATGGCGCCGGCATTGGAAAGCACGTTGGTCTTGTGAATGAGAGTCACGTGCTTGTTGCGAGTCTGCGCCAGAGCGAACGCATAGCGAACGACGCGCTCGGCACCGAACCAGGTGTTGATCGAAACCTCGGTCGCGATCTCGTGCGGGGTGCCGACTCGAATCGCGCCACCGTTTCCGGTGTACGGACCCTCGGTGCCCTCACGAACCACGACGAAGTCGATGTCCGGCTGAGCAGCCAGCGGCGACTTCGATCCCGGGTACAACTGCGAAGGACGCAGATTCACATGGTGATCGAGCGCAAACCGCATGTTGAGCAGCAGTCCTCGTTCGAGAACACCGGGTGTGACGGACGGGTCGCCGATCGCGCCCAGCAGAATCGCGTCGTGCCCGCGAATCGCCTCGAGATCGCTCTCGGGAAGCAGTTCGCCGGTCGCGTTGTACCGACGAGCGCCGAGGTCGTACTCGGTGGTCTCGAGGTCCGGAACCAACTTGCGTAGAACTTTCAGCGCCTCGGCCGTGACCTCGACCCCGATTCCGTCGCCGGGGATGACTGCAAGCTTCACGAGAGATCGACCTGTTCCACGCGAGCGTCGAGCTGCGACACGATGGACTCGACATCGTCGTCACCGACGACAGCACTCACGCGGAGGATGACGGTGGCGCCTTCGCCCTCGGCATCCTGACTCAGTGCGGCGGCCTGGATGTCGACGCCGGAGTTGCCGAGAACCGTGCCCAGCGTTCCGAGCACACCGGGACGGTCGGTGTAGTGCACCACGAGGTTCTGGCCCTGGGCGCGCAGATCGAAGCTGCGGCCGTTGACGTTGACGATCTTCTCGACCTGCTGCAGGCCGGTGAGAGCGCCGGTCACCGTGGTGACTGCTCCGTCACCGGACACGGCGCGCACCTCGACGGCACTGCGGTGCGTGGACGCCTCCGAGTGGGTTTCGACCGACACGGACACTCCGCGCTGCTCCGCGATCTGCGGCGCGTTGACGAACGTGACCGCTTCGTCGCTGCTGGCGGAGAACACACCGCGCAGGGCCGCGAGACCGAGGATGTCGACCTTCTCGGCAGACAGCTCGCCGCTTGCCACGACCTGCACGGTCTGGACCGCGTCGGTGGACAGCGTGCCGGCAAGCAGACCCAGCTTCCGTACCAGCTCCAGCCACGGCGCGACCTCTTCGCCGACCGGGCCACCGGTGACGTTCACAGCGTCGGGAACGAATTCACCGGCGAGCGCCAACAGCACCGACTTCGCAACGTCGATGCCCGCACGGTCCTGCGCCTCGGAGGTGGAAGCACCGAGGTGCGGTGTGACGACGGTGTTGGGCAGGTCGAACAGCTTCGAATCGGTGCAGGGCTCCGACTCGAACACGTCGAGACCGGCGCCGCCGACCTTGCCCGACACCAGAGCGTCGTGCAGTGCGTCCTCGTCGATCAGTCCGCCGCGAGCAGCGTTGACGATGATGACGCCGTCCTTGGCACGTGCGAGACGCTCGGCATTGATGAGGCCGGCCGTCTCCTTGGTCTTGGGAAGGTGCACCGAGATGAAGTCGGCGCGCTCTACGAGCTCGTCGATGTCGACCAGTTCGATTCCGAGCTGCGCGGCGCGCGCAGCCGGCAGGTAGGGGTCGTACGCGATGATGTTGGTCTCGAACGAGGCGAGACGCTGCGCGAAGAGCTGGCCGATGCGGCCCAGGCCGACGACACCGACGGTCTTTCCGAGGATCTCGGTGCCGTTGAAGCTCGAACGCTTCCAGGTGTTCTCACGCAGAGTGCGGTCGGCGGCGGGCACCTGACGCGCAGTCGCCATGAGCAGTGCGACGGCATGCTCGGCTGCGGAGTGAATGTTGGAGGTCGGTGCGTTGACGACCATGACGCCACGCTCGGTGGCGGCCGGGATGTCGACGTTGTCGAGTCCGACACCGGCACGGCCGACGATCTTGAGCTTGGTGGCGGCGGCGAGCACCTCGGCGTCGACCTTCGTCGCCGAACGCACCAGCAGTGCATCGGCTTCCGGGACGGCAGCGAGCAGCGCGGGACGGTCCGGACCGTCGACCCATCGCACCTCGACGCTGTCGCCGAGCGCATCGACGGTCGACTGCGCGAGCTTGTCGGCGATCAGAACAACAGGACGGCCTGGCTGGCTCACGTGCAAACTCCCTGGATAGATGGGTGTGGGGGTGTTTCGAACGCCTCCATCTTAGTGTGCGCTCACATCAAAATCCCACCCCGGTCCGCCATACCACATAGTGGAACAACGATGGTGAGTTCCCTTACAGAAACGGTCACCGAAACGACGAAGGCCCGACGTCGCGGAAGCGACGTCGGGCCTTCTCGTGCAAGCGCGAAACTAGGCAGTTTCGGTGATCGGGCGATCAACCCAGCTCATGAGGTCGCGCAGCTTCTTGCCGGTGACCTCGATCGGGTGCTCAGCGTTGGCCTTGCGCAGACCCTCGAGCTCGGTGTTGCCGTTCTCGACGTTCGCGACGAGGCGACGGGTGAACTCTCCGGACTGGATGTCGGCGAGAATTGCCTTCATCCGCTCCTTGGTGTCGGCGTCGATGACGCGTGGACCGGAGAGGTAGCCACCGAACTCCGCGGTGTCGGACACCGAGTAGTTCATGCGAGCGATGCCGCCCTCGTACATGAGGTCGTCGATCAGCTTGAGCTCGTGCAGAACCTCGAAGTACGCCATCTCGGGGGCGTATCCGGCCTCGACCATGACCTCGAAACCGGTCTTGACCAGCTCTTCGGTGCCACCGCAGAGAACGGCCTGCTCACCGAAGAGGTCGGTCTCGGTCTCTTCCTTGAAGGTGGTCTTGATGACGCCGGCGCGG
>JAAZAD010000397.1 GCA_012514505.1 Rhodococcus sp. (in: high G+C Gram-positive bacteria) | reverse complement strand
TGAGCCGCTTCGGCGCATTGCACGCCTGGCCCGTTGCAAACATCCGGATGTCCACGTATCGGTCCAGTACCCACTCCAGGTTCTCGGCATCCAACACGAGGAAGGGGTCGTTTCCACCCAGCTCGAGCAGTGACTTCTTATAGTGTTCCCCGGCCGTCTTTGCCACTGCAGAACCGGCGCCTTCGGATCCGGTGAGGGAAACACCCTGGATCCGCTTGTCTGCGATGAAGGGTTCCATCTGCGAGCCGGAAGCGTAGATGTTCTGGAACACGCCACGCGGCAATCCGGCCTCGATCAGGAGGTCCTCGCACGCCTGGGAGGAGAGCGGGCAGATCCCCGCGTGCTTGAGCACCAGCGCATTTCCGAGCAGCAGGTTGGGGGCCGCCCACCGCGCGACCTGGTAGTACGGAAAGTTTCACGGCATGATTCCCAGGATCACTCCGAGCGGCCGCTTGACCACGTACGAACGGTCCGCGCCCTGCGCCGGGAGTTCCTCGGGCGCGAGCAGCTGGTGGGCGTTGTCTGCGTACCAGCGGTAGATGCCCACCACGATGTCCAGTTCGGCCGCGCCCCACGGCCGGAGCTTGCCCATCTCCCGGCCCATGTAGTCGATCAGCCGATCCTTGTGCTGTTCATAGAGATCGGCGACGGCGCGGAGAACATCCGCGCGCTGGTCGACGGAGGTCTCCTGCCAACTGCGCTGCGCTTCGGTGGCGCGATCAAGGATCGCATCTCGGTCTGTGTCGTCGATTCGTTCGAATTGCTCTTCTTCGGTACCGGTGTTCGGGTTCTGGAGTGCAAATGTGACCATACTTCGGTCTACCCGCGTCCGATCTCCTTACACTCTGGTCGCGATCTGCGGGGAACGCCGACGACCACGGTGGCATCGAATTCGTCCGACCGGTGAACGACCGTTGTCAGTCCCTCCGCAGCGAGGATCCCGGTTGCTGCCTCGACCTGCCGGAGACCGGCTTCCATCAGCAGGTGGCCCCCGGGCGCAAGCCACTCCGACGCGGACACCGCCAGGCGACGATGCATGTCGAGTCCGTCGGCACCGCCGTCCAACGCGACACGCGGCTCGTGCAGTCGTGCCTCCGACGGCATCGTCGCGATCGCCTCCGTCGGCACGTAGGGGGCATTGGCGACGATCACATCGATGCGGCCTCGCATCGTGTCGGGCAGCGCCGCATAGAGATCGCCGCAGTGGGCGTCGCCGCCGCATCGTTCGAGGTTGCGCCGCGCGCAACGGACCGCCGCGGGATCGACGTCCGCGGCGTGCAGCCGGATCGCGGGTTCGGCAGCGGCGAGCGCAGCCCCGACCGCACCGCAGCCGCAGCACATGTCGACGACGAACGAACCCGGTGCAACGACTTCGGCGGCGCAGTGCACGAGAAATTCAGTGCGACGGCGTGGGACGAAGACATCTGCGTCGACGCTGATCCGCAGACCGCAGAATTCGGCCCATCCCAGCACGTGCTCGAGAGGTCGGCCGTCGATCCGCTGCTGTACGAGGTCTTCCAGATCGGACGGGCTGCGCGCTGCATCGGTGAGCAGGCGGGCTTCGTCTTCCGCGAAGACGCATCCGGCAGACCTCAGTTGTGCGACCAGAGTCGCAGGGGGTGGCGCCGCGCTCGGACCGCCTCCGATTTCAGTCACAGCTCACACTAACCGCGCATGTGCCGACCTGGGCAATACCTTGTCGGTGGGGTGGTCTATACAGTTCTGTTGGACTCGAGCGAGCAGGACAGGCAGGTAGCGGTACCCGTGATCACCGGTGACATCAAGAACAAGGTCGATGCAGTCTGGGACGCATTCTGGACGGGCGGCATCTCCAATCCGCTGGAGGTGATGGAACAGATCACGTACCTGCTGTTCATCCGCCGGCTGGACGACGAGCAGACGCGGGCGCTGGAGAAGGCGAACCTGTTCGGCGACCCGATCGAGGGCAACCCGTTCCCGGAGGGCGACGATGAGGACGGCAGGCCGTTCAACGACCTGCGCTGGTCGGTGTTCAAGGACCGGCATGCCGACGAGATGTTCGACATCGTCGCGAACCGGGTGTTCCCGTTCATCAAGAACATGCGCGGCGAGGAGTCCACCTACGCGCATTTCATGAAGGACGCGCGGCTGAGCATCCCGAACGCGGGGATGTTGCAGCGGGTGGTGGACCGGTTGGACAAGGTGCCGATGGAGAACCGCGACACCAAGGGCGACATCTACGAGTACCTGCTCGCGAAGATCGCGGCCGCCGGGCAGAACGGCCAGTTCCGTACGCCGCGGCACATCATCGAGCTGATGGTGCACATGACGGCACCGAAGCCGGGCGACACGATTGTGGACCCGGCGTCCGGTACGTGCGGCTTCCTCGTCGGCGCGTCGGAGTACATGCGCAGCTATCACGCGGACGCCATCAACGCGGGTGCCGGCAAGCAGCAGTACCACCACGAGATGTTCCACGGCTTCGACTTCGACAACACGATGCTCCGCATCGGGTCGATGAACATGCTGCTGCACGGCATCGAGCAACCCGACATCCGTTACCGCGATTCACTTGCCGAAGCGAACACCGGTGATGCCGAAGCGTATTCGCTTATCCTCGCGAACCCGCCGTTCGCGGGCAGCCTCGACTACGAGAACACCGCGAAGGATCTGCAGCAGATCGCGAAGACGAAGAAGACGGAACTGCTGTTCCTGGCACTGTTCCTGCGCCTGCTCAAGCCGGGTGGCCGTGCGGCGGTGATCGTGCCCGACGGCGTGCTGTTCGGATCGTCCAAGGCACACAAGGAACTTCGCAGGATTCTTGTCGAGGAGCAGAAGCTCGATGCCGTCGTGAAGCTGCCGTCCGGTGTGTTCAAGCCGTATGCGGGTGTGTCGACGGCGATTCTGTTCTTCACGAAGACCAACTCCGGCGGCACCGACAATGTGTGGTTCTACGACGTGCAGGCCGACGGATTCTCGTTGGACGACAAGCGCAATCCGCTGTTGGACGAGGGCAAGCTCGGTGTGCTCGCGGAGGTGAGCGAGGACGAGCACTCGAAGAACAACCTGCCGGACGTGCTGCGGCGCTGGAACGAACGTGACGGCGGTGAGCTGGAGCGTGCGCAAACCGAGCAGAGTTTCTGCGTGCCGAAGGACGACATCGCCGCGCAGGGCTACGACCTGTCCCTGAATCGGTACAAAGAGATCGTGCATGAGGAGGTCGAGCACCGAGCGCCAACCGAGATCCTCGACGAGCTGGATCGGCTCGAGAAGGACATCGTCGACGGCATGGCGCAGCTGCGGGAGATGCTGGCGTGAGCGGGACGATCGTGCCGTTGGCCGAGGTCGCTGAGGTCAAACTCGGGCGCCAACGCTCACCAAAGAATCACGATGGCCCGAACATGCGGAAGTACCTGCGCGCCGCCAACGTGGGGTGGAGTGGGCTGCTCCTCGACGACGTGAAGGAGATGAACTTCACGAACGCCGAGTTGGCGCAGTTCCGTCTGGAACCCGGCGATATCCTTCTCAATGAGGCATCCGGATCACCGCGCGAGGTTGGAAAGCCCGCGCTCTGGCAAGGGGAACTCGACAACTGCGCATTCCAGAACACACTCCTCCGGGTTCGGCCTAGTGAGCAAGTGGACTCTCGCTACCTTCTGCATTTCTTCCGTCACGAGGCGGAGTCTGGCGAGTTTGTGCGTGGATCACGAGGAACTGGAATCAATCACCTCGGACGGGCGGCTCTCGCACGATGGTTGATTCCGCTGCCCCCGGTTGAGGAGCAGCGGCGGATCGCGGCGATCCTCGACCACGCCGACGCCCTCCGCGCCAAGCGCCGCGCAGCCCTCGCCCGCCTCGACGCGCTGACCCGTTCGATCTTCATCGACATGTTCGGCCATCCAGCGTTCAACTCGAAGGGCCTGCAGACCGTTTCACTCGGAGAATTGGGTAAGTGGCAGAGCGGAGGAACGCCGCCTCGCACCTCGAAGAGTTACTTTGAGGGAAACATCCCGTGGTTCTCGTCCGGAGAACTGAACGAGATGTATGTCTCGGTGAGCCACGAACAACTAACTGAAGCTGCCATCAAGGAGACTAGCGCGAAAGCTGTACCAGCAGGTTCTTTGCTGCTCGGCATGTACGACACAGCTGCTTTGAAGTCAAGCATCGCAACCAAGGATTGCTCTTGCAACCAGGCGATCGCGTTTGCATCGATCAACCCTGACGCTGCATCGACCCCATACGTCTACTTCGCGGTCGCTGTGGGTCGCGATGAATTCCGGCGCGTTCAGCGTGGCGTACGTCAGAAGAACCTCAATCTGTCGATGGTGAAAGGCATTCGAATACCGTCTCCACCCTTGGCTCATCAGCGAGCCTTTGAAGCGCATGTTGGTTTGGTATTGGACGAACGGGTGAAGCATCACACCGCCCTAACCGAACTCGACGCCCTCTTCTCCTCCCTCCAAGCCCGCGCCTTCCGGGGCGAGCTGTGACGGCGCCGGGCCCCGTGTCGGCGATGCCGGTGTGGTCCGGCTTTCTTACTCCAGTGCTGGAGGTGCTCGCTGACGGCGCAACGTGGCGGAAGCGAGAGTTGCACGAAGCAGTCGCAGATCATGTCGGCCTCACGGCCGAGCAGCGGGCTGAGGCGCTGGCGTCCGGACAGAGCCGCTTCGACAACAGGATCGGATGGACCTTGAGCGGACTCTTCCGTGCGCAACTCGTCGACAAACCGGCACGCGCCACGTTCACCATCACCGACACCGGCCGCGCCCTGCTCGCGCAGCACCCGGACGGAATCACCGAGAAAACGCTGAAAGCTATTCCCGCGTACCAGGACTACGTTCCCGTAGTCCGGAGTACATCGAAATCCGAACCCGGCCAGGCCAGTACTGCCGCACAGGACGAGAGTGAAGCTGACCCTCTCGAACAGATCGAGAGTGGCGTCACTCGGTTGCATTCGGAGGTCGCGACAGACTTGCTGACACGACTGCGCGGGCAGCACCCCGACTTTCTGGAGCAGTCCGTCCTCGACGTGCTCGTAGCCATGGGATACGGCGGTACCGAGGGAAAGGCCACCCGCATCGGCGGCTCCGGTGACGGCGGCGTGGACGGGGTCATCGATCAGGACCCCCTCGGACTCGAACGCATCTACGTGCAGGCCAAGCGCTACGCCGCAGACAATACAGTTGGTCGGCCGGAGATTCAGGCGTTCGTCGGTGCCCTGCACGGCGTCGGTGCCGCCCGCGGTGTATTCATCACCACCAGCTCCTTCACCTCCGGTGCCCGCGAGTACGCGCAGAACATCGGCACCCGCATCATCCTCATCG
>JAAZAD010000396.1 GCA_012514505.1 Rhodococcus sp. (in: high G+C Gram-positive bacteria) | reverse complement strand
GTCGGCGCCTCATTGGTGGACGAAGGCTCGGACACCTCCGGTGCAGGTGTCGGGCTCGGCGTGGTGGTCGTCGGCCGGGGCGTGGTGGGGGTCGCGACCTGCCACGTCGGCGACGGCGGCACGATCACCTGCTCAGCAGTCGGGGATTCCGGCCTGCTGGCCTCCTGCAACCCGACCTGGACCAGCGGGGGAGCCTCGACGGTTCGGGTCTCGGTGCCGAATGCGCCGCCCACGGCGCCCACCATGATCCCCGAAACTACCGAGAAGCCTGCGATCGCGAGGGCTCCGATCGCCACATTCCTGTCCTTCATTCCCTACCCGTCGTCGGCCGGTGAGTCGCGTACACGATAGGGGTCCGGCAACGTGAAGGCACTATTTGCACGAGGGGATGTGACGTAAGTCGCTTTGCGCATGACAGGGTTGCGCAGAGTGGAGGGAGCTCTCTGACCTACGTTCAGGCGGCAGCGAGTCGTGCGGTGGTCGATCGGCGTACGAATTTGCCGATCTCTTCGATTGCGCGGGAACTCTCGGGCAGGAATCCCGCTGCAGCCTGGAAGACGTGTACCTGGTTCTCCCACACCTGCAGTTCGGCGGGCACTCCAGCAGCCGCCAGACGCTCGGCCATCAACTCCGCGTCCACATAGGTCAGTTCCTCGGACGCGCATTGAAGTAATGCAGGCGGCATGTCCACCAGTAGATCGTCGACGGGCGACACAGTGGGCTCGGTGCCGCTGCGAGTGTCGAGTTCCTCGATCATGGTTGACAGGACCGGGACGGCTCGGCGTGGAAACACTGCGCACTTGGGTGCGTTGGGGTGCGCGAGTTTGCGCGTCGGGTCGAGGTCTGTCAGCGGGGACAGCGCCACATTTGCGGCCGGCTGGGGTAGGCCTTGCCTCATGGCCTCGAGCGTGACCGCGAATGTAAGGAAGCCGCCCGCGGAGTCGCCGGCGATGACTATCCGATCCGGGGTGTATCCGTGTGTGAGCAGCCATCGGTAGCCGTCCACGCCGTCGTCGACCGCGGATCGGATCGGGTCGTGGGGGAGCATGCGGTAGGCGACGTTGAGTACGCGCGCGTCTGATTCCGTGGCGATTCGCGACACCATTTGCCGGTGGGTGTTGATGCCGCAGCACAGGAATGCGCCGCCGTGGAAGTACAAGATCGCGCGCTCGCGACCAGCTGTGGCGGCCGTGGCGGGCGTGATCCATTCTGCCGGGCAGTTGGGGAGCTTGACGGACCGCCGGGAGGTGCCCTTCACAGGGGGTAGTGATCGCCCTGCCAGGTCGACGAGTTCTGTGGGCCACGGTAGGTAGGGCCGACGAGCCCAGGTATCCAGGAAGGGTTTCACGGTGCGCCGAAGTACGGCCGCCAAGAGGTGTGCCTGCGGTGATGTTCCGGCAAACAACTGGCGAGTCATGGGGGCAGGTGCGGGGCACAGCTCGAATGCAGACGTTGTCATCGCCCTCTCCGTTCTGGTCGTGTTTCCGTAGATATCCACCACAATTCGTTCTCCGGCAACTACATCGGACCTCCGGCCTCGGACGCTACAGGGCGGCGCGGATTCGGATTGCCACCGTGATGGGAAAGTGACCGTTTTCAACCAAAAGACCAGGTCGGACAATTCTCGGTTACCGATTCGATACGCGAGGAACGTTCAGAATCACCCTTCAGAGTGGGGTTTCCTGCGTCGCAAGCGCTCTCCGCGACTCCTCATGAAGGATTTCGAGCAACTCGTGTTCGATCGCGACGAACTCGGGTGACGTCATGGCCTCGAGATCCCGCGGCCGAGGCAAATCGACCTGGACTTCCCGTCGCACGGTTGCAGGACGCGCAGAAAGGACGATCACACGATCCGAGAGGTAGATGGCCTCACGAATGTCGTGGGTGATCATCAGAACGGTCCATCGGTACTGCTGCCATACCTGTTGGAGCCAGTTCTGCATCTCGGTGCGGGTCAGCGAGTCCAACGCCCCGAACGGTTCGTCGAGAAGCAACAGGGGCAGGTCCTGGACCACGGTGCGTAGTACGGCGGCCCGCTGACGCATACCGCCGGACATCTGCGAGGGCCGGGCATCCTCGAATCCGGAGAGGCCGAACACCGGGAACAGTGCGCGGGCCCGCTCACGTGCTTCCTTGCGCGGAACTCCGTGCACTTCGAGACCAAGAGTGGTGTTGTCCAGAACCGTCCGCCATGGAAACAGCAGATCCTTCTGAGGCATGTACGCGCACTTCGCCGGGCTGCTGCCGGCCGGTTCGACGGGTATCCCACCGATCTCGACCCTGCCCTCTTCCGCTGTGTCGAGTCCGGCCAGGATATTGAACACGGTGCTCTTTCCGCAGCCGGACGGTCCGATGACCGACACGAACTCACCGGGGAGCGCGTGAAACGACACACCGTCCAGAACCTGCCGTGAACCGCCTCGGATCGGGAACGATTTGTCGAGATGCGATACGTCCACGCGCGCCTGATCACTCATGACGACTCCGTTCGTCTCGGGCCCATGGCGCTACCACCCGTTCGAGTGCGAACGTCAGGAGATACAGCGTGACACTCAGCAGTGCCGTCACCAGTACGGCAGCCAACACGAGGTCGGTGCGGAACGAGTTCTTCTGCATCGCCATATAGATGCCGAGCCCCTCGGTGGCGCCGACGTATTCGGCGAACACCGCAGCCACGACCGCGTACGTGATGCCGATACGCAATGACGTGAAGAACCGTGGAATGGCCGACGGCAGTCGCACGTAACGAAACTCCTGCCATCGTGTCGCGCCCATACTGCGGAGCAGCGCTCCGGCTTCACGATCCGCAGCCGCGAACCCTTCGATCAGTCCGATGGTCATCGGAAAGAACGTCGCCAGCGCGATGACGAGAATCTTGGGAAGCACGCCGAACCCGAACCAGATGATCATGAGCGGCGCGATCGCGATGATGGGCAAGGTCTGCGATATCACGAACAGTGGTAGCAAGGCGCGACGTAGCCACGGGGAGAAATCTGCGACCACTGCGAAGATCCAGGCACACAGGAGCGAGACTGCGAAACCGAGCAGGGTGACCTGCACGGTGGCCGAGGCATGTACCGCGATGTTGTCCCGGGCCGCCCACCCCTGCTCGAGGACACGCGTGGGCGACGGCAGTATCTGAGGGCGAATCCCGGACACGGCTACGTAGATTTCCCAGACGGCGATCAGCGTCACGGCCGCAACGACGGCGGGCAGCACCGTCCGTGTTGCGAACGCGGTGGCACGAGGGCCGGTGGGTGGGGCTGAGCTCGAACGGATTCGCGGCGTGCGGGTCGGCATCAGGGTCCGGACAGGTATTCGTTGGTGAAGTAGGTCGACCAGTCGGGTTCTTCGGTGAGCGGCGATCCGTCGGGGCCGGTGAGCAATCCGTGGTCGAACAGGAACTTCGAGTAGCCGGTCCATTGTTCGAGGGTTTGCCAACCGACTCGCCCGGTCTCGTCACGCATGTAGTCCGCAGACAGCATGCGTTGGCTCTCGTAGACGAGTTCCTCGTCGGAGAACGCACCGGGGTTGGCTTGGATCAGGAGTTGTGCGGCTTCTTCGGGGTGGTCTGCCGCGAACGTGTACCCACGATGGAGCGCCGCGACGAACTTGTCCGCCTTCTCCGGGTGGGCTTCCAGCCACGGCCGGTTGCCTTCGATGATCAGCGCATATGCGTCTGGAAACCCGAAATCCGTGTAGTTGAAGTACGTCATGGGGGTGCCGCGATGTTCGGCTTCGATGCCTTCCCACGCGAAGAACGACACCGTGAAATCCGCCTCACCGGAATACACGGCCTCGTACGCGGAGGTGCCGAGGGTGACCGATTCGAATTCGCCTGTGCCGCCGTCGTTGCGGATGATCTGCCGCAACGTGGCCTCGCTGTCGGGATTGCCGAAGCCCGCGTACACCTTCCCGTCGAGATCACGGGGTCGGGTGATGTCGGGGCGGTCTGCCCGCACCGCGATACCGGTAGCCCAGTGCTGGAGCGGTGCCATGACGGACACCGTCTGTGCACCCGCCGCTTTCGCGAACACCGACGAACTCTGGAAGCTCACCCCGAACTCGGCATTGCCCGAGTCCACGAGTGTGTCGGGGGGAGTGCTGTTGTAGGGAAGGATCTGGACGTCGAGACCGGCGTCGGTGAACCATCCCTTCTGTTGGGCGACGAACAGGCCCGTGTGATTGGTGTTGGGTGTCCAATCCAGGGCGAAGCGGATGGTGTTTTCCGACTGTGCGCCACCGCCGCAGCCGGCGAGTGCACCGACTGTGATCAGGACCGTGATCGTCGCGAGAAGTCGACGCACCGCCCCACGGGACCTCACGACGCCGGCCAGTTCTGTGGGTTCAACGGGGCGTCCCAGAACATCAACTCGTACCGGGCGGCGACGACGAATGCCTCGGTCATCGCGCTCCGGACGGCGGGTGTGGCGTCGTCGGCCGCGGCGTCGACGAACCGTCTCGCGTTGGCCACCTCTTCGTGAAACTCAGGCGCGTCGTATGTCGTGACCCAGCGTGCGTACGGATGAGACGGATCGGCCGCGAGCACGTCGTGCGCCGTGGCGGCCAACCTGGTGCCGACGTCGGCGTAGATCCAGAAGCACGGCAGTGCGGCTGCTGCTGCGACGGCATACGGTTCGGTTGCCGCCGTTGCCGTCAGGTACGACGTGTACGCGAGGCAGGCCGGTGAGGGGACGGGATCACCGGTTGCGTCCGGGAGAACGCCACTACTGAGCAGGTCTTTGTGCAGTGCCGCCTCCACGGTGGCCGTCTGCGTGGCTGCGCCGGCCCAGAAGCCGGTAGCCTCCGCTGTCGGTGCGTGCGCAGCGACGATGGACAGCGCCTTCGCGTACCGGTCGAGGTACAGGAGGTCCTGTTCGATGTAGGTACGGAACACGTCGAGTGGCAACGTGCCGTCGCCGAGTTGGCGGAGGAAATCGAGGTCGTCGATCCCTTCGCGGACGAGCCTTGCCGCATCCCAGAGGTGCTCGGTGAAACGGGAACTTCCCGTCCCCGTCGATTGGGCAGACGTATTCACAGCTTCGACAATCCCTTCGTCAGCATTACCTGAGCAGGTTCCCGGGTGTGATCTCAGCCCCGCGTCCGCGGAGCACCCCGTGTCAGAACGAGGAGACCATAACAGTCTCTGCCTCGTGCGGGCCTCGGCGCGTCCCCCGAGTTGATACGTTGACGAGGAGATTCCCTGTACGCCCCGCGTTAGGAGATTCGCTCGTGTCGGCAACCGGACCGGACGTCACGTCGATCGTTCATGCCCGCGACGGGGACGTCCGCGGATACGCCCACGAGGGTGACGAGAACCCGGTGTTCGCGTGGAAAGGGATCCCGTATGCGGCGCCTCCTGTGGGTGCCCTCCGCTTTCGGGCGCCGACCCCGCCGGCTCGGTGGGACGGGGTACGGGACGGTCGCGATTTCGGTCCGATGGCGCCGCAGGGGCCGAGTACGGCCGTCCCGATCGATCCGAATCTGGTCTACGACGAGGACTGCCTCTCCCTGAACGTATGGGCACCTACGCCGGACGGATCGCCGCGCCCCGTACTCGTGTGGATCCACGGAGGCGCCTACTGCCTGGGCTCCTCTGCGCAAGCAATCTACGACGGACGGTTACTGGCCGAACGCGGTGACGTGGTGGTGGTGACGATCAATTACCGAGTCGGTGCACTCGGGTTCCTCGACCTGTCGTCGTTCTCGACCGAGGGTGCAGGCTTCGACACCAACTGTGGTTTGCGGGATCAGGTGGCCGCGTTCGAATGGGTTCGTGACTGCATCGCCGAGTTCGGTGGCGACCCGAACAACGTCACGGCATTCGGTGAATCTTCCGGAGCCGGTTCGCTGACCACCCTGATGACCTGCCCGAGCGCGGCCGGGCTCTTTCACCGTGTGATCGCGCAGAGTCCGCCGGCCACGTCGGTGTACGGAGCCGAGCGCGGCGCCGATGTGGCCGCGAGGTTCCTGGACATCCTCGAACTCACCCCCGACCGTGCGGGCGAACTACGGGACCTGCCGATCGAGAAGATCGTGGCAGCGGGGGACACCTTGGTGGACGAGGTGCCGAGCCGGATTCCGGGAACGCTGGCGATGGCACCGGTTGTAGATCGCGACTTTCTGCCCAAATATCCGGTCGCGGCATTCCAGAAGGGACTCTCGCACCGGATCCCGCTGATCATCGGATACAACAAGGACGAGGCGTCGATCTTCAAGTTCATGAAGTCACCGTTGCTTCCGGTGAGCGCCGAAGCCGTGCAGGAGATGTTGCGAGCCCTCGCGGCAGACCATCCGGAACTGTCTGCTTCTCGGCTCGCGGAGATTCTGTCGGCTTACCCGGACCGCGCGAAACCGAGTGGTGCATTGGCGATGTCACGCGACGCCGCTTTTCGGATGCCGGCGCTGTGGGTCGCAGATGCGCACAGCAGGCACTCACCGACCTGGATGTATCGGTTCGACCACGCGACACCGATGTTGAAGGCCGCCCGGGTAGGTGCCGGTCACGCCACCGAATTGCCGTACGTGTTCGGCAATTTCGGCACGTTGAACGTCGACCCCACGTTCTGGATCGGTGGTCGCAAAGTGGCGCTCGAGGTGTCGGGCCGAATACAGCGCCGATGGTTGGCGTTCGCAAAGCACGGCGTTCCTGCCGCGATCGACGGTTCGAAGCATTGGCCGCCGTACGACGAACAGACACGAAACGCACTGATCATCGACAACGCGGACACGGTGATCGTGGATCCCGACCACGCGCTGCGCGAAGCGTGGGGAGACGAGGTCGTGGGCTTCAACTGACCGTGTCGGGGTTGAGGTCGAGCCCGCGAAGACTCGAGAACCCGAGGCACGCAACGCCGAGGGTCACAACCGGCACCGCCAAGGCAAAGAAGGTCGGTTGGACTCCGAGCCGATCCAGCATGGGCCCGGCGAAGACGAATCCGAGCGGCCCGGCAGCGTATGCCGTGGATGTCATGACACCGACCACCCTGCCACGCATGTGTTCGGGGCTCCGCGTCTGCATCGCATAGTTGACGATCGGGCCCACCGGCCCGAATACGAACCCCTGCAGGGCCGCGAGCAGGAGGATCACCCACAGCGACGGTAGGAACGCCATGGCAACCATGGCAAGGCCGAGAACCATCGCCGCGGTGATGAGAACCATCCGCCGTGAAAGATACGGTGCGGCAGGACCGTAGGCCAGCGCACCCGCGACGCCTCCGATGCTGAGCGCCATCAGAACCGAACCGAGCTGCGCCGGCTGGCCCAGCTCGGTGAAATACACGGGAAAGAGCACACTTTCGACCGGCATGTAAAGGGCGACCAGGGCCATGTCGACGAGCGCCAAGGTCCTCAGCAGCCTGTCGTTCCACACGAACCGCAGTCCTTCCACGGTGCCGTGCCAGATCGAGCGGGGTCGGTTCGCGGCCAGAGGGCGTCCGGCGTTCTCGAGCCGGATGAATGCGACCGATCCGATCGACATAACGAAACATACTGCCGTGACCCACAGGGCATTCGCCGCGCCTACGGATGCGATGAGGACTCCGCCGACACCGGGACCGATCAGATAGGCGACGTTGTAGTTCGCCTCGTACACACTGTTGGTTCGATCGAGGGTCCAGCCGGCTGCGCGGGTCGCGGCGGGCAGCATCGATTCCCGCGCAGAAATCCCGGCGGGGTCGAAGAACGATCCGAGCGCTGCGAGAAGCGCAATCGTCGTCACCGTGAGGCCGGACGTCGCCGCCACGATGGGGATGGTCGCTACGGACACCGCGGACAGGACGTCCGAAACGATCGACGTCCTTCGACGTCCGAACAGATCGACGAACGTCCCTGAGAACAGACTGGACAGCAGTAGCGGCAGCGTCGTCGCACCGGCGACGATCGCTGCGTCGGAGGCACGACCGGTGAGTTCCAGCACGAGCCACGGCAACGCGACGATCACGATGCCGTTGCCGGTGGCCGAGACCAGCGTTGCCAGGTAGAGCAACAGCAGAGGTCGGCGGCGCCTGGCCGTGTCCACCGCGGTCACGGCGATTCCTCCCGGTCGGTTGGGATGAAATCGACGCTAGCAGCGCGCCTGGGGACGGCGCGACGGATTATTCGCGCGACGGATCGAGGTGGATCTTCACAGGACGGCGCCTGGGTTGAGGATTCCGAGCGGGTCGAGGGCAGTCTTGATTCGCCTCGTCAATTCCATCACCTCCGGACCGACCTGATCTGGCAACCACGCCTTCTTCAGTCGCCCCACACCATGCTCTCCGGTAATGGTTCCACCGAGTCCGATTGCCAGGTCCATGATCTCACCGAACGCGATGTGGGCACGTTGCGTCATCGCTGCGTCACTCGGGTCGAAAACGATCAACGGGTGGGTGTTTCCGTCGCCTGCGTGAGCGATCACGGCAACCGTCAGTTCGTGGCGCTGTGCGATCGCGGCGATACCGTCAACGAGGGCAGGCAGATCGGGAACAGGGACCCCGACGTCCTCCAGAAGGATGCTGCCCAACCTCTCGACGGCGGGAATCGCTGCACGACGTGCTGCAGCGAACGCCTCGCCTTCGTCCTGATCGTCGGTGGTGAACACCTCGTCGGCACCGTTGTTTCGGCATGCCTCGGCGATCTGGGAGATTTCTCGGCCAGCGACGTCACCGGCCGCGTCCGAGCGCACGATCAACATGGCCTCGGCGCTGCGGTCGAGCCCCATCCGCATCGCGTCCTCGACGGCGCCGATCGACACTCGATCCATGAATTCGAGCATCGAGGGCCGTAACGAGCGGGTGATGGTCGATACCGCGTCGGCGGCAGACTGCACGGACGGGAAACTTGCGACCAGCGTGGACGAGGGGGCCTGAGCAGGAATCAGGCGCAGGGTCGCTTCGGTGACGACGCCGAGGGTGCCTTCGCTGCCGACGAACAGCTTGGTCAACGACAGGCCTGCGACGTCCTTGAGTCTCGGTCCGCCGAGACGCACCGCAGTGCCGTCTGCGAGCACCACGCGCAATCCGAGTACGTAGTCGGTGGTGACGCCGTACTTCACGCAGCACAAGCCGCCGGCGTTGGTGGCGACGTTTCCCCCGATCGAACACATCTCGAAGGATGAAGGGTCGGGTGGATACCAGAGACCGTGTTCGGCAGCGGCCTTCTTCACCTCGGCGTTGAATGCACCCGGCTCGACGACCGCAACGCGCGTTACGGGGTCGATGGCGATATTTCGCATTCGTTCGGTACTCAGAACGACGCCCCCGTGGACGGCAGTGGCGCCGCCACTCAGTCCGGTGCCGGCTCCGCGGGGGACGACCGGTATCCGATGTTCGTGTGCCCACCGCATGACGATTTGGACGTCGTCAGTGCTCCGGGCGCGGACGACAGCCGCGGGAAATGGGGCGTCGGGGTCCTTGGCCCAGTCTTGGCGATAGGCCGCCATGATGTCCGGATCGGTAGTCACAGATCCGTCGGGCAGTGCGGTGCGCAGGATTGCGATGGTGTCGGCCGAGGCCGTCATTGGCTGCTCCTGATCGGGTTGCCCTCACCGTAAACCGTGGGGCCCGTGTGCCGGCTGATTTTGATCGTGTGTCCAGTTGACGTATGTCCGTTTTGGACTCGATCAAAAGTGGCGCAACCAGCATTTATGCCAGAAACAGGACGACTGTTCGGTTCTATATTCGGTCAAGTGTGCGGACCGTCTCACATAATGAGACGCTGGGGAATTTTTTTTCCGCACGCGTCAGCTGGGTCGCCGATGACGACAGAACGGACATAATGCGCTGGTCAGGGCAGTAAACGGGGGGTTTCTGGCGCATGAATTCAGGTGTAACCCACGTCACATCCGAAACTCTGTTACCTGATCGTTTCTGCGACGCAATTCAAATTGGGTGTTCTACGGGTTAGCGTCTCCATCGTTGAACAGAGGCGAGGCGTTACACCGAATTTCAAACTTCTCCGAAATGTGAGAGAGACCATGAATCCGGTGGCACGTACCAACCACGGAAGGACCGCACTGATGATTGCTACGACCGGGGATTCCCACAGCTACGTGTCGGCCATGTTCTCTGACGAGTTCGTCGATGGCGGTGTCGACAACGACCTGATCGAGCAGATTCATCGCGGCGAGTTCGGCGAATGGCTGTTCGCGGTCGGCGGTTCCGGCCTCTTCACCAACGCCGAGGTCGCCATCATGGAACGTGAGTGGCAGCAGAACCCCCGAGCCTTCTTCGATGCCCTCCTCGCCGAGGCCGACGAGATCACCACCAAGCGGTGCAACCTCGTCTGGGAATCACTCGACCGCGTGGCCGAACCGGTCGCCGTCTTCGGCTGATTCAGTCGGACAGCGCTGACTCAGTCGGACAGTATCTTGTCGCCGTCCACGACGATCGTTTCGTCGTCGGTCAGAGTCCGATAAGCGATTCCAGCGGATCGCAAGGTGGTGATCGTGCGGTTCACCTCCGCCAGATCGGTCAGCGACACGTCTGATTCGCCCGTGCTCTGTACGGGGTAGTGCGGAACTATCGCGAAATCGACAAACCCCAGGCCCTCCCACAGCGGTTCGACAGCGCAGGTGGGGCGCACCTCGCCCGGATCGTCACTCGCGTCCAACCCCAGCAGCGTCGGCGTCGCTACGCATGCGCCCGCGCTGTAGCCGGCATACACGAGCGAATCGCTACGTACGCGGTCGCGAATCACCTCGTCTGCGCCACTGCGCGCCATCTGCGCCCGCAACACGAAGGTGTTGCCACCCCGGACCCATACCGTCCGAAACGGTGCAAGACGGTCTGCGAGGGCGTCCGGGCATCCGACGAACTCTCGCAGATCCACCTCTTCGGCCTGATACCCCAAACGCCGTAATGGTGCGATATCGCTGACCACCGCCGAGGCGCGAGCCGTGGCCGGCCACGCGTCTGCGGCCGCCGCGATCACCGCAACCCGCGTACCGTAATCGACGAGTGCGCGGAAACGGTCGGGATTCGCACCGAACCGGTACGAAGACAGAAACAGTCTCATCGGTCAGTTCGTGACGGCCGGTCAGATCGTGAAGGCAAGGTTGTCGACGATGGCCTTTCCCAGCGCCTTGTCGCCCACGAGTTCGATGTCGTCACCGTGGTCCCAGGCGAAGGCTCGACCGCCTGCCAGGCGCGTGAACAGCCGCCCGTCCATGCGTATGGAAACGGTGGCGGCGGAGGGTAATTCAGGAACTACTGAGGCCCGTCCGTCGACGGAGACGAAGATGCTGCGCCCGAGGGCGCCCGAGAGTTCGAACGCGATGCGTGAGCCGTCCGGCGCCTTGGCCTTCTTGCCGACGACGTAACCGAGCGTCCCCACCAGTTCCTCGAACGCCACCTCCGCCCGCGCACCGTCCTCGTTTCCGGGCTTGCCGAGGGCATCGCGGATGTCGAGTTCGTGCATCCAACAGTCGAAGACCCGGATACGCATGAACCGTAGATACGGGGCCGGGCCGACAGGAGTGGTGGTCTCGGCGTCGAACTCCTCGACCGACATTTCGGTCAGCTCGGTACGGCGACGAGAGACGGTCTCGCGGAACCTTGCGAGGATCGCCGCGCCGGTCTCGCCTCGAAGCCCTTCCACCCACTCCTCGTTGAACGCGCCGATCTCGTTGCGGACGTGGGGAAGCGAACGTACGTCGATCGATGTGTGGGGCGGGGCAATACCGGAGAGCAAAGCCTCCGTACCGATGATGTGGGCGACGACATCATGGACCGTCCATCCGGGAAGCGCTGTGGGGCAGTACCAATCGTCGGCCGCGAGGTCTGCCAACACGGCATCGAGGGCCGTCCACTGTGCGAAAAGAGCCTCTTGTACGGCAGTACGTGTCATGACGTCTCCTTGCCCGCGCTCTGGTGGTGTGGTTCCTCGCTGCAGCGGGGACACTCCGAGTCTGCGCCATCGGTGAGGAACGCGCCGCAGTCAGGGCACACTCGGTCGAGCCAGCACACTGGATCGCCGCCGAAATCAGCTTCCCGCTCGGGGGGATTCACGATCTCTGCCGCAGAAACTCGGCTAGAACGGCGGCATGACTGTGGTCCACATCCTTGGTGGCAGTCAGCAGGACCAATGGACGGCCCTCGGCCAGTTTCATCACCCGCTCCGTTGCATGGTGGCCGTCCTCGGACTCGAGTTCTGTGACGTACTTCTTCTTGAACTCGGCGAACGCGGCGGTGTCGTGTGCGTACCACTGGCGAAGGCTCGGTGATGGTGCGAGATCCTTCGCCCAGTCGTCGTAATGAAACGCGTCCTTGCGCATGCCGCGTGGCCACAGTCGGTCGACGAACAACCGCAGGGCGTCTTCGTCGGCAGGGTGGTCGTAGACGCGTTCGATCCTCACGGTCGGTTCACTCATCGCTTCACCTCCGGTCCCATTTACCTCAGAGTACGTCGGATTGCCATGTGAGCGGTCTCACATTTGATGCTTGGATGCTGTGAGAACGGCTGTTCGGACTCGATTCAGACGAAACTCCGATCACGAAAGCTGGTCTAACCTCAGGGTAGGTCTGGCTATCATCATTGGAATTCTTTTCCAGAGGCGGTGTGGATTCCGCCGGTCACAGGATGATCGCTGCTCGAATGCAGCTGATCACCGTCAACCGCAGGAAGTCGGAGAATGGATACATCGGAGAGCGTGGCTTCGCCGCGCCCGACGGTCGGCGTCGTTCGTGAAACGGGCGACGGCGAGCGTCGAGTGGCACTGGTGCCGAAAGTTGTGGCACCGCTGATCGGCAAGGGCTTCGACGTGGTCGTCGAAGCCGGAGCAGGGGTGGACGCACTCATCCCCGACGAGGCGTACGTGGAGGCGGGAGCGTCGATCGGCGACCCGTGGGCCGCAGACATCGTCGTCAAGGTGGCGCCCCCGTCGACGGACGAGGTGTCGAAATTCCGGTCGGGGCAGACCCTCATCGGGTTCCTGGCTCCACGCAACGAGGACAACCGGATCGCCGACCTGAAGTCGGCGGGTGTCGAAGCCTTCGCGGTCGAGGCAATTCCGCGTATTTCACGTGCGCAGGTGATGGATGCGCTGTCGTCTCAGGCGAACGTGTCCGGCTACAAGTCGGTCATTCTGGCCGCATCCGAGTCGACACGGTTCTTCCCGATGCTCACTACGGCGGCCGGGACCGTCAAGCCGGCCACCGTGCTGGTTCTCGGTGTCGGTGTCGCCGGCTTGCAGGCGCTGGCCACGGCCAAGCGGCTCGGCGGCCGCGCCACCGGCTACGACGTGCGCCCGGAGGTGGCCGACCAGGTTCGCTCGGTCGGCGCACAGTGGCTGGACCTCGGTATCGACGCCGCCGGTGAGGGCGGGTATGCCCGCGAGCTCACCGACGACGAGCGCGCTCAGCAGCAGCAGGCGCTCGAAGAGGCCATCAAGAAATTCGACGTCGTCATCACCACGGCGCTCGTTCCCGGACGCCCGGCACCGCGCCTCGTCACCGCCGCGGCGGTCGAGGGTATGAAGCCTGGCTCTGTGGTGGTCGACCTCGCGGGCGAGACCGGCGGCAACTGCGAGCTCACCGAGCCGGGGGAGACCGTCGTCAAGCAGGGTGTCACCATCTGCTCTCCGCTCAATCTGCCTGCCACGATGCCCGAACACGCCTCCGAGCTGTACTCGAAGAACGTGTCCGCACTGTTGGAACTGATGCTGGTGGACGGCAAGTGGGCGCCCGATTTCTCGGACGAGGTCATCGCCGGGTCGTGTGTCACTCGTGCAGTGGAGGGGGATAACTGATGTACACCGAACTTCTGGCGAACATCGCCATTCTGGTGCTGTCCGGATTCGTGGGATTCGCCGTGATCTCCAAGGTTCCGAACACGCTGCACACACCGCTGATGTCGGGCACCAACGCCATTCACGGCATCGTGGTGCTCGGCGCCCTCGTCGTGCTCGGCAAGGTGCAGGATCCGCACTGGGGCCTGCAGATCGTTCTGTTCGTTGCACTCGTGTTCGGAACGATCAACGTGGTGGGTGGATTCGTGGTCACCGACCGCATGCTCGCCATGTTCAAGTCCAAGCCTGCCGCGCCCGCCGCTGCTGATTCGGCTTCCGATGCGAAGGGTGGCGATCGGTAATGGAATACCTCGTCAATGGTCTGTACATCGTCGCGTTCGCGATGTTCATCTACGGACTCATGGGCCTGACCGGTCCGAAGACAGCCGTACGCGGCAACCAGATTGCGGCCGTCGGTATGGCGATCGCCGTGGTCGCCACACTCATCTCCGTGCGCGACGCGGACATGTCCAACTGGATCCTGATCATCGCCGGCCTCGTCGTCGGTGTCGTGTTGGGTGTCCCGCCGGCGTTGCGCACCAAGATGACCGAGATGCCGCAGCTGGTGGCGCTCTTCAACGGTGTCGGTGGTGGAACCGTCGCCCTCATCGCGTACGCCGAGTTCCTGGACTCGGACGGGTTCACCGCGTTCAAGCACGGTGAAGAGCCGACCGTGCACATCGTGATCGCATCCCTGTTCGCTGCGATCATCGGCTCGATCTCCTTCTGGGGATCGGTGATCGCCTTCCTGAAGCTGCAGGAAACCCTGCCGGGTCGTCCGATCGGTATCGGCAAGCTCCAGCAGCCGCTCAACGGATTGCTCCTGATCGGAGCCACGGCGCTCGCCGTGATCATCGGCATCAAGGCGATCGACCCCTCCGGTGGCACCAGTCAGTGGTGGATCGTCGGCGTGCTCGTTCTCGCCGGTGTGCTGGGCTTGATGGTGGTGCTGCCGATCGGTGGCGCCGACATGCCCGTCGTCATCTCGCTGCTCAACGCGCTGACCGGTCTGTCCGCTGCCGCGGCAGGTCTCGCACTGAACAACCAGGCGATGATCGTGGCCGGCATGATCGTCGGTGCGTCGGGTTCGATCCTGACAAACCTCATGGCGAAGGCGATGAACCGTTCGATTCCGGCGATCGTTGCCGGTGGTTTCGGTGGCGGCGGCGAAGCCGCAGCCGCTGGAGACGGGGTCGCAAAGACAGCGAAGTCCACCTCTGCCGCCGACGCCGCGATTCAGATGGCCTACGCCAACCAGGTGATCGTGGTCCCGGGCTACGGACTTGCCGTCGCCCAGGCCCAGCACGCCGTCAAGGACATGGCGAAGCTGCTGGAGACGAAGGGTGTCGAGGTCAAGTACGCGATCCACCCGGTCGCCGGTCGCATGCCCGGTCACATGAACGTGCTGCTCGCCGAGGCCGACGTCGAGTACGACGCCATGAAGGAAATGGACGACATCAACGACGAGTTCTCGCGCACCGATGTCACCCTCGTCATCGGCGCCAACGACGTCACCAACCCCGCGGCACGCAACGATCCGTCGTCGCCGATTCACGGCATGCCGATCCTGAACGTGGATCAGTCGAAGTCCGTCATCGTGCTCAAGCGGTCGATGAACTCCGGCTTCGCCGGCATCGAGAACCCGCTGTTCTTCGCGGACACCACGTCGATGCTCTTCGGCGATGCGAAGAAGTCGGTCAGTGAGGTCACCGAGGAACTGAAGGCCCTGTAGCGGGGGGCTCCGCCCCCTGTGCGTGGTTGACGAGTCTCTGCACTCGCCAGCCGCTCACAGGGGGTTTTTCAGTAGTAGCGGCGGCGAGAGAACGCGATGGCCGCGGTATCGGGGCGTAGCTCCTCGCGCTTCTTGGCATCGGGGGAGTACAGCATCACGGTGGAGGCAACGAGCCACCACACCGCGACGATCCCAAGGCTGGCAACGAGGCCGAACGCGGATGTCGGCCCGACCATTGCTGCCGCGCCTGCGGTGGCCACGACCGTCACGAAGCCGAGTCCGCGGATCGCGGGAACGAAACGAGGAGCTGCAACGAGCAGCGCCGCACCCAACACTGCTGCGACGGCAACGAGATGCCCGCTGGGTAACAGGGCCCACGACGCCTCGTCCCCGACCCAGGTTCGAATGCCGGCGGAGGTGACGTTGGCCCCGATGCACAGCGTCAGTACGGCCCCGACGCCGTAAGGGAGCGTGCGAACCATCGCCACAACGGCGATTGCGGTCGCCGCGACGAGCATCGTGGTGACGTTCACCGGTGCGATGATCGCTTCTGCGAGCGGCCGGAGGGCGCTGGGGAGAGCGATCGGGCCGGGCGCGGGCTGGACGGAGTACAGAACGAACAGAGCCACCGCGCCCACGATCGCGAAAGTCGATCGGCGAACGCTGTGACGCAGTCGGGTCTCCGTGTCGGTGGTGGGGTCGAGTGCAGTCACGCCTATTATCATGCATCCAAAGTCTGAACGAACAATGAGATGTAACTGTGATCCTGATCAGACGTGAGTGAAATCATAGATGGGCGATCAGGGCTGCCGGATCCGCGAGCATGGCACCGACCTGTGAGAGGAACGTCGAAGCTTGTTCACCGTCGATCACCCGGTGATCGAAAGTGAGACTCAGAGTCGCCACATCCCGCACCATGAGGTCGTCCTCGTAAACCCAGGGACGCTTCGCCACGCGTCCCAGGCACAGGATCGCGGCCTCGCCGGGATTGAGGATGGGAGTGCCGGCGTCGACACCGAACGGTCCGACGTTGGTGATGGAGATCGTGCCGCCGCTCAGGTCGCTGGGCGTGGCCTTGCCACTGCGTGCCGTTTCGGTCAGTTCACCGATGGCCCGGCACAGTTCGGCGAGCGTCAACGCCTGCGCGTCCTTCACGTTGGGTACGACGAGCCCGCGGGACGTCGCCGCGGCGATGCCCAGATTGACCGAGCGATGCACGACGATCGAGTCGCCGTCCCAGGACGCGTTGATCTCGGGCAGGCCGCGGACGGCCGCGACCGTTGCCTTCGCCACCAGCGTCAGTGGCGTGAGCGGCAGCCCGTCGAACTCGGGGCGCGATCGTAGCCGCCCGAGCAACTCCATCGAGCGAGTCACATCGACGGTCACGAACACGGTGGCGTGCGGCGCTGTGAATGCGCTGTCGACCATGGCAGCCGCCATCTGCTTCCGCACACCTCGCACGGGGATGCGACGCGATTCACTGTCCTGGGCGATATCGAGGTCGCCTGCTGCGTCGGCGGTGTCCAGGTCGCCCACTGCGTCGGCAATGTCCAGGTCGCCGACGGTGACCGCCCCATCCGGCCCCGATCCGCTCACGGTCGACAGGTCGATGCCCCGCTCTCGTGCCAGGCGCCGCGCGGCGGGTGTCGCGTCCGGTCTGGGTGTGCTGGGTGAATCCGGACGGGTCGTCTCGCGGGCACGCCGACGCTTGCTTTCCGGTTCGGCGCCCGGCCCGTAGCCGACGAGTACCTGGTTCTCCTCGGCAGGCGGCAGCTCATCGTCGGTGCTCATCGGGGCATCGTCGGTACGAATCCGGACGATGGGGGTGCCGACGGGAACGGTTGTCGCCGCGTCGACCAATAGGGCTTCCACGACGCCCGCATAGGGTGACGGAAGTTCGACGAGCGCTTTCGCCGATTCCACTTCTGCGATGACCTGATTGAGTTCGACGTGGTCGCCCACCTCGACCGACCAGGACACGATCTCTGCTTCGGTAAGCCCCTCGCCGAGATCGGGCATCCGGAATTCCTCGGCCACGACGTGCTGCCTCCGATCTCAGGCGGCGAGACTGCGATCGACTGCACCGAGCAGTCGGTCGGCGTCCGGCAGGTGGTGTAGTTCCAGTTTCGCAGGTGGGTAGGGGATGTCGAAACCACCGACGCGCAGTACGGGCGCTTCCAACTGGTAGAAGCAGCGCTCGGAGATGCGGGCCGCGATTTCCGCTCCCAGGCCGAGGAAGGTCGGCGCCTCGTGGGCAATGACGAGGCGTCCCGTGCGGCGAACCGATTCTTCGATGGTGTCGAAATCGATCGGCGAGAGCGACCGCAGATCGACCACTTCCAGTGAGTGGCCTTCATCGGCAGCGATGCCCGCCGCAGAGAGGGCTGTGGCGACCGTGCCGCCGTAGGTGACGACGGTGACGTCCGTGCCAGGGCGCACGATGCGCGCCGTATGCAGCCCGAGCGTGGGCGCCGCATCGATATCCACGTCGGCTTTGTCCCAGTACCGCCGCTTCGGTTCGAAGAACACCACCGGATCGTCGGAGGCGATTGCCTGCTGGATCATGTGGAACGCATCCGCCGGATTGCTGGGGCTGACGACACGCAGACCTGCGGTGTGTGCAAAGTACGTCTCCGGCGATTCCGAATGATGCTCGACGGCGCCGATGCCGCCGCCGTACGGGATGCGGATGGTCAGCGGTGCACGCACGGCGCCGCCGGTCCGGTAGTGGATCTTCGCGACCTGGGAGACGATCTGGTCGAACCCGGGATACACGAATCCGTCGAACTGGATCTCGCAGACCGGCCGGTACCCGCGTAGCGCCAATCCGAATGCAGTGCCGATGATCCCGGATTCTGCGAGCGGGGTGTCGATGACGCGGCCGCTCCCGAAGTCCTTCTGCAAAGTATCGGTGACTCGGAAGACGCCGCCGAGTGCGCCGACGTCCTCACCCATGACGATGACCTTGTTGTCGCGCTCGAGTGCGCGCCGCAACCCGGCGCCCACGGCTGCTCCCAAACCCAATGTGGTCATGACGACACCTCCTGTCGGGATCCGAAACTGTCCAGATACGCGGCGTACTCGGCACGTTCTTCCGTGATCAGAGGGTGGTCCTCGCTGTATACGTGCTCGAACAGTGCAGCCGGACGCGGATCGGGCGCACCCCGTGCTCCGGCGCGGAGTCGCCGAGCCACATCGTCGGCGGTGTCGCGGACGGTGGCGTCGAAGTCGTCACTCCACAGCCCTTCGCGGTCGAGCAGACGTCGTATGCGGAGCAGTGGATCGCGCGCCTTCCAGGCTTCGGTCTCGGCTGCGGGCCGATACCGGGTGGGGTCGTCGGAGGTCGTGTGGGGGCCCATGCGGTAGGTGATGGCCTCGATGAACGCAGGGCCGCCGCCTTCGCGTGCACGGCGAGTCGCCTCGCGGGTGACGGCAAGGACGGCCAGCACGTCGTTGCCGTCCACACGGACCGCGGGCATTCCGTACCCGATCGCTCGTCCGGCTATCGGCACCGGGCTTTGCAAGGACACCGGTTCGCTGATCGCCCAATGATTGTTCTGGCAGAAGAAGACGACGGGTGCGTTGAAACTGACGGCGAAGCCGAGTGCTTCCGCAATGTCGCCCTGGCTGGTTGCGCCGTCACCGAAGTAGGCGACGGTGGCGATCTCGGCCCCGTCCAGGTGGGCGCCCATCGCATATCCGGTCGCGTGCAAACCCTGGGCGCCGACCACGATTGCCGGGTTGGTGACGCCCACCGTGTCCGGATCCCAGCCGGAGTGTGCGCTGCCTCGCCACATCGGCGTCATGGATTCCGGGGCGACACCGCGGCAGTAGGCGACGGCGTGCTCGCGGTAGCTGATGAAGGCGTAGTCGTCTGGTTCGAGGGCGTGCGCCGAGCCCACCTGGGCGGCCTCCTGTCCCAGCATGGGCGCCCAGAGGCCGAGTTCGCCCTGGCGCTGCAGGGCGGTCGCTTCGGTGTCGATGCGCCTGGTGACGACGAGATCCTGGTAGAGGGCGCGGAGTTCGTCGGGGCCGACATCTGCGACGAGCGCTGCGTAGTCGGGGCGGTGTACACGCCTGCCGTCGGGCTGGACGAGTTGGATCGGGTACTTGTCGATCATCGGGTACACCTCCTCGGGAGCGAGGTGGCCTTGTGGGCTGCCCGCCTGAATGTGTCCTACTTCACAGCATCCACGCTGAGGCTGATTGCGCAAGTGGTGATCGGCAAATTGTGCAGAATGCCCACGCGTTGTGGTGCGCACGTTGGCATACTGCGAAACATGACCAATCTGGATGCCACCGATGCCCGACTGCTCCTCGCGTTGTCGGAGAGTCCGCGAGCGACCGGAGTGGAGTTGGCCGCACGTCTGGGGCTCTCGCGAAACACCGTGCAGGCGCGGTTGGCGCGATGGGAATCGACCGGTGCGCTCGGCGGGGTCGATCGGCGAGTCGCCCCGAGTGCTCTCGGCTACCCATTGTCGGCGTACGTCGCGACCCGGGTGGACCAACACCAGCTCGACGACGTCGTGGAACGGTTGGCCGACATTCCGGAAGTGGTGGAGGTATCGGGCATGACAGGGGAGACCGACCTTTCGGTGAAGGTCGTGGCGAAGGACGCCGACGACCTCTACCGCTTGGCCGGTCTGATCTTGGAAATACCCGGCGTCGAACGCACGAACATGGCACTTGTCATGCGGGAACTGGTCGGACCGCGTCTCGGGCCGCTACTGGAGCGGCTGGCTGGAGGACAGCCCATCAGTCGATGAGGTGGCGAAGGAACTTGTCCGGTTGGGCGAGGAACTCTCTGGTGATGCGAACGGGCAGGGCATCGTCGTAATCGACCGTGTCGATCGATCCCTCGTCGGAGATCTCGTAGATCGTCGCACCGGGCAACGCCAGCAAGATCGGTGAATGGGTCGCAACGACGATCTGGCAATCCTGGTCTGTCAGCTCTGCCAGCCGCGCAAGCACGGCCATGCAACCCCGGGGCGACAGTGCGGCCTCGGGTTCGTCCAACAGGTACAGCCCACCGTCGTAGAACCGGTTCCGCATGACGTCGATGAACGACTCGCCGTGGGATCGTTCGTGCGGAGAGATACCGCCGAATACTGCGATCTGTTTCGGGCCGAGCCGCTCGGTTTCGGTGGCCACGTTGTAGAACGATTCGGCCCTCAGGAAGAAGCGACTCCGCGGCTTTCGGGTGCCCCAGCGAAGCTGGAGGTTCTCACCGAGGCGCGATTCCGTCGAGCGAGTGGCGAACCGATAGCTTTGGCTGCCGCCTTCGGCGTTCATGCCGGCCGCGACGGCGATGGCTTCGACGAGCGTCGACTTTCCGCTGCCGTTCTCACCCACGAGGAAAGTGACGCCGGCTGGTAGGTGGAGACCGCCCTCCGCGAGGTGTCGTACGGCAGGAAGATCGAACGGGAAACCCCGCCGAGGAGCATCGCCGGCAACACATAGTTCGTTGATGTACCTCGCACCTACGGTCCGCGCAGTCGTCATACGGTGCGTCCTCCGACACGCACGCTAGTGGGCCACCAGGAAGAGCACGAACGTGACCGCGGCCAGGACCGCGAAGTACACCGAGGGCAGGGACGTGGCCCGGGTGTCAGGATTGCCGTAGTCACCGTGCTTGGCGTGGAATCCGGTGGCGGCAAGGCCGAGAAGCAGAAGTCCACCTGCTGCGACCGCACCGATCGGCCAGACGAACAACCCGACGAGCACACCTGCAGCACCGGCGATCTCGGCGGCACCGATCATGCGCACCTGATTCTGTACGAGTGCTCTCGAGCGCAGCATGGTCCACGCCGTACCCTCCAATCGCAGCTTCGGGACACTCACCGCCAACGATGCAATGGCAAGCACGATTGCGCACACGATGAGAACTACATTCACGTCCGGCCTCCGATTCCCTGTATCTCTTTCGGTCTCCGTACCGGTGTCGGGCGGTACGGAGACGCCGGATCAACAGTAGGCGGCGCTCGCCACAATTCCCGGGGTTGGCGATCTTCGGCTATCGCGCGTGTCGAGCGGTTAGCATCGTCCGCGTGACTGTCGTGGGACTGAACGAAGATGCCGTGACCGGGTGGATCGCCGAGCTCGGGGTGGGAGCTGTTGCACCGCTGACCTACGAACGGATCGGAAACGGTCAGTCGAATCTGACGTATTCGGTGTCGGATTCGGGAGGTGGACGCTGGGTTCTGCGACGACCGCCGCTCGGGCATATTCTGTCGTCGGCCCACGATGTCGTGCGTGAACACCGAATTCTGTCGGCTCTGCAGGGCTCGTCCGTCCCTGTCCCCAAGATCCTCGGTCTCACCGAAGACCCGGAGATCACCGATGCGCCGTTGGTGCTCATGAGCTACGTCGACGGCGTCGTGGTGGACGGTGTTCCTACCGCAGAGAAACTCACGCCGGAGCAGCGCCGTGGCATCGGACTCGCGCTGCCGAACGCTCTTGCCCGGATTCATGCCGTCGACCTCGAGGATGCCGGTCTCGTCGATCTCGCCAGCACGAAGCCCTTTGCGGCACGTCAGCTCAAGCGCTGGTCGACGCAGTGGGAGAAGTCGAAGACCCGGGATGTTCCCGAGGTCGAGCGGCTTGCGGAAGTACTGCAGCGCAACATTCCCGAGCAGACCGAAGTGTCGCTGGTGCACGGCGACTTTCACCTGAACAACATCATCGTCTCACCGGCCGAGGGCACGGTGCGTGCGGTGGTGGACTGGGAACTGTGCACTCTCGGCGACCCGTTGGCGGACATCGGCGCCCTGCTTGCCTACTGGCCAGAGGCAGGGGATGAGCACGTTGCAGGCCCGTTCATGGCGTCTACGCTCGAAGGTTTCCCGAACCGTGCCGAGCTGGTCGAAGCGTATGCGCACGAAACGGGAAGAGATGTTGCGGCAGTGGGGTATTGGCACGTTCTCGCGCTGTGGAAACTCTCGATCATCGCCGAAGGCGTCCTGCGGCGGATTCTCGACGATCCGCGCAACGAGGCGGAACACGGCGGCCCGACCGCGAGGCTCGTCGATGGGATCATCGCGCGGGCAGTATCCACAGCGGCGGAGGAAGGTCTGTCCTGACCACCGTTCGTGCGTGACCGATCAGTTCGAATCCGTGGTCACGAGCATCTCGGCAGCGGCACGGATTTCCGGCGGGATCGGCACCGGTGTACGAGTTTTCGCGTCGACGTAGACGTGCACGAAACGCCCGCGTGCGGCCGGCACCAAGTCTGCATCGGGGGAATTGCTGCTTTCCCGGAAGATCGCCAAGGCGTACACGATGCTTCGGGTGCCGAGTCGCTCGATGGACAGTCCGACCTGCAGGCGGTCGGGGAACGTGAGTTCCCGCAGATACGTGCACGACGTTTCGGCGACGATCCCGATCGCGGACAGGTCGCGGATGTCGACACCGGTCGAGTCCATCAGCCAGGCGTTGACCGCCGTATCGAAGTACGAGTAATAGGTGACGTTGTTGACGTGCCCGTAGTGGTCGTTGTCTTCCCATCGCGTCGGGATGGGCCAGAGCGCGGGGAAGTCGGCCGCTACGGGCAGGGCCTGCTGGTTGTCGGTCACCGGTAGAACACTAGCTTCGGCGTCAGGTCGACGCCTCGGGTTCCTCGTCTCGGTGCAGCCAATGCGGGAGCACGAACCACAGTGACACGAACATGACCGCGGTCATTCCCGCCAGCGTCAGTGCGATCCATCCGCCGATCACCACCTCCGAAATCAGCAGCACGGTTCCGGTCATGGCGGCGGCAAGAGAAGCCATTCCGATCAGTGCGAACTTCGTCCCCAGCGCCAGGATGTGTATGCGTCGCCCCTGCTGGAACAGCACCCGATGCCAGACTGCGGGTGCGATGAGGAATGCTGCGGCGATTGTCGTGAACAGCACGGTGACCATGTGTATCGCGTGGACGTAGGTAGTGCCTTCGCGGTACTGCTCGGTGAACGCCACGGCCAGGAGGAACGCGAAGAGGATCTGAACGCCGGCCTGAGCGACGCGCAATTCCTGTAGCAACTCGTTGAAGTTGCGTGTCGAACGCTGGGCAGGTGTCTCGGATTCCTCCATCACGGTTGCGAGAATTCTGATGCGCGGCGAATCTGGTCGGCGCTCGGTCGGACGCCGGTGTAGAGGGTGAACTGTTCGGCTGCCTGCAACGCGATGACTTCGGCGCCGGTGATCACGGTCTTGCCCTCGCCATGTGCGCGGCGAATCAGGGGAGTGTTGGCGGGCATCGCCACGACGTCGAACACGCTTTCGGCGGCCGATACGGCGCTGGCAGTGAACGGCATCTGCTCTGACTCTGCGCTCCCTGTCATCCCGACCGGTGTGGCATTGACGAGTAGTCCTCGGGTGTCGTCGCCGAGTTCGCTGCGCCACGAGAACCCGTAACGTTCGGCCAGAGCAGCGCCGGTATCGGCATTGCGCGACACCACGACGACATCGTCGAGTCCGTGATTCCTCAGCGCTGCCACCACAGCCTTCGCCATACCGCCGCTACCTGCGACGGCCACCGACAGTGATGTGGGGATGCGGTTGTCGCGCAGGAGAGTTGCCACCGCTTCGTAATCGGTGTTGTACGCGTGCAGGACACCGTCTTCGTTGACGACCGTGTTGACGGAATCGATGGCGGCCGCCGAATCGTGCATGACGTCGACGAGGTTGATGACCTGTTCCTTGAACGGCATCGACACACCTGCACCGCGAATTCCGAGACCACGAATGCCGGTGACCGCAGCCGAGAGGTTGGACGTCGTGAACGCCTTGTAGAGGTAGTTCAGGCCGAGTTCGGCGTAGAGGTAGTTGTGGAACCGGGTGCCGATGTTGCTCGGGCGTCCCGACAACGAGATGCAGACGCGTGTGTCCTTGTTTATCGCCATGCCGTTCATCGCGGTGCCGTCGAGCATCATCGTGCCGAGTCTAGTTCCTCGCGCTTCAGGTTCCCGGGGTTCAGATGTGCGGATGCAGCTTCTCGTACGACGCCTGCTCGCTGGCACGTCGCCGGGCCACCTTCGGGTTCTCGAGATCAGGTGGTAGACCATGGCGTTCGAGGCGACGGGATCGGTTCTGTGCCATGTAGGCAACGCTGTAGAACATCGCCAGAATGACGCCGAGCAGAGTCATCGACGCGTTCAGCCACACCGGGCCGGGGAAGAGGAAGAAGGCGGCAAAGATCGGGAGGAAGGGCACCATTCCGCGGATGAGGTGACGCGGCACAGCCCACTCACCGACCAGGTCGTTGCGTACCCAGTCCTGCATGGAGTGGGGAAGGGTGCGCCCGAAGCAGTATCCCAGCCATTGAATCGGATTGGGGCGTCGTCGTGCGGTCATGATCGCTGCTCCTGTGGGGTGAGTGCGCCGGAGGCTTGTGCTGCGGAATTGATGCGGGTGAGGACGCGGTGAAGCTCTTCGAGTTCTGTTGGGTCGACACCCAGCGCCGCGATGACCGCGGGAGGTACCTTCTCTGCTTCGGCTCGTAATGCTCGGCCGGATTCGGTGAGCTCGACGGCCAGTTGACGCTCGTCTTCGCGGCTACGCGTACGGACGAGGAGGCCGGACGCCTCCAGGCGTTTCAGGAGAGGGGAGAGCGTCGGTGAATCCAGTTGCAGGGCCGCGGCAATCGACTTCACCGACATCGGCGACTTTTCCCACAGGGCAAGCATCGCCAGATACTGCGGGTGGGTGAGACCCATCGGAGCGAGGATGGGCCGATAGATGCTCAACACGGCACGGTTGGTGACCGCGAGCGCGAAGCAGACCTGTCGGTCCAGGGCGAGTGGATCGAGTGCGGGTTCGGTGGTCATGTGGTCAGCGTAGCAAATAGTTAGTGCACTAACCATTAGTGCACTAATGCCTGGTGCGCTAATTGAGGTCAGTCGCAGGTACGGGCAACCTCCCGCAGAACTTCGGCATCCGATTGCGTGATGGGGAGTGCGTAGTGCACGGCCACCATCAGGTACTTACCCGCGTAGAAGCAGTGATATGCGGGATTCGGTGGTAACCACTCGGACGGGGTGCCGTCGCTCTTGCGCATGTTGTCCGGACCGTTGACGGCCAGCAGGTTGAACGCGACGTCGTTGGCGAACCGGATGCGCAATTCTCGTGACCAGCGGTGCGCCCCCATGTCCCAGGCGGCCGCGAGGGGATAGACGTGATCGATGTGCACTGCCCGGGCGTTCGAGCGGTCGAACGCCAATGCCTCGCCCGAGTATGGGTCGGCCAGGATGCCGCTCGCCACCACGCAGCCCTCGGCGCCTTCACGGAACGTGGTCGAATGCAGACTCTGAGCGAGCACATTGTTTCTCGTGTCGCATCCGTCATGGCCGCCCACTGCGTCTTGCTCGTCCGTCCAGGCAGGGCCGAATACGCAACTGCTGTCACCGGAACATTCACGCTCGTACCCGACCGCATTGTGGCGGCGATGCGCGATCTCGACTTCGGTCAACAGTGCCTCGATATCCGCGCGAGACGGACTGCCCGGCGCCGGAGCCACCGACGTGAACTCACCGAACACGGCACCGCAGCCACCGAATGCAGCGGTCGACATCATCGCGACCGCAACCCCCACCACCGCCAACCGACGAACATTCATGCGTCCCCCCGGGCGCTCACACAGATCGAGCTCAGTAGGGGAGCACTGTAACTCGAACCGCCGACACCCGTAGCGGAATCGCTCGCCTTCCAGGCAGCGTCACGACTCTGACAGCGTCAGGACACCTCGATCACGACCTTGCCTGTCGAATGTCCGCTCTCGACCAGTGCGAGAGCCTCACCGGCACGACTGAGGGGCAGGCGTGCCGTGACGTGAGGATCGACCTTGCTCGCTGCGACGAGTGCCGCGATCTCCGTGAAAACCTCGGACGTTCGACGGCGTGTGACACCGGACCCGCCGAGTTCCTGTGCTCCCGTAGTGTTTCCGATGCTGATCAACTGCTTCGGGTCGGTGACGAGCGTGACGAGCGCGGAGAGATCGGCGCCCACCGCGTCGAACACTGCGTCCACGGTGCCGGGTATCCGCGAAAGCAGGTGCTGACCCGACTCGACCCACGTCGCTCCGAGTGATTCCACGAGTTCACGTTTGGCGCTGCCGGCAACACCCGTGACCGACACACCGCGCAGCGCGGCGAGTTGCAGCATGCTCTGCCCAGTGCCGCCGCCGGCACCGACAACCAGCAACGTCGAGCCTGCACGGAGGTCGAGCTGCGTCAGTGCGTCGTACGCGGTTCCGATGGCGACCGGGATCACCGCTGCGTCGGCGAACGACACAGCCGATGGCTTGAGCGCGGTCGAAGACGCGTCGGTCAGGGTGTATTCGGCGTATCCGCCGAAGCCGGTGGCCGTGGCGCCGAACACGGCATCTCCGACGGAGAACCCGCTCACTCCCTCTCCGACGCCGGTGACGACACCGGACACTTCGCGGCCGAGAACCGCTGGAAAGGTCACGGGAACAGTGGCCCTGCGTGCGCCGGATCGGACTTTCCAGTCGGCAGGGTTCACCCCGGCTGCACGAACCGCGACCAGTAGCTGGCCGGGGCCGGGTGTGGGCATCGGACGCTCGAGGAGCTGTTGCGTCTCGGGTCCGCCGTATTCGATGAAGCAGTAAGCGCCAGGCATGCCCTCACTGTGCCACTCGCGGCGAAGCAGGCAGGTGAGGCGTCAGAGCTCTGTTGGCAGGCCGGTGCCGTAGAGCGTCAGCACGTTCGTCGCACCGCGGAGCGAGTCGATTACGCACGGGGCCGGTGAGACGAAGAGCTGTGGATAGTCGATCTCGCCTCGGTTGTGGTCGATCTCCCAGGCGAGTTGTTCGGTGCCGAGCGAGAACTGCGCGTTGATCCCGTTCGTGTTGCCGCGGGGATCCTGCCGATGCCAGGCGCCGTCGAGGTGGACAGCGACCAGGCCGTGCAAGACGTGCCCGTCCCCGTGCTCGAGACGTTGGTAGCACAAGCCTGTCGGAATGCCCTCGGCGCGCAACAGTGCCGCCAGCAGGTGCGACTTGGCGTAACAGAGACCCACGCGGTGCGTGAGGACCTCGCCGGCGGTGAGGGTGACCCGTGGATTCTGAATGTCGTAGGAGTGTCCGACCTCGTCTCGCACCCATTCGAACGCAGCTTCGGCGAAGGACGGGTCGCTGTCGGTCTGTTGCCGCAATGTCAGGGCCAGTTTCCGAACAGCGCGATCTTCGACGTCGACGAACTCGTCGTCGGCCAGGAAGTCGCCTGCGGACGCCGTTTCGAGCAGTACGTCGGTGGTTGCCATGCCGAGAGTCTTCGGTTGACAGCAGACGGTAGTCAAGTTGTATTTCTGTCTGCGCTACCTGATTGGATGGACGGATGCTGCACGGTTTGTGGACCCCGGGTTCGGGGCTGCTGCTGTGGACCGACGGCGTCGGAGGCCCCGGACTCGAATCAGACTCGCTCGAATCGGACCGGCTCGAATCAGAACAGGAAGACGCAGGCAACGTTGTCGACCGCACCTTGCGGCGCAAGTTCCGTCACCGGGTAACGGTGCCGATGCCGGCGGCGTCCGGAGTCGACCTGATCGAGTGGCCTGCGGTGGCGTTGGCGCCGCCCGATGCAGCCGAGTTGTTGCTGACACTTCCTGCGCGTGACCCCCGCGTCTCCGGTGACCTGAGATATCTCGCGCACATCGCGCGGGGGATCGACCGCTGGGCAGGGGCCGGTCGTGTGGTCCCCGAGGTGCAGCGCGCGGATGGCGAATGGTGGCCACGGTGGCGTCTCGTCGGCGGCGAGCAGCAGCGGGCCTGGCGTACGGAGCTGTCGATGGCGATGCCGTCGGTGCAGCGATACGGGGACGGTCCACGCGCCGTGCTGGACGACATGCTCGCCGAACTCACCGATCCCATCGTGCGCAGGCGACTCGACGTACATGATCCGAACGATCCGATGCTTGCGGCGCTGATGCAGGGCGAGCCGTTCGCAGACGGGACGCCGAAGCTTGCCGGCGGGCTCGACCGGTGGCGCGAGAGCTTGAAGCTGGACGAGCCCGAACTGGTGTTGCGGCTGCTCGAACCAGACGGGACCGACGAATCCGGCGCCGACCCGGACGAGGCCCTGTGGCGTCTGCAGGTGTGTCTGCGGGGAGAGGGGGAGGCGCCGGAACCTGTTCCGTTGCACCGCACCGACCGTATTCGCCTGCAGCTGGGGGTCAGGAAGCTCACCGAGGCCGTCGCGGCATACCCCAGGCTCGAGGACGTGCCCAGTGCACCGGACAGCCTGGACCTGCTTTTGCCGACGGCCGTGGTGATCGACCTTGTGACACACGGTGCAGGCGCCCTGCAGGAGAAGGGTATCGGGCTGCTTCTGCCTCGCGCGTGGAAGAAGGCAGCGCCATCGATGCGACTGAAGGTGTCGGCGCCGGGATCGCCGATTTCTGCGGAGGACCGCGCCGTCGGCAAAGATCAGCTCCTCGAATACGAATGGGAGTTGGCACTCGGCGATGAGGTTCTCACCGCCGACGAGATGTCCCGGCTCGTCGATGCGAAGAGTGGTCTCGTCCGACTCCGCGGTGAGTGGGTGCGGGCCGACCCGGACATGCTGTCGCGGGCTGCCCGGTACGTGTCGCAACGAAGCTCCGGGGGAGAACGGGGCATCCTCGATCTGCTCCAGGAGTTGATCGACGACGATCTGCGCGACCTTCCGGTCGAGGACATCGAGGCCAGCGGCTGGGTCCGCGCACTGCTCGACGAGAACACGCAGCCCGAAAAGGTTGGTGTCCCCGAAGGTTTGACTGCCACCTTGCGCCCGTACCAGGAGCGCGGACTGGACTGGTTGGCGTTCATGAGCGCCGCGGGGCTCGGCGCCGTTCTGGCCGACGACATGGGCCTGGGCAAGACGGTCCAGCTGCTGGCGCTCCTCGCACACGAACAATCGGCGACCCCCACCCTCCTGGTGTGCCCGATGTCGGTCGTCGGCAACTGGCAGCGTGAGGCGGCGCGATTCGTGCCGGGGCTCCGTGTCCTGGTGCACCACGGCTCCGGTCGAACGAGTGGTGCAGCGTTCGAGGAAGCGGTGGCCGACAGCGATCTGGTCATCACGACATACGCGCTTCTCGCTCGCGACCTTGCCCATCTGAAGGAACAGACGTGGCGGCGGATCGTCCTCGACGAGGCGCAACACATCAAGAACCCCAAGACTTCTCAGGCCAGAGCGGCGCGCAGCATCACCGCGGATCATCGGATCGCACTGACCGGTACTCCTGTCGAGAACCGGCTCGACGAGTTGCGTTCCATCCTCGACTTCGCGAATCGGGGCATGTTGGGCTCGGAGTCGATGTTCCGTAAGCGATTCGTCGTACCGATCGAACGGGACAAGGACGAGACTGCCGTCGCACGCCTGCGGGCCATCACGTCCCCGTTCGTGCTCAGGCGGGTGAAGACCGACCCGGCGGTGATTTCGGATCTGCCCGACAAGTTCGAGATGACGGTGCGGGCCAATCTCACCGCAGAGCAGGCCGCGCTGTATCGGGCGGTGGTCGACGAGATGCTCGAACAGATCAAGGACAAGAAGGGCATGAAGCGCAAGGGTGCGGTGTTGGCGGCGCTGACCAAGCTCAAGCAGGTGTGCAATCATCCCGCCCACTTCCTGCACGACGGTTCCACGGTGCTCAGGCGTGGTCGACACCGCTCGGGGAAGCTGGGTTTGATCGAGGACATCGTCGATTCGGTGGTCGCCGAGGGGGAGAAAGTGCTGTTGTTCACGCAGTTTCGCGAGTTCGGTGACCTGGTCGTTCCGTTCCTCGAGGAGCGCTTCGACACACAGGTGCCCTTCCTGCACGGAGGGGTGCCGAAGAACGGGCGCGATGCGATGGTGGAGCAGTTCCAGTCTGCGGACGGCCCACCGGTGATGGTGCTGTCTCTCAAGGCGGGTGGCACGGGTCTGAATCTGACTGCGGCCAATCATGTGGTGCACATGGACCGCTGGTGGAATCCAGCCGTCGAGAATCAGGCGACGGACCGAGCGTTCCGGATCGGCCAGAGGCGAGACGTTCAGGTTCGCAAACTCGTGTGCGTGGGGACCTTGGAGGAGAAGATCGACCTGATGATCGCCACCAAGCAGGAACTCGCGGATCTGGCTGTCGGGACCGGGGAGAACTGGGTGACCGAAATGAGTGCCGAGCAGCTGAGCGACTTGCTGCGTCTCGGCGACGAGGCGGTCGGCGAATGAACCCGAGAGAACCCGGTCCGTACTTCGAGCAGTTCGGCAAGCGGCGACCGGTGAAGGGTGGGTTGGCTGCGCAGTCGCGTCGCGGCGGATTCGGCAGGAGTTGGTGGGGTCGCGAGTTCGTCGCCATCATCGACCTGATCGCCGACAAGGGCCGGATGGCGCGTGGCCGCAGTTACGCACGATCGGGTCAGGTGCTGTCGCTCGAGATCGGCGCCGGCCTGGTGTCGGGGGAGGTGCAGGGCAGTCAGATTCACCCGTTCACGGCCACGGTCCTCGTCCCGACGCTCGACGAGACCCGGATCGCTGCGCTCACGGAGCAAGTGCGGAAAGCGCCAGGCAGTCTGTCCACGCTGGCAGGCGGAAAGGTGCCGCAGTTCCTCGGGCCGGCTCTGCTGCCGTCGGGTCCGTCCGATCTGCAGTTCGACTGCACCTGCCCCGATGTGGGGTGGCCCTGCAAGCACGCCGCGGCACTCGCCTATCTGATGGCCGAGCGCATCGACGAGGATCCGCTGCAGATACTCACTCTGCGAGGTGTGGACCTCGATGCGCTGATCGAGAGCGTCGCCGACCCCGAAGGGGCGCCCGGCGACCCGATGAACCTCGACTGGGCCGACTGGTTCGGTGACCGTGCCCGGTTGCCCTCGTTGCCGCGTCCGGAGGCGCGACCTGCCATCGACGACCTGGACCCAGGGCTGTTGCGGCGGGCGTTCCGTTCCATGTGCGAGGACGAGCATCAGCTCGAGGAAGCGATCCGCGAGTTGAAGGGTCTGTACCGCCGGCTTCTCTGACGAGTCGAACTTCTGAGCTGGGCGTTTGGATGTGACCGTAGACATACATGGACATCCAACTATAGGATGGGCGATAGAAGTGGTCGCCTTCGCTCACAACCCTGTGTTCACGTCGCGGCGGCCCACACATCACCGAGCAAGGACAGGTTGCATCATGGTTCGAGAGATCTCCCATTTCATCGGAGGCAAGCAGGTTCCCGGCGCCTCCGATCGATTCGCCGACGTCTTCGACCCGAACACCGGTCAGGTGCAGGCGCGGGTGCCGCTCGCCGACAAGGCCGAAACCGAAGCCGTCATCGCCAACGCGGTCGAGGGGCAGCGCGAGTGGGCAGCGTTCAACCCGCAGAAGCGCGCCCGTGTGTTGATGAAGTTCCTGCAGCTCGTGCAGGACGAGATGGAACCGCTCGCGCGCCTGCTGTCCTCCGAGCACGGCAAGACCATCCCCGACGCAAAGGGTGACATCCAGCGCGGGCTCGAGGTCATCGAGTTCGCAGTGGGTGCGCCGCACCTCCTCAAGGGGGAGTACACCGAGTCGGCCGGTACCGGCATCGACGTCTACTCCATGCGTCAGCCACTTGGTGTGGTTGCGGGTATCACGCCCTTCAACTTCCCCGCGATGATTCCGCTGTGGAAGGCGGGTCCGGCGCTGGCCGCCGGAAACGCGTTCATCCTCAAGCCCTCCGAGCGTGACCCGTCGGTGCCGCTGCGTCTCGCGGAGCTGTTCCTCGAAGCCGGCCTGCCCCCAGGCGTGTTCAACGTGGTGAACGGTGACAAGGAAGTCGTCGATGTGCTGCTCACGGACGACCGAGTCAAGGCCATCGGGTTCGTCGGTTCCACTCCGATCGCGCAATACATCTACGAGACCGCCGCTGCCCACGGCAAGCGTGCCCAGTGCTTCGGCGGTGCGAAGAACCATGCCATCGTCATGCCGGATGCCGACCTGGACGACGTCGCCGATGCTCTCGTCGGTGCGGCATACGGTTCGGCCGGTGAGCGCTGCATGGCGCTCTCCGTTGCGGTGCCCGTCGGTGAAGAAACCGCGAACGCGCTGGTCGCCAAGTTGAAGGAGCGCGTCGGTGCACTGAAGATCGGCCGCAGCGACGACGAGGGTGTCGACTTCGGCCCGTTGGTCAGCCAGGCTGCTGCCGACCGCGTGGACGAGTACATCCAGATCGGCATCGACGAGGGTGCCGAGGCCGTGGTGGACGGTCGCGGATTCACGCTCGAGGGCAACGAGGACGGCTTCTTCGCCGGCGCAACGCTGTTCGACAAGCTCACGCCGGAGATGCGGGTCTACAAGGAGGAGATTTTCGGACCGGTGCTGCTCGTGGCGCGTGCTGCCGACTACGAGGAAGCGCTGCGACTTCCTTCGGAGCACGAATACGGCAACGGCGTAGCGATCTTCACCCGCGACGGAGACACTGCGCGCGACTTCACCAACCGCGTCAACGTCGGCATGGTCGGCGTCAACGTGCCCATCCCGGTCCCGATCGCGTACCACACCTTCGGCGGCTGGAAGCGTTCCGGCTTCGGTGACCTCAAACAGCACGGACCCGATTCGTTCCGGTTCTACACCAAGACGAAGACGGTGACGCAGCGCTGGCCCTCCGGCACCAAGGAGCAGGCCGACCACTTCGTCATCCCGACGATGAACTGATCGGATCCCACATGTTCACCTTGACCGATGACGAGCGGGCGATACGCGACACGGCCCGTGACTTCGCGGCCGAGCATCTCACGCCGAATGCCGTCGAATGGGATCGGACCAAACATTTCCCGGTAGACGTTCTCCGTAAGGCGGCATCGACGGGCATGGGCGGCATCTACATTCGCGAAGACGTGGGTGGTTCCGGTCTGAGCCGCGTCGACGCCGCCAGGATCTTCGAAGAGCTCGCGAAGGGCGATCCGTCGATCGCCGCCTACATCTCCATCCACAACATGGTGGCGTGGATGATCGACAGGTTCGGCAGCGAGGAGCAACGGCACACCTGGGTCCCCGGACTGTGCTCGATGGATCAGTTGGGTAGCTACTGCCTCACCGAACCCGGTGCGGGAAGCGACGCTTCGGCACTGAGTACCAAGGCCGTCGCCGACGGTGACGAGTACGTGCTCAACGGGGTCAAGCAGTTCATCTCCGGTGCAGGCACCTCCGATGTGTACGTCGTGATGGCTCGTACCGGGGATACAGGTCCCAAAGGAATCTCGGCGTTCATCGTGCCGAAGGATGCGCCCGGCCTGTCCTTCGGTGCCAACGAGGAGAAGATGGGGTGGAATGCCCAACCCACCCGTCAGGTGATCCTGGAGGATGTCCGGATTCCGGCCGCGAACCTTCTCGGTGAGCTGGGCGGCGGGTTCCGGATCGCCATGTCCGGACTCAATGGCGGGCGGCTCAACATTGCCGCCTGCTCCGTTGGAGGGGCCCAAGCTGCTCTCGACATGGCAGCTGCGTATCTGCTGGACCGCAAGGCTTTCGGGTCCGCTCTGATCGAGTCACAGGCACTCCAGTTTCAACTCGCCGATATGAGAACCGAACTCGAAGCGGCGCGGACGTTGCTGTGGCGAGCGGCCGCAGCGCTGGACGACGGTGCCCCCGATGTCGTGGAACTGTGTGCCATGGCAAAACGGTTCGGAACCGACACGGGCTTCGATGTTGCGAACAAGGCGCTGCAAATGCACGGCGGATACGGTTATCTTGCCGAGTACGGGATCGAGAAGATCGTCCGGGATCTGCGTGTGCACCAGATCCTCGAAGGCAGCAACGAGATCATGCGTGTGGTGATCGCCCGCAGCGTGGTGTCGGCGGCGAAGAGCGCCGGCGGAAGAGGAGCAGCATGACCGGGATCGAGCCAGAGGTTCTCATCGAGAAGCGTGACGGCCTCGGCCGGATCACCCTCAATCGCCCCAAATCGATCAACGCACTCAATCATTCGATGGTGCAGCAGATCGCCGCAGCCCTCCTGGAATGGTCAGGTGACGACGACGTACGTGCCGTCGTACTCGCCGGAGCAGGTGAGCGCGGTCTGTGTGCCGGCGGCGATATCGTGTCGATCTACAACGACGCCAAGGACGGCGGTACCGGATCGCTGGATTTCTGGCGCGACGAGTACATCCTCAACGCCGCCATCGCCAATTACGGCAAGCCGTACATCGCATTGATGGACGGCATCGTGATGGGCGGAGGAGTGGGTGTCTCGGCACACGGAAGTGTCCGAGTGGTCACCGAACGTTCCATGGTCGGTATGCCGGAGACCGGTATCGGTTTCGTCCCGGATGTCGGCGGCACCTATCTGCTTTCGCGTGCACCCGGTGAACTCGGCACACACATCGCACTGACGACAGCACGGCTCAGCGCCGGCGATGCGATTGCCTGCGGGTTCGCGGACCACTTCGTGCCGTCGGACAAGCTGGACGAGTTCGTGGACGCGGTGGCACGCACCTCCGTGGACGAAGCACTGACGGCGTTCGCGCAGCCCGCACCGGTGTCGGAGTTGATCGCACAGCAGAGTTGGATCGACGCTGCGTATTCGGCCGAAACAGTTCCCCAGATCGTCTCGCGGCTGCGCAGCAGCGGGGTGGCGGAGGCGGAGAAGGCTGCGGAGCAGATTCTCGGCAAGTCGCCGACGGCCGTCACGGTCACCCTCCGGGCGCTGCGCCAGGCTCGTGAACTCGAGAGCCTCGAGGCGGTGCTGGACCAGGAGTTCCGGGTGTCGACGGCGTCGCTTCGCTCGCACGACCTGGTCGAGGGCATTCGTGCCCAGGTAGTCGAGAAGGACCGCAATCCCCAATGGTCGCCGGCACAATTGTCGGACGTCGATGCCGAACAGGTGGAGTCGTATTTCGCGCCACTCGGAGATCGGGAACTTGGCCTGTCACAGACGTATGCGGCGCAGGTCGGCGGCGCACAGGAAGGACGATCATGAGTACTAAAGTTGCGTTTCTCGGTCTCGGACACATGGGCGGTCCGATGGCAGCCAATCTGGTGGCATCAGGACTCGAGGTCACGGGATTCGACCTGGCCCCCGAAGCTCTGGAGCAGGCCACCAAAGATGGGCTCACCATTGCTGATTCGGCAGTAGCTGCCGTTGCCGATGTCGACGTGGTGATCACGATGCTGCCGAGCGGCAAGCACGTCCTCGGGCTGTACGACGAGATTCTGCCCGTGGCCAAGGCAGGGTCGTTGTTCATCGACAGCTCCACCATCGACGTCGAGGATGCGCGAGAAGCGCACAAGCGCGCCATCGAGGCCGGACACAGAGCCGTGGACGCGCCCGTGTCGGGCGGCGTCGTCGGTGCCACCGCCGGCACGCTGGCGTTCATGGTCGGCGGATCTGCGGAGGACTTCGAAGCGGCGAAGCCCTTGTTGGACGTGATGGGTCGCAAGGTGGTTCATTGCGGTGATTCGGGAGTCGGGCAGGCCGCGAAGATCTGCAACAACATGATCCTCGGAGTCTCGATGATTGCCGTCAGCGAGGCGTTCGTGCTGGGGGAGAAGCTCGGTCTGAGCAATCAGGCCCTGTTCGACGTCGCCTCCAACGCATCCGGGCAATGCTGGGCGCTCACCACCAACTGCCCCGTTCCGGGGCCGGTGCCGACCAGCCCGGCGAACCGGGACTACCAGCCAGGATTCGCCGTTGCTCTCATGGACAAGGACCTCGGCTTGGCCACCAACGCGCTGCGCGCCAACGGAGTAGACGCCGAACTGGGTTTGCGTGCTGCAGAGCTGTACGGGAAGTTCAACGAGGCAGGGTCGGGAGGCCAGGACTTCTCCGCGATAATCGAGGACATCCGCAGCCGTTCCGGGAACAAGTCCAGTGAGGGAGAAAAGTGAGCGAGTTCAACACCATCCTGCTCGAGCGTAAGGGGCGCGTCGGCGTCATCACGCTGAACCGTCCGAAGGCGCTCAACGCGTTGAACTCCGAGCTGATGCGCGAGGTCGTCTCCGCTGTCGACGAACTCGAGGCCGACGACGGAATCGGCGCGATTCTGGTCACCGGATCGGAGCGCGCGTTCGCTGCCGGCGCGGACATCAAGGAGATGCAGCCCAAGACGTACATGGAGATGTACCTGAGCGACTTCTTCGCGGCCTGGGATCGGCTCGCGCAAGCGCGCAAGCCCACGATCGCGGCGGTTGCCGGCTACGCACTGGGTGGTGGCTGCGAGCTGGCGATGCTCTGCGACGTCCTGCTTGCGGCGGATACCGCGAAGTTCGGTCAGCCCGAGATCAAGCTCGGTGTCATCCCCGGTATCGGTGGCTCGCAGCGGCTCACGCGTGCCGTGGGCAAGGCGAAGGCCATGGAAATGTGCCTGACCGGCCGGAACATGGACGCGGAAGAAGCGGAGCGCGCTGGTCTCGTGTCACGGGTCGTGCCGGCCGCCGATCTTCTCGACGATGCACTGAAGACGGCAACCACCATCGCCGAGATGTCCATGCCGATTGCGATGATGGCGAAGGAAGCGGTCAACCGGTCGTTCGAGACCACCCTGAACGAGGGGATTCGATTCGAGCGGAGGGTGTTCCACTCCGCATTCGCCACCGAAGATCAGAGTGAGGGGATGGCGGCGTTCGTCGAGAAGCGGACGCCGGACTTCAAGCACCGCTAGCAGCTGAGCACGGTCACCATCTTGTCGGCGCATCGCCGGTGTCGAAATCACCGGCGGTGCGCCGCAGCTGCGTCAAGATCTTCACCAGCCGTTCGATGTCGTCTTCCGCGAGTCCGGGCTGTGCGAACACCTGCTCGTTGAGAAGTTCGGTCGAAGAGGTTGCGAGCGTGCGACCCGCCTCCGTGATCTCGATGAGAGTGGTCCGCCGATCACTCGGATGCGGCACCCGTTTCACCAACGATGCGGCCTCGAGCCTGTCGACTGCGTTGGTCACACTTGTCGGGTGAACCTGAAGGCGGGCGCTCGCCTTCGCCATCGGGAGCGCACCCGTCCGGGTGAAGGTGAGCAAGGTCAGCAACTCGTAGCGCGCGAACGTGAGCCCGACGGGTTTGAGAACCTCTTCCACGCGCGCCATGTAGATCTGCTGCGCGCGCATCACCGACGTGACGGCTGCCATGCCGTCGGCGACAGCACCCCAACCGTGCGTCGTCCACTGCCGATGGGCCTCTTCGATCGGGTCCAGTGGAAGCGGTGACGATGCCATGCTCCGATCATCCCACGGCAGTGCTGGGCGCACTGCCACGGTGGTCCGCCGTGTCGACTATTGATCCGCTCTCGGTGAACAGCCTGACCGATCGATCCCGCCGGTGCGAGAATCAGCCTATGGACACTCGTCGTGGATTGACCCTCGTCGTCGGTGGTTCGACCGAGACCGAGCAGGCCACCGAGGCTGCGCCGCTCGTGCGTGAGGTGTACGGAAAGGTTCTGCGTGAGGAGCGCCTCGACCAGGACCGCAGTCTCGACGACGTGGCCCGCAGCGTCGGCATGTCCAAGCAGTATCTGTCCGAGATCGAACGCGGAAAGAAGGAGCCGTCGTCGGAAATTCTGCGGTCCGTGTGTGGCGCTCTCGACTTGCAGGTAGAGCACTTGCTGGTCCGTTCGGTCCGGCGCATGAATCACCACCGCAAGCCCGTCAGGAGCGGAGTGACCCTCCTCGCTGCTTGACGGCGCACCCGAGAAGGAACCCCTGTGGACCAACCGATTCTGAGCACGCTCGCGGACGGCCGGGACGTCAGGTTCTATGCCCTGCCCGGTCACACCATCCGGCCGGTTCCCGATGTGAGGCCGTTGCCGAAGCGCGCCGACGGGAGGCGCACGGAGATTCGCTACGACAGGGCCACCGGCGACTGGGTAACCATCGCAGCTCTTCGGCAGGATCGGACGTACAACCCGCCGGCGGACAGGTGCCCGCTGTGTCCTTCGCCGCGAGGTGATTCGAGCGAGGTGCCGGCAAGCGACTACGACGTGGTCGTGTTCGAGAACCGTTTTCCGAGTTTGTCGGGAGCTGGAGCGGGCGCTCCCACGGCGCCGGCGGGCCCGATGAAAGGTGATCTCCACGCTCCGGGGGTCGGTCGGTGCGAGGTCATCTGTTTCTCGAGCGATCACTCGATATCGTTCGCTGAACTGAGTCATGATCACGCTCGGCTCGTCGTCGATGTGTGGCGTCAGCGGACCGCAGCGCTGCTCGACCTGGACGGGATCGAGCAGGTGTTCTGCTTCGAGAACCGCGGCGAAGAGATCGGGGTGACGCTCTCGCATCCACACGGTCAGATTTACGGCTATCCGTTTCCGACCCCGCGGACGGCGGCGATGTTGGGTCAGGCCGAGGCATTTACCGCCCGCGCCGCAGGTCGAAACTTGTTCGCGGATCTCCTGGCTCGCGAGATCGGCGAACAAGTGAGGATCATCGCGTCGAACGAGCACTTCACGGCGTTCGTGCCTTTCGCGGCGCGTTGGCCGGTCGAGGTCCACATCTACCCCAACCGTCACGTACACAATCTCACGGACTTGTCGGAGAGAGAACTCGACGACCTGACCTCGATGTACCTCGACGTACTCGGCCGATTCGACCGCCTCTATTCCACTCCGCTGCCGTATATTTCGGCGCTGCATCAATATCGTGCCCACGGAATCCAGGAGCACGGCTACTTCCACATCGAACTCATGTCGATTCGGCGTTCGGCGTCCAAGCTCAAGTATCTCGCGGGATCGGAATCCGCTATGGACGCCTACATCACGGACGTCACACCCGAGGCGACGGCGGAGTTCTTGAATTCGGTGGCGACGTGAACCGCGTGACCGCTCGCGCACCGGGACGGATCAACCTGATCGGCGAACACACCGATTACAACAACGGATACGCACTCCCGATCGCGTTGACCCAGCAGACCACGGTGCACTTCGACCCCGACGGTTCGAACACCGTCACTCTGTCCAGCGAACAAGAGGGAGCAGGAACTTCGTTCGACATCGGTGCGCAACCCGGTGACGTCGGCGGTTGGTCGGCGTACCCGGCAGGTTCGTTGTGGGCGCTCGCGTCGGCGGGGTATCCAGTGCTCGGTGGAACGATGACGGTGAACAGTCAGGTTCCGATCGGGGCAGGCTTGGCGTCGTCGGCGGCGCTCGAATGTGCCGTTCTCCTTGCGATGAACGCGGCGACCGGAACGCGGCTGAATCGATTGGACCTCGCACGTATTGCACAGAGTGGTGAGAACGACTTCGTCGGCGCGTCCACCGGGCTCATGGATCAGATCGCATCGTTGTACGGAGAAGTCGATCGCGCACTACTGATCGATTGCGAATCTCTCGAAGTCACCTCCGTGGGTTTCGACCTGGAAGCCAGTGGCCTTTCGTTGGTGGTGATCAATTCCCATGCGACGCATTCCCATTCCACGGGGGAGTACGCATCACGCCGTGAAACGTGCAGCAGGGCAGCACATGCCCTGGGTATCGATTCGCTGCGTCGGCTTCAGGACGCGAACATCGAGCAGACGCTCACTCGTGTCGAGGACGGTACGGACCGGCGGAGGGTGCGGCACGTGCTCACCGAGAATCGGCGTGTTCTCGACTGCGCTGCCGCGTTGTCTGCTGGTGAGTTCAGGTCTGTCGGCGAATTCATGAATCGATCGCATGCCTCGATGCGCGACGACTTCGAGATCACGACACCCCTCATCGATCTGATCGCCGAATCTGCTGTCCGATACGGGGCGTTGGGGGCGCGTATGACCGGAGGTGGCTTCGGTGGATGCGTCATTGCGCTCGTGGGTTCGGACGATGCCTACCGCGTCGCCGATGGCGTGTGTGCTGACGTCGTCCGTGCCGGACACCGTGCGCCGACCTGGTTCGTCGCACATCCCGGCCCCGGCGCCACCACCTCCCCTGTGAGTGGTTGACGAGTGTAGGGACTCGCTGCCCACTCACAGAGGTCATATTGACAGCACGCTGTCAATATGACAGCCTTATGTCATATTGACCGAAGCGACCTGAAGGGGATTGGCGATGACCGAATCGACTGCAGTGCACGTGGCGGTATACGACACGTTGGCGGACTGGGAGATCGGATATGTGACCACAGCCGTCAACAACGACGAGTTTCAGCGTGAGCCCGGCCGGTACCGAGTGGTTACCGTCGGTGAGGCGCGGGAACCGGTGACGACGAAAGGTGGTCTGCGGATAACGCCGGACTGCGCGCTCGACGAACTCGAGCCCGCCGAAAGCGCGATGTTGATCCTGCCCGGTGCCGACACCTGGGGGACGGGCGGCAACGCCACGTTCGCAAAGGCTGCCCGCAGTTTTCTCGAGCAGGGGGTTCCGGTGGCGGCAATCTGTGGAGCCACGTTCGGTCTCGCAGTCGAGGGCCTTCTCGATGACCGGGAGCACACCAGCAATGACCCGGGTTACCTGGCGTCATCCGGCTACCGGGGCATCGATCGGTATCGCCCCGAGCCGTCCGTTACGGACACGTCCGGCACATCGCCACTCATCACGGCCACTGGCATCGCTCCGATCGAGTTTTCCCGGGACATCTTCAATGTGCTGGATTTGTACGAGCCTGCAGTGTTGTCGGCCTGGTTCAAGCTGTACCGCGATCAGAACTCGGCCGGGTACTTCGAGCTGATGGAACACCTGGAGGCGGTGGCATCAGCGTGACCGATGCCCAGCCTCTCCTGTCCGATGCGGCGCTGACCGTGTTCCGGCTCAACGGCCAGTTCTTGGCAGTCGCCGAAGAACTGGCTCGCCCGGCGGGATTGACCGCGGCACGTTGGCAGGTACTCGGCGCGGTCTTGTCCGAGTCGCTGACCGTCGCCGGAGTCGCCCGAGCTATGGGTATCAGCCGTCAGAGTGTCCAGCGTCTCGCGGATCTGCTGGTAGACGATGGACTCGCCGAGTACCTGCCGAATCCCGCGCACCGCCGTGCGAAGCTGATCCGTCCCACCGTGTCGGGGCGTGCCGCCATCGACCGGATCGACCCGACGCACGCGGTGTTCGCGGAGCGGCTTGCTGCCGAGTTGGGGGCGGAGCAATTGCAGCGGACGGTGGAGGCGTTGACTCGGTTGTCCGGCGCTCTGGACAAATTGGCCGAGTCCCCTGTGAGTGAGTAACGAGTCCCTATGCTCGTCAGCCACTCACAGGCGGCGAAGCCGCCTGATGCAGGGTGACTGGCAACGCCTCCAGATCGTTCTGCGTGAGTACGGGAAGGTTGCCGAGTTCGTTGTCGGGCACCGCGAGGCGAATGCCCGGGAACCGGGCGAACAGTGCAGGCAGGGCGATCGCCGCCTCGAGGCGGGACAGGGCCGCGCCGGGGCAGATGTGGGGACCGTAACCGAAGGCCAGATGACGGGAGACAGTGGAGCGGGTTGCATCGAAGTCGTCAGCGGTCTCGCCATGCACGGCGGTGTCGCGGCCGATGGCGCGGTAGGACATCACTACGCCGTCGCCCTTCGCGATCACGTCGTGACCGACGGTGATGTCCTCGGTGGCGAACCGCATCAGTAGGTGAGTGACAGGACTGTCCCAACGCAATGTCTCCTCGATGGCTGCCTTCCAATCGATCTCGCCGGCAACGACGTTCGCCAGCTGGTCGGGTTTCGCGAGAAGTGCACGCACGGTGTTGACGATCAGGCCGATCGTGGTCTCGTGCCCAGCGGCGACGAGCGCCTTGATGTTGCCGACCACCTCTTCTTCGGTGAGCAGTTCGCCGCCCTCGTCGGCGTTGATGAACGCCGAGGTGAGATCGTCGCCGGGGGATGCGGTCTTCTTGCGAACCAGATCGGTGAAGTACGCGTCCATCGCATCGATCACCTCGAGCCGCTCATCCTGTGGCGTCATCACCGAGAAGAAGGCTTTGTACCAGTCGAGCAGCTGTGGGTGGTCCGCGCGATCGACGCCCATCAACTCGCCGATCACCCGCATCGGCAGGGGATAGGCGAATACCTGCTTCAGATCGACGACCTTGCCGCCGGCTCCCGCCACCGCGAGGTCGTCCAACAGTTCTGCCGTCATCCGTTCGATGACCGGACGCAGCTCGGCGAGCCGACGTGGTGCGAGTGCCTGCGCGGTCTTGGCGCGCAACCTGCGGTGCTCGCCGCCGTCGACGGTGAACATCGAACGCCCCGCGTCGATCATGCCGATCAGCGGCCACTCCCGGGTCACCACTCCCGAGGACCACAGCGACCAGGCGTCGATGTCCTTGACCAGTCGGGTATCGGTGAGTAGTCGGCGGGCGATCGCGTGATCGGTGATCGTCCAGGCGGGAACGCCGAGCAGCTCGAGCTTGGTGATGGGTCCCGCAGCCCTGATCCGGGCGGTCTCTCCGTCGAGGTCACCGACCATGGGATCGATGCCGATGGGGCACTGTGAATTCACGTGGGATCTCCAGTAGTCGAAGGGCTTGCTGGGAAGGTGGTACGCCCGTACATGATTGGCTTTCCCGCCGAACCTACCTTCGAAACCCTGTGCGCGGGTAGCGAGTCCCTGTACTCGTCAACCGCTCACAGGGAGTGGGGGATGAGATGGTCGGCCAGGCCGTAGTCGATGGCCGCCTCGGCGGTGAAGACGCGATCACGGTCGGTGTCTCGGCGAAGGTCGTCCACGCTCTGTCCGGTGTGTTTGGCGAGAATCGCCTCCGTCTGGGCGCGTACCCGCATGATCTCGGCGGCTTGCAGTGCCAGATCGGAGATCGTGCCCTGTCCCTGAGAAGACGGCTGGTGCAACAGGACCCGCGAATGCGGCAGAACATGGCGGTGGCCTGGTGTCCCCGCGGCCAGCAGAACCGCGGTCGCAGAGGCTGCCTGACCCATACAGTAGGTCGCGACGGTGGGCCGGAGGAACTGGATCGTGTCGTAGATGGCCAGCATCGCCGTGGTCGAGCCCCCCGGTGAATTGATGTAGATGCCGATTTCACGGTCTGGTGTCTCGGCCTGGAGATGGAGCAGTTGCGCCATGACGACGTTTGCGACACCGTCGTCGATCTCGGTACCGAGAAAGACGATGCGTTCGTTGAGCAGTCGGGAGAAGACGTCGAACGAGCGCTCGCCGGCCGGTGTCCGTTCGATGACGTTGGGGATCGTGTACTGGGACATGGTTACAGCCCGATTCTGGGTGCAGTGGTGTGTGGGGCGATATCGGCCAACGACGTGACGACGCGGTCGACGATTCCGTATTCCTTCGCCTGTTCCGGGTCGAACCAGCGGTCGCGATCGCTGTCTGCCGCGATCTGCTCGATGGAGCGCCCCGTCTCGGTCGCAAGAATCTGGTTTGCCTGTTGCTTGAGGACTTCGAGACTCTCTGCCTGAATCGCGATATCGACAGCGGTGCCGCCGATACCGGCAGACGGTTGATGCATCATGATCCGACTGTGCGCGAGGCTGATGCGCTTTCCGTGGGTGCCGGAACACAGCAGTACCTGCCCCATGCTCGCGGCGAAGCCCATCGCCACCGTCACGACATCGTTGGGAATCAGTTTCATCGTGTCGTAGATGGCCAGACCCGCGGACACGGACCCACCGGGAGAGTTGATGTAGACGACGACGTCCCGCTTGTCGTCCTCGGAGGCGAGTAACACCAGTTCGGAACAGGCACGTTCGGCCATGGCATCGTCCACCTCGCCGGTGAGAAGCACGATGCGACGGCGAAACAGCCTGTCTGTCAGCGCATCACGATAGGCCTGGTCGGGAAGCTCGGTTGTGGTCATGCCTCATTCGTACCGCCCGTAACCGCCGATCGGACCGTATGTCTGCTGAGGGCAGACGATCAGGATTCGGGCGCCCGCTCGAGGGCCTCCCGGATGATCGCCGCTGTACCTTCCGGGTCCGACGACCGACGAACGAGGAGACCCTTCACGAAGCGAAGTTTGTCTCCGTTCTGCCGCGGAACCACGTGCAAGTGCGTGTGGGCGACAGTTTGGAAGGCCGACTTGCCGTCGTTCACGACGAGGTTCACCCCGTCCGCGCGAAGGTCGGAGATTCGTAGCGCGCGACTCAACGTATGTCCGACCTGGAACATGTTTGACCCCAGGTCAGCGGACAGTTCGGTCAGGTCGGCGGCATGCTGCTTGGGAATGACGAGCGTGTGTCCCTGCGTCACCGGTCTGACATCGAGGAACGCGACGACTGTGTCGTCCTCGTATACCCGGTGCGCCTCACCGTCACCGGCGGCAATCGAGCAGAAGGCGCATGCGCTCATGTTGATCGAACTCCGAAAGTCGGGGGAAGAGAACACCCCGAACCTAACGCACCGGACACGAACACGTGACGAAGATCAATCGCGCTGTTTACGGCGGTGACGAAAAGTGTGCCACCTGGCCGTTCTCCGTCTCGAGGTAACCAGGAAGGGGCTATTGCGCCAACACCGAATGGACTGCTGGTCAACGCCGTATCGACCCATGGATTCGGCATTGCGTGGCAAGGGGATCCATCCACGTCGGTTGGATATCGTGCCCGCATGCACGTCTTGTTCCTCTGTAGCGGCAACGTCTGCCGCTCGCCGATCGCGGAACGACTGACGCGGGCGTTCGCAGTCGAGCATGGCCGTACCGACCTGACGGCGGAAAGTGCCGGCGTACGTGCGCTCGTCGGATTCCCGATCGAACCCTTCGCGGCCGATGTGATCGAAGGACTCGGGGCATCGGCATCCCTCTTCAAGGCGCGCCGGCTACGGCCGGACATGATCGAACATGCGGACCTGGTTCTCGGAATGACCGAGCGTATTCGCGATCATGCAGCCGACCTGGTGCCGGATGCAGCCCACCGCGTCTTCACTTTGCGTGAGGCGTCCTCGTTGGCTGCGCGAGCGGACGCCACCACCGTGGCCGGGTTGGCGGGAGCCCGCGGGCGGTACTCGATCGACCACGAGGACATCGCCGACCCGGTGGGATTGAAGTCAGAAGCGGTGGCGCGAGTGGGCGACCGGATCGCAGACGCGTTACTTCCTTTGCTACACGCGTTGGCGCAATCGGAGCCGCTCCACACTCCGGTGGTGGAGCCCAGACTGACCAGAAGCTTCGTCTCCGGTGGGTGCTACGCATCCGCAGGGAATCGATAGCCCGAGAACCGTTCGTCTACCTGCTGTTCGGTGAGTCCGAACTCTTCGAGTGTGTACTTGTGTGCGGGTTTGCGTGCACCGCTGCGGCTCTCGTTGTGCATGCTTTCCATCGCGGCCTGTGCCGATGCGCCGAGTTGGAGTCCGAACGTCGAGTAGATTCCGTCGACCGTTCCGAGAGGATCGGCGACGAAGTCGTGGTAGTCCACGTCGACGAACTGTGCCGGGTTGTATTTGCTGCGTGCCTGCGTGAATTGTTCGAGTCCACGCGCCCACAGGTCGAGCTGGCTGCGACCGATCACCTCACCGTGGAACTTCTCCGACCACCCGGCGGTCGCCTGCTCGGCGAGGCTGCAAACGGACGGGACGATGGTGCTGGGAGGCCGGTGAGTCTGGATGATCAGCGCGTCCGGGTATACAGCCATCAGTTCGTCCAGAGCGAAGAGATGGCTGGGGTTCTTCAGCACCCACCGCTTGTCGCGGTCGGGCAGTCCGATCAACTGCAGGTTCTTCTTGTGACGGGCGTAGGCATTGGTCCAGTCCTGGCCTTCGAGCCAGCGGGAGTACGTGGGCAGGTTCGCCAGGCATTCGTACGACACCGACTTGAACGTCTGACGGAGCAATTGCCAGCATTCCTCGACCTCACCGGCCGACATGTAGTGCACCCCCATGAATTCGGGATGCTCGATGTGGTGACGACCGAAACCCTCCTCGATCTTCTGGTAGATCGGGTTGGCGTCCCAGGTTTCGCGTGGAGGCCGAGGCTGCGGCATCTCGGTCAGCCACATTTCCAATCCCTGGTGTGACGGGTCGGCGGTGAGAAGCCGGTGAAGGGCGGTGGTGCCTGTGCGGGGCAGACCGGTGACGAAGATGGGTCGCTCGATGGTGACATCGGAGTGCTCTGGGTGCTGCTTCCACGCTGCCTCGCTGAGCAGCCGCGCTACAAGCGCACCACGCAGGAAGAACCGAGACACCTTGCTCCCCAGCGGAGTCAGGGACTCGTCGCTGCGGTACGACTCCAGCAGAACACCGAGCGCCTCGGTGTAGTCGTCGACCCCGAAATCGTCGAGCCCGGTCATGCGGGTCGCGGACGCGTGCAGGTCGTCGATCGTCCCGACGGTGGTTCGTTCGCTCATGAGCTTCCGTTCTTCGGTGGGGGAGCTGTTCAGTGGTGGTATTCGCCGCAGTTCACGTCGAGGCACTGCCCGGTGATCGCATTGGCCATCGGCGAGGCGAGGAAGATGGCCGCATCCGCGACTTCCTCGGTTTCGGGTAGTCGCAGCAGATCCGTTCCGGCGGCGGTGTGTTCGTAGATCTGGTCCACGCTCGTGCCGTACTTCTCGGCTTGATGCGCGAAGTACTGCTTCAACGTCTCTCCCCAGATGTAGCCAGGAGCGACGGAGTTGACGCGAATGCCTTGCGGCCCAAGCTCGGTGGCCAGGGACTGGGAGGCGGCGAGCAGTGCGGATTTCGCGATCTTGTATGAGCCGTACCGCTGCTGAGAGTGCCGGATCACCATCGAGTTGATGTTCACCACTGCGCCCTTGGATTCGGCGAGTGCCGGAGTGAACAGTTGCGTCAGACGCAACGCCCCCAGCACCGTCAACTCGATGCTGCCCCGGATGTGGTCGAAGTCGGTTCGGGCCAACGGCTTCATCGCAGGTATGGAGAAGGCGTTGTTCACGAGGGCATCGACGCGACCGAACGCGTCGAGGGAGGCCCCTACCAGCGCCTCGGCCGACGCGTGATCGGTGATGTCGGTGGCAACCGTCAGTGCCTGCCCACCCAGATCGCTGATTTCTTTCGCGACATCGTCGAGACGTGACGCAGTCCGGGCCGCGAGGACGACCGCGGCACCCTGTTGCGCGCAGCGCACAGCCAAGGTGCGGCCCAGACCAGGGCCGACGCCCGAGACGACGACAACTTTGTCCTGTAGAAGGTTGTTCATCAGATTCACCCCAGCATCCGGTCGGCGACTGCCGCTTGGCGTTGCGCGATTCGGGTCGCGAATGCGTCAGGCGTGATTCTGTTGTTCTCGAAGTGGGGGAGCGCGTCCGGAATGTCGTCGAAGCGCACGATCTCCACGCTCGGGCCATCCTGCGGGGTGAACTCGCGGGACACCCGCTGCCACCGGAACTGCAGGTATCCGCGATCATGGCCGAGCGTTTCGATCCAATTGGTGACGCCCGGGTTGCGGTCGCTTACCACCAGCCTGATCAGCCCGTCGGGATCTTCCTGGGCCTGATCGGCATTCAGGGATGTCTGGTGGTTGATGTAGTCGAGCGAGATGTACCACATGCTGCCGAGTTGGAAACCCTGGTAGGGCGCATCGGATTTGGGAACGGTCACGATCATCGCCTCGTCCGGACCGAGTTCGTAATGACCGACCGAGGAGTACTGGGTGGCCAAACCGCCCGGCGTCAACCGCGGTTCGGTCATCGTGTTGACCGGAAGCTTCAAGTAGAACCACTCCGGGAACTGCAGCCACGTCTTGACGCGAGATACCAGGGCTTTGCCTGCGCGTTCGTAGCGCTTCTCGACGCTGTCGCGAGTCAATGGCGGCGGAGGGGTGCCGCTCGTGTCGGCGCGAGCGATTCGAATGGTCCCGCGCTTCTCCGACCAGTCGCTGTACACCTCGCGGACCACCAACTGTGCGGCGCCCGGTGCCAGCGTGAAGTAATTGCGACGCCCCTCCGCCGGCTCGGGTCCGAATCGGATCTCGTAAGAGCCGTCGTCGGCGATGTCGATCTCGCGGTCGTCGAAGGCATTGGTGCTACCGGGGACGTTGGCGGAGGTGTAGTTGCCGTTGAGTACCTGGAAGCTCAGATCGGCAGTGCTGCCGCGCGTTCCGCTCACGATGTATTCGACATCGTCGTTGATGCGGGCTCCGAAATACAGCGTGTCCGGATTGTCGAGCCCCATCTTGGTGAAGGGCCCGGTGCCGGTCACGAAGAACGGATGGGTTCGTTCCGTCGCCCACGCTGCGTGGGTGGTCGCCACTATTCCGCCGGCGAGGTATTGATAGCCCTCGAGCAGGTCCTTTTCGTCGCGGACGTGTGGGGCGCTCTCGATCAGCTTCTCGGCTTCGGCGAGGGCGTCCGCGAATGGATCGGTCAGCACACCGTGCTCCTCACGACAGAACTCCTTGGACTGAGATGCGGTACAAATATGTACCTTGATGGTAGAACTGTTAAGACAATAGAACGCGTTCTAGGGAGTGGTCAATGGTGGCATCCGGCGGGTCGGCGAGACGATCGCCGCCGACCGAACGGGTTGTGCAGGTCTTGGACTTCCTCGTAGCTCGCAAAGGGCAGCGATTCGGGTTGTCCGAACTGGCTCGGCAATTGGAGATCAGCAAGCCGACCTGTCTGGGGATCGTGTCGGCGCTCGTCGACGGCGGCTATCTCATTCGGGACGCCGAGTCCAAGAGCTACGGGCTCGGCCCCGCGCTCATCGCGGCAGGGCGCGCGGCACAACAGGGCTTCGCGGCGGGGCCGATCGCGCGCGCACACCTCGAGAATTTGGGCGAGCGCTTCCGCACGACGTGCACGGCCTCGGCAGTGGTTGGAGATCGCATCGCCGTACTCGAACTCACCAGCCCGCCAGGGGTGCGGCCCGCGGTGAAGGTCGGTGAGGTGTACCCGTTCGCGCCACCGGTGGGGTTGATGTACGTCCTGTGGGACGGCGACGAGCAGTTGGAGGCATGGCTGCGGCGGGAGCCGACGCTCCCTGTTCGTCTGGATCGCGACCGGCTGGGCAGAGTCGTGGACGAATGCCGGCGCGACGGATATCTGGTGGAGACGCTCACCCCAGCGGGTCGGCAGCTGCATGCGCTCATGGCCGGGGTGGCGGCTCACGACCTGCCACCGGAACTGAGAGACGTTCTGGGTGAGATGGTGTCGAGCCTCGGGGAGCGGGTCTATCTCGGTGGATCGGATGGTGCCGCCGGTCGGGCCTCGGCCGACGGCCATCCGGTCAGCCTCATCGCGGCACCGACCTTCGATGCCGAAGGGCACCAGGCGATGGTGCTCACGTTGCATGTGGGCGCCACGATCTCCGACGACGAGATACGGGAGCGGGGTGAGGCGCTCGCGTCTGCGGCGGATGCGATTACGGAGGAGGTGGGCGGCCGCAAGCCCTGACGAAATATTCGTCCAGGCATTGACCAAGTTCTGAAACGCGTTCTACAGTCATTTCTGTACCGTTTCGACCGCCGCGGTCCAAATATGGACCAACTACCGGAGCTTGGCCAGAGGAGTCGCCCACCATGACGTCGCCCCCGCTCTACGAGTTGTCCCACCTAGGTGCGTTGGAAGCCGAGGCCGTCCACATATTTCGGGAAGTCGCCGCCACCTTCGAGCGGCCTGTCCTGCTGTTCTCGGGCGGCAAGGATTCCGTCGTGATGCTCCATATCGCCGCGCGCGCCTTCTGGCCGGCGCCGATTCCCTTCCCGGTGATGCACGTCGATACTGGACACAACTTCGACGAGGTCATCGAATTTCGCGATCGGACCATCGAGCGGCTCGGAGTTCGGATGGTCGTGGCGAGCGTTCAGGAGGACATCGACGCAGGACGGTCGGTCGACGAACTCGGGCCCAGAGCGAGCCGTAACCGACTTCAGACGGCAACCTTGCTCCGCGGTATCCGGGAGGGTGGGTTCGACGCGGTGTTCGGCGGGGCCAGGCGGGATGAAGAGAAGGCCCGCGCCAAGGAGCGCGTCTTCAGCTTCCGCGACCAATTCGGTCAATGGGATCCGCGCGCGCAACGGCCCGAGTTGTGGAACCTCTACAACGGGCGGCACCGGAAGGGTGAGCACATTCGGGTGTTCCCGCTGTCCAACTGGACCGAACTCGACATCTGGCAGTACATAGACGAGCAACGAATCGACCTTCCGCCTCTGTACTACGCACACCGTCGCGAAGTGGTTCCGCGTGACGGGATGCTGTTGGCGCGCACCCGCTTTCTCGAGCTCGAGCCGGGCGAGGAGTCGTACGAAGCGCTGGTCCGGTTCCGAACTGTGGGTGATGCAACCTGCACCGGCTGCGTCGAATCGTCGGCGGACACCCCGGCCGCTGTGGTGATGGAGGTGGCCGCCAGCAGGATCACCGAACGCGGCGCGACACGAGCAGACGACCGCATTTCCGAGGCCGGTATGGAAGACCGCAAGAAAGAGGGGTACTTCTGATGCCGCGACTATTGCGGATCGCGACAGCGGGCAGTGTGGACGACGGAAAGTCGACGCTGATCGGACGCCTGCTCTACGACTCGAAGGCCATTTTCGAAGATCAACTCGCCGCCGTCGAGCGCACCAGCCACGACCGGGGCGATGAACACGCCGACCTGGCTCTGCTCACCGATGGCTTGCGGGCCGAACGTGAACAGGGCATCACGATCGACGTCGCGCATCGCTATTTCGCCACGCCGCAGCGCAAGTTCATCATCGCCGACACTCCGGGGCACGAGCAGTACACGCGGAACATGGTCACAGGCGCCTCCACCGCCGACCTTGCCCTCATCCTCGTGGACGCCCGGAAAGGCGTTCTCGAACAGACCCGCCGACACGCCTTCATCGCGAGCCTTCTGGGAATTCCACACCTCGTCGTGTGTGTGAACAAGATGGATCTCGTCGACTGGTCGCAGGAGCGGTTCGAGGAAATCTCGGACGAGTTCCGCCAGTTCGCAATCAAACTCGACGTCCACGACCTGACCTTCGTGCCGGTGTCGGCCTTGCGCGGCGACAACATCGCACAGCGCACCGTCAACATGGACTGGTACGAGGGCAGTTCGCTACTGCACCACCTGGAACAGGTACACGTGGCCTCCGACCGCAACCTGATCGATGCCCGATTCCCGGTCCAGTACGTGATCCGGCCGCGATCGGGGTCGAGGCCTGACCTTCACGACTTCCGCGGCTATGCCGGCACGGTTGCCTCCGGGGTCTTCAAACCGGGGGACGACGTGGTCGTGCTGCCTTCCGGGTTCACGTCGACAGTGAAAGCGATCTCGGGCCCCGGCGGCACCCCCGTAGAGGAAGCGTTCGCCACCTCGGCGGTGTGCATACAACTCGAGGACGACCTGGACGTCGGACGCGGAGACATGTTGTGCAGGCCCAACAACAGGCCGCAGATGACCAACGAGATCGACGCGATGGTGTGCTGGTTGACCGAGAAGTCGAAGCTCGCCCCGGACGCCCGCTACACGTTGTTGCACAACACGAGGGGCACGAAGGCGTCGGTCGCGCGCTTGGACTATCGATTGAACGTCAACACGCTGCACCGAGACGAAACAGCGCAATCGCTGTCCCTCAACGAGATCGGCCGTGTTCAGCTGAAGACCAACAACCCCTTGACGTTCGACCCCTATCGCAGCAACCCCGGCACGGGCAGCTTCATCCTGGTCGACGAGTCCACCCATGACACGGTGGCGGCCGGGATGATCACCGGTCCGACGCTGTCTGATGCGAAGGTGGTGTGGCATGCCGCGACCGTGACGCGAGACGAACGGGCCACCAAGGGTGCCACGGTCTGGCTCACCGGTCTGTCTGCGTCGGGAAAGTCGACGGTGGCAGTCGAACTCGAACGGATGCTGGTGGCTGCCGGGATTCCTGCGTACCGGCTCGATGGTGACAATCTTCGACACGGCCTGAACGCAGATCTCGGGTTCAGTGCCCAGGACCGGGCGGAGAACGTCCGACGCGTAGGTGCGGTCGCCCAGTTGTTCGCCGACTCGGGTGCTATCGCGATTGCGTCGCTGATCAGTCCGTATCGGGAGGATCGGCGCCGAGTGCGCAAGCAGCATGACGACGCGGGAATTGCCTTCGTCGAAGTATTCGTCGACACGCCGATCGAACAGTGCGAGGCTCGTGACCCGAAAGGTATGTGGGCGAAGGCCAGGCAAGGTGAGATCACCGGATTCACCGGGGTGGACGACCCGTACGAGGCGCCCGAGAACCCGGAACTCGTCGTGCGTCCCGAGGACGGCAGTCCCGGAGAGTTGGCGGCCAAGATCATGAGCGAGTTGAACCTGTGAGCGCGGACGCGGGCCTGGCAGCAGTGTTGGCAGAAGGCGCCGGGAAGCTTCTGCTCGAAGTTCGGTCGGGTACCGGACCGGACGGACAGCCTCCGGCCGGCGGACGTGAATTGGGGCGCAGAGGCGATGGCGTCGCGAACGACTATCTTCTCGAGCGGTTGGCAGCAGAACGTCCCGGCGATGCCGTCTTGTCAGAGGAATCGGTCGACGACAGCGCACGACTGACCGGCTCGCGGGTATGGATCATCGATCCACTCGACGGCTCGAAAGAATACGGGACGCCGGGTCGTGAAGACTGGGCCGTGCACGTGGCCCTGTGGGAGAAGGGCCGCGGCATCACCTCCGCCGCCGTTGCGCAGCCCGCGCTCGGCAAGGTCTACGCGAGTCATGAGGCTTATGACGCGCAGCAGCACGCCGCAGCGGTTCCACCGCAACCACGAATTGTGGTGAGCGGCAGCAGACCTCCGATCTTCATGGACGACGTCGCGGCGCAACTCGGTGCAGAAGTCGTGACAATGGGGTCTGCCGGTGCGAAGGCGATGGCTGTGGTGCGTGGCGAGGTGGATGCCTACGTACATGCGGGCGGTCAGTGGGAGTGGGACTCCGCGGCACCCGTCGGGGTGGCCCAGGCGGCCGGACTGCATTGTTCGCGTATCGACGGCAGCGAACTGGTCTACAACCGGCCGCATCCCTATCTACCGGATCTCGTGATCTGCCGTCCGGAGATCGCCTCGTCGTTGTTGGCAGCCATCCGCACGCATGCTCCTGACACTGCAGACAGCGCGCGCGTGGCAATGGCACGGGAGTACGTCGGCTCGTTGGTCAGTCACGACGCCTCGAAGGTCAGGCTCGCCCCGGATGCGTGGCGGGTGGAAAACGGCAACCGGACCGGCGAGTCGGGGCAAGAGATCCGCACAGAGCTCGAGCAGGGGGAGCAGTACAAGCCGATCCGCGACATCAAGGCGCTCGAGTTCCGGGAATGGGGTCCCAATGTGGTGGCCCGGTACACCCTGGACTTCGGGGTGTCACCGAGCGAGGTGATCACCGTGCACGTCACGGAACATTTCGATATCCCCGGCGGTGAGATCGCATCGATAACGGCGGTCATCGAACCGCACGAACGAACGGAGGGTGGAGTGTGACGGCAAGCGAACTCGTGACGGCATTCTGTGCCGAATGGGCCACAGCCGACCCGGAAAGGATTGCGAACTACTTCACCGACGATGGTGTCTACCACAACATTCCGATGGAACCGGTCGAGGGGCGAGACGCCATTCGCACGTTCGTGGCGGGGTTCGTGGCAGCCTTCGGAAACATAGAGTTCCGCGTGCACCGCCAATTGGTCGACGGTGACGTCGTGATGAACGAAAGGACCGATGTGCTTTCGTTGGGAGGTGCGGAGATCGAACTTCCGGTAGTCGGCGTGTTCGAGGTGCGAGGAGGCAAGATCGCCGCCTGGCGTGACTACTTCGACATGGCACCGATTACGAAAGCAGCGGCTGGAGGCGAATGACTGGCGCAATCGCGCTGCTGTTGTTCGTTGTGGTGCCCCCGGCAGGATTCGAACCTGCGACCTTTCGCTCCGGAGGCGAACGCTCTATCCCCTGAGCTACGGGGGCGCACCGGAATCCGGTGTGCCGATTGGGCTGCGTAAGCGTATCGCATTCGTGTCACAAAGGACCAAATCGGGGTGCGCCGCGCGGTGTGGCGCACCCCGAGTCGGTTCAGTTCATCGGAAGGGGAGACGCCCCGCGTTCGCTGAGCATGTCCGTCATGAGCACCGATTCGCTCTTTTGCGTATCGACCATGGTCTGGGCGAGCTGGCGAACGACAGACTCCGAGGCATGCTGCGCTCCGTACTCCATCATCGGCAGACCACCCTCGTGGTGACGGAGCATGAGCTGAAGGAACTGGACATCGCCTGCGACACCCGTTGCCCGACGAAGTGCGGAGATTTCCTCCGAGGTGGCCATTCCCGGCATCTTCGCCATCGAGCCGGACTCGTGCCCACTGCTTCCGTGACCGCTGTCCGCGTGATCACCGTGTCCCGAACTCGTGTGACCCGAACTCGTGTGCCCACTGTCCATCCAGCCCATGTAGCCACCGCTGGGCAGCAGCGGCTGGTCCCACAGGTTCAACCATCCCTGCATCTGTCCCAGCTGGTTCTGCTGCGTGGTCAGGATGTCGTACGCGAGTCCGCGTACAGCGGGGTCGTCGGTATTTGCCAGGGCAATGGCCGACATCTCGACCGCCTGGCTGTGGTGGACGCTCATGTCCTGGGCGAACCCGACATCGACGGAACCTGCTTCGGGTGTGTGCGTCGACGCGTCGTCGAGCGGGATACGCGCCAGGAATCCCAAGGCGAATCCCAGCACGATCGCGCCGATCGCACCCACAACCAGCAGTCCCGTCCGCTGGTTACGGGCGGAGGCCCGAAATCCGTCCGCTCCGCTGTTCGGTGCGTTCTCTTCGCTCATCACTGACCCGCGGGTGCCTGCGGCACCTCAGGGGGCAGCTGACCGGCCGGCGGGACAGCCCCACCAGCGGGTGCGCCGCCGATCTCCGACGGATCCGGTGCGATGTTCCCACCGTCCATGGGGACAGCGTCGGGGCCCGGAGCAGCGGGATCGAAGGCAGGCGGATTCTCAGGGTCGAATCCGGAACCGGGGATGCTCGAGCAGCTCGCACCCACCTCGGGGTAGGTGTTCTGGTTGAGACGCAGCGCAGTGATGAACTGATCGATGCGCTCGTCGTCGACGCTGTCGACCTTCAACTGGTGGCCCCACGACTGCAGTGCCACGGGGGTGTCGAGGCCGGGGTAGGGCGACAGCATCATGTACGTCTCGCCGTCGACCTTGTCCTCGAGAGTCTCCAGAGCGTCGCCCGAGACGGTGTCGGGGTTGTAGGCGATCCAGACGGCGCCGTGCTCGAGCGAGTGGACCGCGTTCTCGGTGCGGATCGCCTGTTCGTACACGGTTCCCGTGCAGGTGGCCCACGTTCCGTCGTGCGGACCGCCGAACGGTGGGGTCTTGTCGTAGGCAACGCGCTGAGTGGGCTGGACGTGAATACCGGCCGGGTAGTCGATCTTCTCGACGCCGTCGATCTTGTCGGAGGGATCAGGCGTTTCCGCGCTCGGCTGGTACTCCGCGGCCGCTTCCGTGGCCTGGTACTTCGGGTAGAGATTCACCGCCAGCACGGTGATCAGCGCGACGACCGCAACCACCGCACCGATCGTGAGCCAGGGGATCTGCCGCGGCGGCTTGGCACCGCGAGGCTTGTCTCCACCACTTTTCTTCTTGGCGGCCTTGAGGGCCTTTGCAGACTTGGCACCCGACTTCTTGCCGGGACCGCCACTTTCCGTACCGCTTGGCATCTGATGCGCTCTCTCGTTCTGTCGTTACGTGCGCCGTTCCCTGGTACCTGCACACGCAGGTGCTGCCCACTGTACTTTCCGGGAGTGAGTGAGTGACCGGCAGAAGCGCATCACCGGTATGTGGCCACCGTCTCACCGCGATGTGAGTGGACCCCAGAGGCGAGTCACAGTGACGCGGGTCGAGCCCATAAGATGGATACCTGTGACTCCTGCTGACCTTGCCGAACTGTTGCGCGGCACCGCCGCGACCGTGCTCGCCGACCGTGGCCTCGACGCGTCGGTGCTCCCCGAGACCCTCACGGTGGAGCGACCACGCAACCCGGAACACGGTGACTACGCGACCAACGTCGCGATGCAGGTGGCGAAGAAGGTCGGCACCAACCCGCGTGAACTCGCCTCCTGGCTCGCCGAGGCACTGACTGCGACCGACGGCATCGAGAGCGCAGAAATCGCTGGTCCAGGCTTCCTGAACATCCGTCTCGCAGCCGACGCACAGGGTGCGATCGTGGCCGGCATCTTGCGCGCGGGTCCCGAATACGGTGCCGCGTCGACGCTGGCCGGCACGAAGATCAACCTCGAATTCGTCTCCGCGAACCCGACCGGACCGATCCACCTCGGCGGTACCCGATGGGCTGCGGTGGGAGATGCACTCGGCCGCATCCTCAGCGCGCAGGGTGCCGCGGTCACCCGTGAGTACTACTTCAACGACCACGGCGCCCAGATCGACCGCTTCGCGCGGTCCCTGATCGCCGCAGCCAAGGGCGAGCCTGCGCCCGAGGACGGTTATGCGGGCGGTTACATCGCCGATATCGCCGCCGAGGTCGTCTCGAAGCACCCCGAGGTGCTGACGCAGGCGTCCGACACCCAGCAGGAGACGTTCCGCGCGGAGGGCGTCGAGCTCATGTTCGCGCACATCAAGCGGACGTTGCACGAGTTCGGTGTCGACTTCGACGTGTACTTCCACGAGAACTCGCTCTTCGAGTCGGGTGCGGTCGAGAAGTCGGTCGAGACCCTGAAGAAGTCGGGAAATCTCTACGAGAAGGACGGCGCCTGGTGGCTCGAGAGCACCAACTTCGGTGACGACAAGGACCGCGTCGTCATCAAGAGCGACGGAAACGCCGCGTACATCGCCGGTGACATCGCGTACTTCCAGGACAAGCGTTCGCGTGGTTTCGACCTGTGCATCTACATGCTCGGCGCGGACCATCACGGCTACATCGGGCGACTGAAGGCGGCTGCCGCGGCGTTCGGCGACGATCCGGCCACCGTCGAGGTCCTCATCGGTCAGATGGTGAACCTGGTTCGTGACGGTGTTGCCGTCAAGATGAGCAAACGTGCAGGCACCGTGATCACCCTCGACGATCTGGTCGATGCGATCGGTGTCGATGCTGCCCGTTACGCACTGATCCGGTCGTCGGTCGACTCGAGCATCGACATCGACCTCGAGGTCTGGACCAGTGACGGCAACGAAAACCCCGTGTACTACGTGCAGTATGCGCACGCGCGGCTGTCGTCCATCGCACGAGGCGCGACAGAACTCGGAATCAGTGCCGAGAACGCGGACCTTTCGTTGCTGACTGGCGACCAGGAGGGCGAGCTCGTCCGCACCCTCGGTGAGTACCCCCGCGTGGTCGCCAGTGCGGCGAACCTGCGCGAACCACACCGCATCGCCCGCTATCTCGAAGAGCTTGCCGGTGCCTACCACCGCTTCTACGCCGCCGGGCGGATCCTTCCGCAGGGCGACGAGGAAGCGGGTCCCATCCACACGGCACGCCTCGCGCTGTGTGAGGCCAGCCGCCAGGTGCTCGCGAACGGCCTGCACCTGCTCGGCGTCAGCGCACCGGAGAAGATGTGATGAGCGCCCATCCCGCCGGCCCCAGACACGCGGATCAACCGCACGCTCCGAACTTGCCTGCGCGACCGGAATCGCCTGCCGAGTACGCGGAGTTGCCCGCGCATGTGTGGCCGCGCAATGCGACCCGCGGCGGCGACGGTGTGGTCCGGCTCGCCGGTGTGCCTGTGACGGACCTCGCCGAGCAGTACGGCACCCCGCTGTTCGTGATCGACGAGGACGACTTCCGCTCACGCTGCCGTGACATGCGCCGTGCATTCGGGCCCGACGCTGCCGTGCACTACGCGTCCAAGGCATTCCTGTGCGTCGAGATCGCACGGTGGGTCGCGGACGAGGGGTTGTCGCTCGACGTCTGCTCGGGCGGCGAGCTTGCCATCGCGCTGCACGCAGGTTTTCCCGCCGAACGAATTGCCATGCACGGCAACAACAAATCCGTCGCCGAGCTCGAAGCGGGCGTTGCGGCAGGGGTCGGCCACGTCGTCCTCGATTCGACGTACGAGATCGATCGCCTGAATGCGGTCGCAGGCGCCGCCGGTGCTGTCCAGGACGTTCTCATTCGCGTCACGGTCGGCGTCGAAGCGCACACCCACGAGTTCATCTCCACCGCCCACGAAGACCAGAAGTTCGGGTTCTCGTTGGCCGGGGGTGACGCCATGGATGCGGTGCGGCGAGTGTTCGCATCCGAGAACCTGCGGCTCGTCGGTCTGCACAGCCACATCGGTTCGCAGATCTTCGAGGTCGACGGATTCGAGGCGGCGGCCCACCGCATCATCGGGTTGCTGCGCGACGTCGTGGCCGAGTTCGGTGTCGAGAAGACGACGCAGGTCTCCGTCGTCGACCTCGGTGGCGGCATGGGCATCTCCTACGTTCCCTCGGACGACCCGCCGGCGGTGGACGATCTGGCCGCCAAGCTTCGCGACATCGTGCGTAACGAATCGGCGCTAGCCGGACTCCCGGAGCCGACCATCGCCGTCGAGCCGGGACGCGCGATCGCGGGACCCGGCACGGTCACGCTCTACGAGGTCGGAACCATCAAGGATGTGGCCGTCGACAACAATCTCACCCGCCGATACGTCAGCGTCGACGGGGGGATGAGCGACAACATTCGGACATCCCTCTATCAAGCCGACTACGAGGCGCGCCTCGTATCGCGTGTCAGCGAAGGCGAACCCGTCGTGGCCCGTATCGTGGGCAAGCATTGCGAATCCGGTGACATAGTTGTCAGAGACACCTGGATCCCCGACGACGTGGATGCCGGAGATTTGGTGGCCGTGGCCGCAACCGGCGCATACTGCTATTCGATGTCCAGCAGATACAACCTGTTGGCTCGCCCCGCCGTCGTGGCCGTACGTGACGGCCGAACCCGCGTGATCCTGCGTCGGGAAACAGTGGAAGACCTGCTCAGCTTGGAGGCACAACAGTGACGAGCGAACCGACGCAGCGTCCGATCGGCGTTGCCGTACTGGGTTACGGCAACGTGGGAAGCGAAGTCGTCCGCATCCTTCGTAACCAGGCCGCGGATCTCGAAGCGCGCGTGGGTGCGCCGCTCGAGTTGCGAGGCGTCGCGTTGCGGCGAATCAGCAGCGATCGGGGGATACCCGAAGAGCTGCAGACCACTGACGCAGAGAGCCTCGTTGCACGTGACGACGTCGACGTCGTCGTCGAACTGATCGGCGGTATCGAGGTTCCCCGAAAGTTGATCCTCTCGGCTCTCAACTCGGGCAAGTCCGTCGTGACCGCGAACAAGGCTCTTCTCGCCGAGCACACCGGCGAGTTGGCCGAAGCGGCAGAGGCCAAACGCGTCGACCTCAACTTCGAGGCGTCCGTTGCCGGTGCGATCCCGGTGATCCGCCCGCTCACCCAGTCGATGGCGGGTGACCGGATCACGAAGGTCGCCGGCATCGTCAACGGCACCACCAACTACATCCTGTCGGCCATGGACGAGACGGGCGCCGACTACAGCGAGACACTGGCCGAGGCAGGTCGACTCGGGTACGCAGAAGCCGACCCGACCGCGGACGTCGAGGGATACGACGCCGCGGCGAAGGCCGCAATCCTCGCGTCGATCGCATTCCACACTCGCGTCACCGCAGCAGACGTCTACCGTCAGGGCATCTCCGAGATCACGGCAGACGACCTTGCCTCTGCGCGTGCGCTCGACTGCACCATCAAATTGCTGTCGATCTGCGAACGCATCACCACTCCGGATGGCAGTGAACGGATCTCCGCTCGCGTGTACCCGGCGCTGGTGCCGTCCACCCACCCCCTCGCGACCGTCAACGGCGCTTTCAATGCCGTGGTCGTCGAGGCCGAGAACGCAGGTCGCCTCATGTTCTACGGCCAGGGAGCCGGGGGAGCACCGACCGCGTCGGCGGTGATGGGTGACCTGGTGATGGCTGCCCGCAACAAGGTGCACGGTGGACGGGGACCACGCGAGTCCAAGTACGCCAAGCTGAAGGTTGCCCCCATGGGCGACATTCCGACGCGGTACTACGTGAACATGCAGGTGGCCGACCGTGCGGGCGTCCTGTCCGCAGTGGCCGCGGAGTTCGCGCAGCACGGCGTGAGTATTTCCACGGTCCGTCAGGAAGGCGAGGGCGAGGGTGCGCGGCTGATGGTCGTCACCCATACAGCAGCCGACTCCGCGCTGTCGGACACCGTTGATGCACTGAGCAAACTCGAATTCGTCACCGCTGTGACCAGCGTGCTGCGACTGGAAGGCACCGAACAATGACCGCCACTGGCAAATCTCTCGCGACCGCCGCTGTCCACAAGCCGTGGCCCGGACTGATCGAGGCGTACCGCGATCGCCTGGCCGTCGGTCCGGACTGGAAGACCGTGACCTTGCGTGAAGGCGGCACACCGTTGCTGCCTGCCGGTCACCTGTCCGAGATCACCGGGTGCGAGGTCCACCTCAAGGTCGAGGGGCTCAACCCCACCGGGTCGTTCAAGGACCGCGGCATGACGATGGCCGTGACCGATGCCCTCGCTCGCGGTCAGCGTGCGGTGCTGTGCGCGTCGACCGGCAACACCTCGGCTTCTGCGGCCGCATACGCCGCGAAGGCAAAGATGTCCTGCGCCGTTCTGGTGCCCCAGGGCAAGATCGCCATGGGCAAGCTTGCGCAGGCGGTCATGCACGGCGCCCGCATCATTCAGGTCGAGGGCAACTTCGACGATTGTCTCGAGCTGGCTCGTAAGACCACCGCCGAGTTTCCGACCATCGGTCTCGTCAACTCGGTCAACCCGGTTCGCATCGAGGGGCAGAAGACGGCCGCCTTCGAGATCTGCGACGCACTCGGCAAGGCACCGGACGTGCACGCACTGCCGGTCGGAAACGCCGGCAACATCACCGCATACTGGCGGGGCTACTCCGAGTACTTCGCGGATGGGCTGACCACCGTCAAGCCCCGGATGCTCGGCGTGCAGGCTGCCGGCGCAGCACCGCTCGTGGGCGGTGCGCCCGTGAAGGACCCCGAGACGATCGCAACCGCTATCCGCATCGGTTCGCCGGCGTCCTGGAACGGTGCCGTTGCCGCGAAGGAAGAGTCGAACGGAGCCTTCCGTGCGGCGACGGACGAGGAAATCCTCGAGGCCTACCGCTTGATCGCCGCGACAGAGGGCGTGTTCGTGGAACCGGCTTCGGCCGCAAGCGTTGCGGGGCTGCTCGCGGCCCGCAAGGAGGGCTGGCTCGATTCCGGTCTCACCGTGGTGTGCACCGTGACCGGAAACGGCTTGAAGGATCCTGATACGGCGTTGGCGGGAATGCCCGAGGTGAAGCCGATTCCGGTGGATCCCGTTGCCGTGGCGTCTGCGCTCGAGTTGGCGTAGTGACCTCCGCCCCGTCCTCCACTCCGCGACATCGGACATCTGCGATGACACAGACTTTGCCCATCGGCTTGACGGTCACGGCTCGCGTGCCGGCATCGAGTGCGAACCTCGGGCCCGGCTTCGACACGCTGGGGCTTGCCCTCGGTCTGTACGACGAGATCACCGTGACCACAACGGCTTCGGGGCTCGACATCACCGTCGAAGGTGAGGGTGCCGAGGATGTGCCCTGGGGTCCTTCGCATCTCGTTGTGCGTGCGATCGAGCGGGGGCTGGAGGCTGCCGGAGTCTGGGCTGATGGCCTGAAGGTGTTGTGCCGTAATGCTATTCCGCATTCCCGCGGACTCGGATCGTCGGCTTCGGCAGTGGTGGGTGGACTCGCGGCGGCAAGCGGTCTCGCTGCCAAGGTCGGCGACGATCTCGCGTTGACTCCTGCACAACTCGTTCAGATGTCCTCCGAGTTCGAGGGTCACCCCGACAACGCCTCCGCGAGTGTGCTCGGGGGAGCCGTGGTGTCGTGGAGTTGTCCCGCGGAAGGGGCGGACGCGCCGCGTGGATACTTCGCCACTCGCCTCGATGTGCATTCGTCGATCAGGGCTGTGGCGCTCGTACCGAGCGAGCGCTCGTCGACCGCGCATACCCGTGGGCTCCTGCCGGAGCTTGTCCCACATCGCGACGCGGCGTTCAACGTGAGCCGAGGCGCCCTGGCGGTTGTCGCGCTGACGGAGCGCCCGGATTTGTTGATGCCGGCGACAGAGGATCTTCTGCATCAACCGCAGCGGGCTCCTGCACTTCCCCTCACCGCGAGGTGGATCGAGATTCTGCGAGCCGAAGGATTTGCGGCAACCATCTCTGGGGCCGGTCCCACGATCCTCGCCCTGACCACCACCGAGTTGCCTGACCGCCTGCGTGAACAGGCTGCATCAGAGGGCTTGACGGTGTACGACCTCGAGATCGCCGACGGAGTGCAGCTGGCCTGACACGCCGATTTGGGTGTTTTCTTGCTCAGGCGAAAGGGGACCGCTACTCTGGGGCTTGTCCGTACATCGTGCGCGTCAGACGCCGGTGCTTCACCAGGGCAACCATCCAACGCTTATCGCGCTCGATCGGCTGGTCGGTCCTGGCATGATCCTCCGCACTCTCCTGTTGTGATGGATTTGCGAACACGCGCCTGTTTCGAAGGTGTCGTGATGGCGGACAGGCCGGCAGTTCTTCACATGCAACTACGTACGGCACATCCGAGTTCAGACCTCAACTGAACTGCGGGACGAACCCTCGACTCAGCGCAGCGCGAGCGAGGGAAGGAAAGGACCTCCGTGACCGATACGGACCTCATCGCCACCTCTGCACCGGCGTCCACAGTGGGTGCCAACGCTGCTCAGGAAGGCGATTCTTCGACTACAAACGATGCCGCACGTGGCGCTGTCACGGCATCGACCAAGCGTGCCGAGTCGCGGCGCGGTGCCGGACTCTCCGGAATGGTGCTCGCGGAACTTCGCACCCTGGCCGGTGAGCTGGGCATCAAAGGCACTTCCGGCCTGCGCAAGGGCGACCTGATCGCCGCCATCAAGGAGCGCCAGGCAGGCTCCGGAGCGCCCGCAAAGGCAGCTCCCGCGCAGAGCGCGCCGCCCGTCCGCGATGCCGGCAACGACACCTCCGCACCTGCTGTGCAGGAAGCCGCCACCTCTGCCGTGGCCGACACGTCTGCCGGTGAACAGTCCGCGCCCAACGCGGATTCGGAAAGCGAGCAGGGCGGGAATCGACGTGGACGTCGCCGTGGCGCTCGCCGCGGCTCCGACCAAGGTGGCGGCTCCGAGGGCGCATCGCAGTCCGGCGATGCCGACCAGCAGCGATCGAACGACAGCCAGACAGATGGCCGTCAGGGCGATCGACAGGGCCGTGACAATCAGGGCCGTGACAATCAAGGCGGCGATCAGTCCGGCAAGCAGAACCAGAACAAGCAGGACGGCAACAAGTCCGAGTCGAACAAGCAGGACTCCAACAAGCAGGGCGGGGACCAGGGCGAGGGCCGGGGCCGACGGGAGCGCGGCGAGGGCCGTGACCGTGGTGAGGGCCGTGACCGTGGTGACAACAAGGGCCGCGGCCAGGGCAACCAGGGGAACAACGGTCCGCGAGACAACCGTGGCAATGACGACGACCAGGAAGGCGGTCGCGGGCGCCGCGGTCGTCGGGTCCGCGAACGTCGTCGTGGACGCGATCGTGGCGGAGACGCAGATACCGAGATCCGCGAGGACGACGTCCTTCAGCCAGTAGCCGGCATCCTCGATGTTCTCGACAACTACGCGTTCGTGCGTACCTCCGGCTACCTGGCCGGCCCGAACGACGTGTACGTGTCGATGAACCTCATCCGGAAGAACGGTCTTCGTCGCGGCGACGCGATCACCGGTGCCGTGCGTGTTGGACGCGAGGGCGACCAGGGTGGCGGCAACCAGCGGCAGAAGTTCAATCCACTGGTGCGGATCGACACCGTCAACGGTGGTGACATCGAGACGGCGAAGAAGCGCGCCGAGTTCGGCAAGCTGACGCCGCTGTACCCGAACCAGCGTCTGCGGCTCGAGACCGAGCAGAACATTCTGACCACGCGTGTCATCGACCTCGTAATGCCGATCGGCAAGGGACAGCGCGCTCTCATCGTCAGCCCGCCGAAGGCAGGTAAGACGAGCGTGCTGCAGGCCATCGCCAACGCGATCGCCACCAACAACCCCGAGTGCTACCTCATGGTCGTCCTGGTGGACGAGCGTCCCGAGGAAGTCACCGACATGCAGCGTTCGGTGAAGGGTGAGGTCATTGCCTCGACCTTCGACCGTCCGCCGGGAGACCACACCTCGGTTGCCGAGTTGGCCATCGAACGTGCGAAGCGCCTCGTGGAATCCGGGAAAGACGTCGTCGTCCTCCTCGACTCGATCACCCGCCTGGGCCGCGCGTACAACAACTCGTCGCCGGCTTCGGGCCGAATCCTGTCCGGTGGTGTGGACTCCACCGCGTTGTACCCGCCGAAGCGATTCCTCGGTGCTGCGCGCAACATCGAGAACGGTGGTTCGCTCACGATCATTGCGACTGCGATGGTCGAGACCGGTTCCACCGGTGACACCGTGATCTTCGAGGAGTTCAAGGGCACCGGCAATGCCGAGCTCAAGCTCGATCGCAAGATCGCCGAGCGTCGCGTGTTCCCTGCTGTCGACGTCAACCCGTCGGGCACGCGTAAGGACGAGCTGCTGCTCAGCCCGGACGAGGCGGCCGTGCTGCACAAGCTTCGGCGGGTGCTGTCGGGTCTCGACTCACATCAGGCGATCGATCTGCTGATCGACCGACTGAAGAAGAGCAAGAACAACCTCGAGTTCCTGATGCAGGTGTCGAAGACCGCTCCGGGAGCGATCGACGACTGACCTGCCGGGAATCAAACCGGTCACGCTGACGTTGAGCTGGCAGTAAGCCGATTTGCCGATTGGGATCCCTGAGTTTTCGAACTGAGATCACTGAGTTCTCGATTCGGATAGAAGGTACCCGATCTGGCATACTTGGCCACCAAAGTCCGGTTCCGGTTCACGGCTTCGAACGGCGAAGTCGACCCGGCGACCATTGAAAGGGACACACCATGAAGCAAGGCATCCACCCCGACTACGTGGCGACCACCGTCGTCTGCGGTTGCGGAAACACTTTCGAGACTCGTAGCACCAAGGAGACCGGGCGTATCAACGTCGAGGTCTGCTCGCAGTGCCACCCGTTCTACACCGGTAAGCAGAAGATTCTCGACACCGGTGGACGCGTTGCTCGCTTCGAGGCTCGCTACGGCAAGCGCGCTGCCAAGGGTGCAGCCAAGTCCTAGCTGTCACGCCGACGCCCGTCCTGCGATAAATTGCAGGCCGGGCGTCGGTTTTTTTGTGCCTGTAGTCCGGAACACCACGCAGAGCGGAGCGAACCATGGCAGGGATGTCCCAGCCCTCGGCCATCGACGACATCCTGGCCGAACACGCCGGGTTGGAACAGCAGTTGGCCGATCCGGCTCTGCACAATGACCCGTCCGCTGCGCGTAAGGCAGGGAAGCGGTTCGCCGAGCTGGCCCCGGTCATGTCCACCTACACGAAGCTGAAGGCCGCCCAGGACGACTTGGCGGCGGCGCGTGAGTTGGCCGACGACGATTCGAGTTTCGCGGCGGAGATCCCCGACCTCGAGCAGCAGGTCGAAGAGTTGGATCAGACCCTCACCGATCTGCTCGCGCCCCGCGATCCGCACGACGCGGACGACGTCGTGCTCGAGGTGAAGTCGGGAGAGGGCGGCGAAGAATCGGCGCTGTTCGCTTCGGACCTGGCCAGGATGTACGTGCGATACGCCGAGCGGTACGGCTGGCGCGTCGAGATTCTCGACGCGACGGTGTCCGATCTCGGTGGTTACAAAGACGCGACGCTGTCGATCAAGTCGAAGGGCGACGTACGTGACGGTGTGTGGTCACGGCTGAAGTTCGAGGGCGGCGTCCACCGTGTGCAGCGCGTTCCGGTGACGGAATCCCAGGGCCGTGTCCACACGTCGGCTGCCGGTGTTCTGATCTACCCGGAGCCCGAGGAAGTCGGAGAGGTGCAGATCGACGAATCGGATCTGCGTATCGACGTGTATCGCTCGTCCGGCAAGGGTGGACAGGGCGTCAACACCACCGACTCGGCGGTGCGTATCACTCACCTGCCCACCGGGATCGTGGTGACGTGTCAGAACGAACGCTCGCAGCTACAGAACAAGGCTCGTGCCATGCAGGTGCTCGCCGCCCGGTTGCAGGCCGCAGCGGAGGAAGAGGCCGAGGCGGAGGCGTCAGCGGGCCGGCAGAGTCAGGTGCGCACGGTCGACCGTTCGGAGCGCATCCGCACGTACAACTTCCCGGAGAACCGCATCACGGATCACCGAATCGGCTTCAAGGCGCACAACCTCGACGCCGTACTCGACGGCGAACTCGACGCTCTACTCGATGCACTGGGTAAATCGGACCGAGAGACGCGGCTCGCCGCCGAGTAACGGCTATCGTTCGAGCTTCGGGGGCCGGGCGGTTACTACTCGGCTTCCGGCGGGGCAGCCGGAACGTCCGCGAAATCCCACCCCGGGAACAGGAAGCAGGTCTGTCCTGCCGAGTTCGTGTACGCGCCGTGCACCACGCTGACCACCTGGCCGGGCCCGGTCTCACCCAATGCCTGCGGGATGATCGAATCGCCGATGAACGGTGCCGGAACGAGCGGCGCACCGCCGCTCTGGAAGGTGTTCAGGTTGAGCCAGTTGACGTTCGCGCCTGCTCCGCCACCGTTCTCACCGATGGCGTAGTACTGCTGGCCGTACGGCACATCCTCAGACTCGTCGTGCGTAACGCCGAGGACAGCCCCCATTCCGTCTGCGCAACCCAAGGGCATGGGCTGGTTCTCGAACGGAACGGCTGACGCTACTGCGGGCAGTCCCAGGGTGCCGGCCGCGGCAATGGCGGCTACAGCTCCGGCTCTGCGGATCATTCGGATTCTCGACATCGGACGAACCTCCTCGAGTTCATGGCGGGCACATACCCGTGTGCACGCCGCACGTTAGCGACTACGCGGATACGTTGTTGTTGTTTCATTCATTCTGTCGTCGAGTGGATGCTGACCGTTACCCTGTGGCAACCTGAGCCGCGATCCCTGGCACGGTGCGTCGCCGGGGCATGGGAAGCTGTACGGGTGAGTCGTCAACCTCTTCGCCTTGCCATCATCGAGGCAACCGAGCAGCTCGAGGCTGCCGGAGTTCGTAGCGCCCGTGTCGATGCCGAACTGATCGCTGCGCACCTGCTCGGCATCGAGCGCACCAGGCTGGGATTGACACCGCTGGTCGACGAGCCTGTCATCGAGGCATACCGGACGATGGTGGCGCAGCGGGCCAAGCGAATCCCCCTGCAATACATTCTCGGTACCGCGGCGATGGGGAATATCGACGTCGAGGTGGGGCCCGGTGTTTTCGTGCCCAGGCCCGAGACGGAACTGCTGCTGGGCTGGGCATTGGCCTTTCTCGGCACGTGCGATCAACATCCGCCGGTGGTTGTCGACCTGTGCACCGGGACGGGCGCGCTTGCGCTGGCAATCGCCGAGGCCAGGCCCGATGCAGTGGTTCATGCTGTGGAACTCGAGCCCCACGCGCTCGCCTGGGCGCGGCGCAACGCCGACGCACGTGAGAACGCCGGCGACACCCCGATTCAGCTGCATCAGGGGGATGTCACGGACCGAACGCTGCTGCCTGGGCTCGAGGGCGGGGTCGATCTCATCGTCGCGAATCCGCCGTACATCCCGGAAGCTGCCGAGCTCGAGCCCGAGGTCGCTGATCACGACCCGCACTCGGCACTGTTCGGCGGACCGGACGGGCTGTCGGTGATCAAACCGATGATCGCCAACGTTGCCCGGTGGTTGCGCATCGGGGGTGCGGTGGGAATCGAGCACGACGATACGAACGGCGGTGATGTGGCCGCCCTCTTCGCCGCGAGACGCGTCTTCGGCGAGGTCGTCGAACACCCCGACCTCGCCGGCAAGCCCCGTTTCGTCGTGGCGAAGCGCATCGCCACAGAGGTCGAGTCGAGGCGCGGCCAGGCACACCGCACGGCTGCCGAGTCGGCGGGTGAAAGAATGGCGGAGTGAGCACCGTCTACGACTGCGGCAGCCCCGACAGCCGCGCAGCAGGTCTGTCCGCCGCCAAGAATTCTCTCGAGGCCGGTCGCCTCGTTGTACTTCCCACCGACACGTTGTACGGCATCGGTGCGGGCGCCTTCGACAGCGAGGCCGTCGCCGGTCTGCTGCGTGCCAAAGGTCGCGGCCGCGACATGCCTGTGCCGGTCCTCGTGGGTTCGTGGAACACCATCGACGGACTCGTCTACACCGTGCGCCCGCAGACGCGTGATCTGATCCGCGCGTTCTGGCCGGGCGGGTTGAGTCTCGTCGTCGAGCAGGCTCCTTCGCTCGCCTGGGACCTCGGCGACACTCGTGGGTCCGTCATGCTCCGGATGCCGTTGCATCCGGTTGCCCTGGAGTTGCTGCGCGACGTCGGGCCGATGGCCGTGTCGAGTGCGAACATCTCGGGCAGGCCTCCTGCCACCACCGTCGCCGAGGCGCGCGAGCAGCTAGGCGGATCGGTCAGTGTCTACCTCGACGGTGGTCCCGCAGAGAAGGCCACCGCATCGACCATCGTCGATCTCACGGGCGACCACCCGAGGATTCTGCGGACCGGTGCCATCGCGACGGGCGACATCGCCGATGTCCTCGGGGTCACCGCCGAAAGTTTGGTCGACGGCGACGTTCCCGTATGAGGTCGGTGCCCTGTAGCACTGAGGTCCGGTTGCGCTCCGACTGTGTCCCGGCGCCCTGCGCGGCACTCGCACCGGTAGCGTCTCCGAGGTGATCGGAGCGGAAACGGCGAGCCATGTGTTGGCTCAATCGGGTGGGGGAGCGGGTGTCCCGCTGCGTGAACTCCTGCTCGTGTTGTTCACCGCTGCCGTCGTCACTTATTTGGCGACAGGGGTGGTCCGGGTAGGCGCGCTGAAATTCGGTGCCGTCGCCGTACCGCGAGACCGGGACGTCCACGTCACACCGACTCCGCGCCTCGGCGGCATCGGCATGTACCTGGGCATACTCGCGGCACTGTTGTTCGCGTATCAGCTACCGGCTCTCACGAGGGGCTTCGAGTACACGCAGGACGTTCCGGCCGCGCTCGTGTCGGGGCTGGTGATCGTGCTGGTCGGGGTGGTCGACGACAGGTGGGGGCTCGATGCGCTCACCAAGTTCGTCGGACAGGTCACTGCCGCAGGAATTCTCGCCGTCATGGGTGTCAGCTGGTTCATCATCTACTTGCCGTTCGGTGACACGACGGTGGTGCTCGACCAGTTGCAGGCCGGTCTGATGACGGTGGGCGTCGCGGTCGTGACCATCAACGCGATGAATTTCGTCGACGGACTGGACGGGCTGGCCGCCGGGCTGGGACTGATCTCTTCGGTCGCGATCTGCGCCTTCTCCGTTGGTCTGTTGTACGACCAGGGCGGCGACGTCAGCGCCTATCCGCCGGCGATGATCGCTGCTGCCCTCGCGGGAGCGTGCCTCGGCTTCCTGCCTCACAATTTTCAGCCCGCCCGAATCTTCATGGGCGACTCTGGTTCCATGCTGATCGGACTCATGCTCGCGACGATTTCCACGAGTGCGTCCGGACGTATTCCCTTGACCGCGTACGGGACCCGCGATCTTCTCGGTTTGCTGTCGCCACTGCTGCTGGTCGGTGCCGTCATGTTCATTCCGATCCTCGACCTCCTGCTCGCCGTGATTCGTCGAACCCGGGCGGGTGTCAGCCCCTTCAGTCCGGACAAGATGCACCTGCATCACCGGTTGTTGCAGATCGGGCACTCGCACCGACGCGTCGTGCTGCTCATCTATTTGTGGGTCGGAGTCCTCGCGTTCGGCGCGGTCGGTTCCGCGTTGTTCGACAGGCGGATAGTGGTGCTCCTTGCCGCTGCCGGACTCGTGTTCGCTCTGGTGGTGACTGCCGTTCCCTCGCTGCGGGAGCAACAGCACGATCGGTGAGACAACGCGTCGAAGGCGCGCGGGCGCGGAGAGTCGAATGCGCGAGGTGCGGATCGAACCTTTTGTCCGCATCAACTACCCTTGGCGATCGTGACTTCGCCCCTGCAGCCCGTGCCCGACTCGACCGCCGCCCTTCGGTCGGCTGTGCGCTACGGCGTTCTGGGGTTGATTGCGCTGGCAGTGGTCGGATCGATCATTGCCACACTGCTGGCCGGAACGCCTGGGCTCTACGGTGCGCTGCTGGGCGCTGCCGTGGGTGGCCTGTTCATTCTCTGCACGGCGCTCGGAGTGCTGTTCACGGCAAAAATGCCGGCGACGACCGCGGGTGCGGTGATTCTCGGTACCTGGTTGTTGAAGATGATTCTGGCCATCGCTGTTCTCGCAATACTGAAGCCGTTGGACTTCTACGACAAGACGTCCCTGGTGCTGGTCATGGTGTTCTCGCTGATCATCGTTCTCGGGGCCGAAACGTACGGTGTGCTGGGCGTGAAATCGCCCTACGTGGAGCCGCAGGAGCAGCAGGAGTCCGATTCGTAGTAGTACTACGAAATGTAGTAACATCGATTTCAACGGACCCCATCTCACAACGTTTACAGGTGTGTTGATAGGGTTCGGGCAAGCAAGCGTTATGTGGTGGTTCGCCTCACACATTGCCACTTGCAGGCGGTGCCGGAACGGGACCGCCGAGTCGACGAGGGTCGCCGACACCGACAGACGCGAGAGCCCATCCGGTTCACAGCTGCTGACGAATACGCGAGTCGAATCTTGTCGACTTGATTGATCGTCAATGTCCGATCGAACCGCAGCCAACGGTGGTTGCGGCCGACTACGGGAGAGACCGCTGAGCGTCACCTTCATGGCCGCGGAGGAATTCCATCCGCCGTCACTAGACGATTTTTTCCCGCCCTCTGTGTGGATTCATTCCGGCCCGTTCGAGCTCGATCGGTTGATGCTGGTCCGCATTCTGCTCTCGGTCGTGATGATCGCATTCTTCGCCATCGCGATGCGCAGCCCCAAGATCGTGCCGCGCGGCGTGCAGAACGTCGCGGAGATCGCACTCGACTTCGTGCGTATCAACATCGCAGAAGAAATTCTCGGCAAGGAACAAGGCAAGCGCTTCCTGCCGGTGATCACCACCATCTTCTTCCTGGTGCTCGCCAGCAACCTGGGCAGTGTCATTCCGTTCCTGAACATCTCGCCGAACGCTCGAATCGGTATGCCGATGGTGCTCGCGGCACTCGCGTACATCGTCTTCAACTACGTGGGCATCAAGAGGTACGGCTTCTTCAAGTACGTGAAGAGCAGTGTCGTGGTTCCGGGTGTTCCGCTCCCGTACCACTTCCTCCTCGTCCCGATCGAGTTCATCTCGACCTTCATTCTGCGTCCGTTCACGCTGACAGTCCGTCTTCTGGCCAACATGCTGGCCGGTCACATCCTGTTGGTGCTGTTCTTCAGCGCGACCTGGTTCTTCTTCTTCACGTCCGGCGGATTCCAGTCGGTGTTCGGTGTCGCTTCGCTGGCAGCAGCCATCGCGTTCACCTTCTTCGAACTCCTGGTGATCTTCCTGCAGGCCTACATCTTCTCGCTGCTCACCGCCGTGTACATCGAACTGGCACTGCACGCAGATTCGCACTGACCTCTTCACGACCAGCTACACCACGAACTGAGCCTCACACCGAAACCGGTGTAGGTAAACAGAAAGGGAACGGAACACCATGAGCGTCGCTTACCTTGCGCAGGAAGCCACCGAGATCAACAACACCGGCTACGGAGCCATCGGCTACGGTCTCGCCGCGATCGGTCCCGGCATCGGCATCGGCATCGTCGTCGGTAAGGCGATCGAGGGCATGGTTCGCCAGCCCGAGATGGCCGGACAGGTCCGCACCACGATGTTCCTCGGTATTGCATTCACCGAGGCCCTCGCGCTGATCGGCCTCGTCGCCGGCTTCATTTTCTAAGAGCACCGACATGGCAGCCAACATCGCACTCCTCGCGGCAGGGGGGGAGGACCAGAATCCTCTCGTGCCCGCGACGTACGACATCGTTTGGTCGCTCGTCTGTCTCGCGGTCGTCGGTTTCGTCTTCTGGAAGTTCGTTCTTCCGATGTTCCAGAAGGTTCTCGCCGAGCGCACCGAGAAGATCGAGGGCGGCATTCAGCGAGCCGAAGAAGCTCAGGCAGAGGCGAAGGAAGCGCTCGAGCAGTACCGTGCTCAGCTCGCCGAAGCCCGGACCGAGGCTGCGCAGATCCGTGAGGACGCGCGCACCCAGGGCCAGCAGATCATCGACGAGATGAAGACACAGGCTCAGGAAGAAAGCGACCGCATCGTGGCGGCGGGCAACACCCAGCTCGCAGCCCAGCGTCAGCAGATCGTCACGGAGCTCCGTGGCGACCTCGGACGCACCTCGGTCGACCTTGCAGAGCGCATCGTCGGTGAGTCCCTCGCCGACGACGTGAAGCGGGCCGGCACTGTCGATCGCTTCCTCAATGAGCTCGACTCCATCGGCGCAAATTCCGCAGCAGGGAAGTGAGCACCATGTACGCAGCGAGCCGTGAAGCACTGACGCAGACCCGATCTGCGTTGTCTGCGGCCTTGGGATCCGTTCCGGGCACCGCGGCCTTCGCCCAGACCGGGGCGGACCTGTTCTCGGTCGTCGAAACGCTGGACGTGCAGCGCAATCTTCGGAGTGCGCTGTCGGACAGTTCGACGGCCGGAACGGCACGCCAGGATCTGGCCGGGCAGGTCTTCGGTGGAAAGGTGTCCGACGCGGCCCTTTCCGCAGTCAAGGCCGCGGTCGGCCAGGACTGGTCGACCACGTCCGATCTGCTCAACTCGCTGGTACGTCTCGGGCGGGAGTCGCTGATGAAGGCGGCTGCCGACCAGGGACAGCTCGATACGGTCGAAGACGAACTTTTCCGTCTGGGCCGCATCGTTGCCGGTGACCCGAGCCTCGAGCAGGCACTGTCCGACCGTTCGGCTCCGGCGAAGAGCAAGCGTGAACTGCTTGCCAAGTTGCTGTACGGGAAGGTCACTGCAGTGACCGAGTCCCTGTCCGTGCAGGCCGTCGGCCGTCTGAAGGCCGCCCCGGCGGACACCTTCGACGAGCTGTCGACCCTGGCGGCAGAGCAGCGCGATGCAGTGGTCGCGAAGGTGCGTAGCGCCTCCGCACTCTCTGCAGAGCAGTCGGATCGGCTGGCCGCCACCTTGACCCGTACCTACGGGAAGCCGGTGACGGTCCACGTGGAGGTCGATCCCGAACTCCTCAGCGGCTTGGTCGTCCGAGTGGGCGACGAAGTGATCGACGGCAGCGCAGCGGGACGTCTCGCAGCGCTACGCAAGTCCTTCAAATAGTTCACGCCGAACACATACTCCAGATCTTTTCGAAGACCAGACACCGAGAGCAGGAATAACATGGCGGAGCTGACGATCTCCTCCGAAGAGATCCGTAGCGCGATCGACAACTACACCGCGAGCTACTCCCCGGAGACCTCCCGCGAAGAGGTCGGCGTCGTAACCGACACCAGTGACGGCATCGCGCACGTCAGTGGCCTGCCTTCGGCTATGGCCAACGAGTTGCTGGAGTTCCCCGGCGGCGTGCTCGGAGTTGCCCTCAACTTGGATGCCACCGACATCGGTGCCGTCATCCTGGGTGACTACCAGAACATTCAGGAAGGCCAGGAAGTCAAGCGCACGGGCGACGTGCTCTCGGTTCCCGTCGGCGACAACTTCCTGGGCCGCGTGGTCAACCCGCTGGGCCAGGCCATCGACGGCCTCGGCGACATCGAGAGCAGCGAGAACCGCGTTCTCGAGCTCCAGGCCGCATCGGTGCTCGAGCGCCAGCCGGTCGAGGAATCCCTCGCCACTGGTATCAAGGCCATCGACGCCATGACGGCTATCGGTCGCGGCCAGCGTCAGCTGGTCATCGGTGACCGTAAGACCGGCAAGACCGCTGTCTGCATCGACGCGATCCTGAACCAGAAGGCCAACTGGGAGACCGGCGACCCGAGCCAGCAGGTTCGCTGCATCTACGTCGCGATCGGCCAGAAGGGCTCGACCATCGCTTCGGTCAAGGGCGCCCTGGAAGAGGCCGGCGCGCTGGAGTACACCACGATCGTGGCCGCTCCCGCCTCGGACCCCGCAGGCTTCAAGTACCTGGCTCCCTACACCGGTTCGGCCATCGGCCAGCACTGGATGTACCAGGGTAAGCACGTTCTGATCGTGTTCGACGACCTGACCAAGCAGGCCGAGGCCTACCGCACCATTTCGCTGCTG
>JAAZAD010000395.1 GCA_012514505.1 Rhodococcus sp. (in: high G+C Gram-positive bacteria) | reverse complement strand
TCACTTCGCGATCGTGGCCGGTTATGTCTGCAACGTCGCGTGCGCCTTCTCCATGTATCGCTACCTGGTATTCGAGGTTCGGGGACATTTCGTTCGCGACCTCTGGAGGTTCGTGGTCGTCAATTTCGGGGCCTTCGCACTCAACATGGTCCTCATGACCCTTGCCGTCTCGGTGCTGCATTTCCCCCCGATCCTGTCGCAGCTCGTGATCACCGCCGTCACCGCGACGTCCAGCTTCTTCGGGTACCGCGACTTCTCGTTTCGCCGCAGGGCTTTTCGCTAGAATGACAGGGACAGGAGCTTCATGACCCCTCGCGTATCAGTCGTCGTTCCGGCATACAACAACGCCGAGTACGTCGCCGAGACCGTCGATTCGATCCTGGACCAGACCTTCCAGGACTTCGAACTCGTCGTCGCCGATCATTCGTCGACGGACGCAACCATGGATGTGTTGCGCACATACGCCGGCGATCGCCGCGTGCAGATCCTGACAACGCCCGCCGGCGGCGGCGCCAAGGCGAACTGGGATCGGGTGAGCGAGGCAGCGAACGGCGAACTCGTCAAACTCGTCTGCGGTGACGACACGATTTTTCCGACCTGCCTCGAAGAACAAGTTGCCGCGTTCGACGAACACCCGTCCGCCGTACTCGTCGCGTCACAGCGCACACTCGTCGACGCCAAGGGCGAATCACTCATCGCAGCACGAGGTCTGGCAGGTCTGTCAGGTCTGGTTTCCGGAAGAGAGGCCGCCAGGCGGACAGTACGATCCGGCACCAATATCTTCGGCGAACCGGGCGCCGTGATGATGAAGCGTTCTGTCTTGAAGGCGAACGGCTGGTGGGACGACGCCCACCCGTACCTCATCGACGAGGCCACGTATGTCGGAGTGGCGTTGCAGGGGGATGTGGTCGCAATTGCGCATCCCCTCGCCACGTTTCGCGTCAACGCCGGTCAGTGGAGCGTGCGATTGGCGAAACAGCAAGCCGGTCAGGCTGCGGCCTTCCACCGCTCATTACGCCACACCGACCCGACCCTGGTTTCTGCAGGCGATGTCCGAATCGGAAATGCGAAGGCCCTGGCGACGTCGTTCATGCGCCGCGGTGTCTACTTCTTCCTGCGACATCGCATGTCCTGACCGAACGACCCACGAGCCCATTCGTTCAGCGATCGGACATGGCCAGCCTTCGTGCAACGAGGGCGGCCTGCAAGGGACGCAGCCCCGAAGGGCGAACCGGGTCGAGACCGGTGAGGTCGGCGATCCGTTTGAGCCGATAGTCGACCGTGTTGGCGTGCACGTGCAATTGTCTCGCGGTGCGCTGACGATTCAGATCGTTCCGAAGGTGAATCTCGAGGGTGCTGATGAGGTCGGGTGTGCGCTCTAGCGGTTCGAGTAGATTCACCAGATACTCACGACCCGCGCCGGGGCGCATCATCTGATACTCGAACACCAGATCTGCCATTCGATATACCCGTGGGGTGTTGCGCATCAGTTGCGCCAGATCCAATAGTTCGTGGGATCGCTCCGAGGCGTGCGGAACATCGGGTGTGTCCGCTTGAACGGCCGCCGCCGTGATCGGCACCTCCGCGGCGATCGACAATTGGGAGACAAGGGAATTCACCCATTCATCCGTGGGTGAACCGGGAAGCAATACGGTGCCACCCTCCGGACTGAGAAGCGACAGCGCGGTTCTTCCACAAGACTTGGCGAGCTCGGCCTGCACCCTGCGTAGCTTGCGGCGCGCTGGGACCATCGGATTGATCGCGGGATCGTCCTCGTCCGCATGGTTCGGCAGGTACACGGCGAGCACGACGTACTCGTGGGCGACGTCGATCCCGAACTGTCGCTCCATGGCCAGGCCGGCGCGTCCGGCCAGCAAGGCCGTTACCAGCGTGTGCGCCGCGGTGTGATGTTCGCTCGCCACCATCTCCAGTTCCGAGATGTACGACTTCGTTGCGGCGATCGTGACGCGCGCCAGCATCGACATCAACAACTCGCCACCGTGCACGATGTCCTCCACGTCACCGCTCTCGGCGCCGGTGACGATATGCAGCCAGCCCAGACGAAACCCTTCGTGGAGAACTTCCAGAATGGTCTCGAGTGGAATCCCCTCACGTGCCCACTGCGCTGACGCCTCCTGAAATCCGGCGAGGTCGTCGTCCGTCGGCACTCGGCGCTTGTCGAGCATCTCCATCGCCAGCCGCAGGCAACCCATCGTCACGTTCGTGACGTCTCCGCTCAGTTCCTCGCGGGGCAGGTTGCCGCACGGAATCACGTTCGCGGCGAAGTGTCCGACCAGATCTCCGGCTACGGCCCTCAGATTGCTGAACTGCGAGGACGCGGGCGCGCCCGCCACCATGATCCCCGCGTTCCAATTTTCGATCGATGTCATGCACATTCTCCCCTGGCCTCGCCACGCCGATATTTGCACGTAACCTTCCAACACACGATAGTGACCGTTTCGTGATCTGGTGACGTTTTGTGCGAAACCGCCTCGAGCCGAGGATGCTCGGTGTCTGCGGATCAGGCGCCGAAAGGACCGCCGTCGGAACGGCCACCGATCGGTGCATTGCCGGCGCAGCGCACGTCAGCTTCGGTGAAGTTCTCCGGATCGAGTGCGTGCTTGATCCAGTCGATGGCCCGAGGCGAATAGGTCATGCTCAGGTGGTCGGAGACATCGATTCCGCAACCGTCCTGCAACGTGATGTTGTGAACGGTCGCCCCCGGACCTGCTTCCAGGAAGGTCCATTCATACGGATTGGTGACCTGGTCGTACCGGGTGGCGATCACCGTGTAGTCGATGCCTGGAACCGTGTCACCGTCCTTGTTGAGGGCCAGTAACAGCGGCGAGCCGAAGACCTGCTGAATGGGCGCCTTCCCCCCCACGTAGTCGAGCAGCGGGTCGAGGTCGATACCGGAAACATCCCGGATTGCCCGGTCGAGAGTTGCGATACCGAGAAACTGTGTGCCGTGGTTGGTGGCACCGAGAGTTACGAGGTTGTTCACCTTGTTCTTCGAGGGATCGCCCTGGTCTGCCCCACCCTCGAACTTCAGGTACTGACGGGACACCACGCCACCCTGCGAATGGGCCACCAGGTCGACCTGCTCCGCACCGGTAGCGGCGAGCACCTCGTCCACGTACCGGGCGAGGTCCTTGGCGGACTCCTCGATCGGGGCGGTGCCGTTCACACCCGGGACGATCGTGCCCATCCCGCCCTTCTGTGCCAGCGGGGCATCTCCATAGTTGAGTGCGAAAACGCAGTAGCCCTCGTCTTTCAAGACCGGCGAGACGCCGGACCAGTCGGTGTACGCGCTTTCCCACGTTCCATGGACGAGAACGACAGGATTCGGATGGCGTTCGCTGGGTGTGCAGTTCCAGTCGTTCGCGCCCACCGGTGCAGCATCCGGAGCCAGCATGCTTTTCGCGAAGGCATCGGGAAAGTTGTTACTGGGCAGACCGACGCCGACCGTCGAGTCCCGCGGCGACGGCGACGCCGTGGCCGGGGACGCAAAGGCTGTCGATGCCGCCACCGTCGTGGCAACGAGAACCGATACCACAGAACCGTTCTGTGCGAGCTTGATTCGCTTCATGGCCGGTGAATCTATCTCAACTTTTTCGTGGTGATCACGAGCCTGTTCGCGCCCCACGGGTCACGACAACGTCCCACATCGCGCGTAGCCACCCGCCTCGGCAACCCAGACAGAACGGGACGACCTGCCACGCCGCGCCGATCCTCGTCGATCACCTTGTTCCTGTCATTAGCATTGCTGGACTGCATATTTCAGATCTCCATCCACTCTTCGAGTTACTCGGGTGCGCACGTCTTCTGCGCCATGAAGCGTGCGAAACACTCGGGCGAGCATCCGTTCGGTTAACGACTGAACAGGTCATGACGTCTGGGTGCGCTCACAGCGCGAGGAGGGCCGATTCACCCACTACTCACAGCAGGCTCGAGGCGCCTACTTACGGTGTCTCGAGCTTGCGAGCCACCAGCGCCGCTTGGAGGGGGCGTAACCCGGACGGGCGTGACGGGTCCATCCCGGTCAGTTCGGCGATGCGCTTGAGCCGATAGTCGACGGTATTGGTGTGTACGTGCAGCTGTCTTGCCGTCCGTTGCCTGTTGAGGTCGTTGCCCACATGCACGTCGAGGGTCTTGATCAAGTCCGGTGTCTTTTCGAGCGGGTCCAACAATCCGACGAGGTGTTCGCGGCCGGAGCCGGGCCGCATCATCTGATACTCGAACACCAGATCCGACATCCGGTACACCTTCGGCACGCCCCGCATTCGATGCGCAAGGTCCAACAACTCGTGTGCGCGCTCGGATGCGGCGGGCACATCCTCCGTCGGCGCCTCCACCACCGCAGCGGTCAACGGAACCTCGGCCGCGGCACCCAACTTCTGGACCAGGGTGTCCACCCCGCTCTCCCCACCCGAGCCGGGGATGAGCACCGTGCCCCCTTCCGGGCTCAGCAACGACAGAGGCTTCCGCCCGCACACCTTTGCGAGCTCGGCTTGCAACCGCCGTAGCTTTCGCCTCGCCGGCACCCTGGGATCGATCGCCGGATCACTCTCGTCACCGTGTGCGGGCATGTGCAGAGCGATCACCGTGTATTCGGAAGCGATCTCGATACCGAACTGACGCTCCAGAGCGGGCGTGGCCCGCCCCGCGAGCAATGCGGTCACCAGCGTGTGCGACGCGGTGTGATGCTCACTTGCAACTACTTTCAGCTCGGAGATGTACGACTCCGTTGCTGCGACGGTGGCGCGGGCGAGCATCGCGATCCACAGTTCACCGCCCTGCGCCATGCCCTGGAGATCTCCTGCTCCCGCGCCGTCGACCAGATGCAACCAACCCAGACGAAAGCCCTCGTGCAGCACCTCGAGGATCGTCTCCAGCGGAATACCCTCACGAGCCCACTGTGTCGCGGCCTCGCCGATACCCACCAGTTCGTCGTCGTGCGGAACGCGACGCTTGTCGAGCATCTCGATCGCGAGCTGCAGACACCCCGCGGTCACCTTGGTGACGTCGCGTCTGAGTTCCTCGCGTGGAAGGTTTCCGCAGGGAACCACGGTCGAGAAGTGCCCGACGAGGTCCACTGCCATGGAGCGGATGTTGCCCAGTCGGCAGGATGCCGGACCACCCGCCATCATGATCGCCCCCAGGTTCGAGGAGAGCCGAGGATCCGATTCGTCGATAGCAGTCACGTTGCGCTTCCTTACGTCGAGATCACATGGGTATGAGGTGGTGCTTGTGGGTGCCGGGAGGTGTGGTCTTACCGCCCAACAGCTTCAATGCTCGCCGGATCTCGAGCCGTGTGGTGGACGGCTCGATAACAGCGTCGATGTAGCCACGTTCAGCGGCGCCGTACGGGGTGGCCACACTCTCGTTGTAGGTATCGATGAGCTGCTGACGCAGCGCCGGGCCGTTGTCGCCTGCTGCTTCGATCTCGCGCCGGTAGAGCAGTGAAATGGCCGCTTCGGCCCCCATCACCGCGATTCGCGCCGTGGGCCATGCGAAGTTCATGTCGGCGCCCATCTGCTTCGACCCCATGACGGCGTACCCGCCGCCGTAGGACTTCCGCACCACCACAGTCACTTTCGGCACGGTTGCCGAAGTGAACGCGTGGAGGAACCGGCCGCCACTGCGCAGCACACCGTTACGTTCCTGCTCTACGCCCGGAAGGAAGCCCGGTGTGTCGACCACGAAGACCAGCGGTATCTCGAATGCGTCGCAGAGCCGCACGAAGCGCCCCCCTTTGTCGGCACTCGCCTGGTCCAGCGCTCCCGAGTACTGCAGCGGCTGGTTGGCGACGACGCCCACCGTCCGGCCGTCGACACGGGTGAGCCCGGTGACGATATTGCCGGCCGCCTGGGAGGCGATCTCGAGAAAGTCACCGTCGTCGAAGAGGGACACGAGCAGATCGCGCATGTCGTAGGCCGCGTTGTCGGCATCGGGCATGAACGAATCGAGGGCGAGATCGTGCTCGGTGATCTCCGGCTCCAGTCCCGGGTTGACCACGGGAGGGTCGTCGTGGCGGGTGGACGGCATGAACCCCAGGTAGTCGCGCACAAAGGCGAACGCGGATTCCTCGCTCGAAGCAACGTGATGCACATTGCCGTTCTCGGACTGCGTGCGCGCACCACCGAGATCGGCCATGGTGACCTCTTCACCCGTGACCGATTTGATGACGTCCGGCCCTGTGACGAACATGTACGCCTGCTGGTCAACCGCCACGACGAGGTCGGTGTTGATCGGCTGGTACGCAGCGCCACCCGCGCACTTGCCGAGCAGAATCGAAATCTGTGGGCACACACCGGACAACGGAACCTGCCTGCGACCCATCTCCGCGTACCAGGCCAGCGACGCGACCGCATCCTGGATGCGGGCGCCACCGGAATCGTTGATACCGACGATCGGGCAGCCCATCCGGGAGGCCAACTCCATGATCGCGCAGACTTTCCTGCCAAACATTTCACCCACGCTGCCGCCGAAGACAGTCTGGTCGTGCGAGAAGACCGCGACCGGACGCCCGTCGATCGTGCCGTGACCGGTCACCACACCGTCGCCGTACGGATTGTCGGGTGCCCCGGGGTTCCTCGCCAATTGCCCGGTCTCGATGAAGGTGCCCGGGTCGAGCAACATCACGATGCGCTCTCGCGGACCGGGCAATCCCTTCGCCTTGCGACGAGCAGTTGCGCTGGCGCTCCCCGGTTCCAGCGCGGCGTCGAGGCGCTCGCGCAGGTCCGTCAGCAACTCGGCGGTGGTCATGCGCATCTTCCGGGTTTCCTCCTTGCGGCACTGCGGACGGCACAGGAATGTGGCGACACAGCATTCGCGATTCGACTTCCAGCACACTCAGGGGTGCCGGGCGAGTTTCGACCTGCAACGGTCCAGGCGATGCGAGGAGCGTATGTTCCTGGCCCTCGCACATCCATACCCCGACGTGAACCCTGGAAACTTACCGCAACGACCCACCCGGGAGACTGTGAAAAATCACAGGCAGCTGAAGCTCTGCGACGCCGGTTCAGGGTCGAGTAACTTTTTAACGGTGACGGGATCGCGGACGCTGCGGTTGACAGTTGTGGCAGTCATGACGGCTGCCGCGACGCTGATCGTCGGCGCACCCACCCTCGGACCGGCGTCGCTACCCGTACCGGCGGCGGTCTCCCCGACAGTGCCCCCGAATTCGGCACCGCCCCCGGCGCCAACCCGTCCGATCCTCGCCCCCGACCAACTCGAACGCGCCGTCGTGCCGACGATCGTGGCGATCACCTCGGATTCGGTGACCACGTCGACGGCTGGTACGGGAATCATCCTCACGGCCGACGGCCTGGTCGTGACCAATCATCATGTGATCGTCGGGGCCACCGCTGTGTCGGCGCGCTCGTTCGACACCGGCACGTCGTACGAGGCGGAGGTTCTCGGGTACGACGCGGGGACCGACATCGCAGTGTTGCGCCTCGCTGACGCCGCGAACTTGACCCCCGCGACGATCGGCGACCATACGAACATACGTATCGGAGAGCCTGTCACCGCGATCGGGAACGCAGAAGGCGACGGCGCCGCAGTCTCGGCACGCGGCGCCGTGACCGGACTCGAACAGGTACTCACAGCGCGAAGCACGGCCGACGGGTCTCGTAACCGCCTCGACGGAATGATCGAGGTGAACGCCGCCGTCCGACCGGGTGATTCGGGCGGGCCCCTCGTCGACGACACCGGCGCGGTGATCGGTATCAACACGGCAGGCAATGCCGAGTCCGATCCCGCTGAGCCGGTGGCAACGCCGCGTTCGTACGCAGTCCCTATCGACGTCGCAATGGGTGTCGTCGACCAGGTCCGATCCGGCACCAGTTCGGACACCGTTCGAGTAGGCCCCACACCCGTTCTCGGTGTGACGGTGACCGATCATGCACGCGGCGCCGAGGTCCTCTGGGTGTCGCTGTGGGGTCCCGCTGAGGACGCGGGCATGGAAGTGGGCGACGTGATCACCACCATGGACGGTCGACGGATCTCGTCCGCACAGGAAATCACGGCAATGATGATGCAGCGCGGACCCGGGGACACGATCGAACTGGGGTGGATCGACCGGGAAGGTGCGGTGCACACAGGTCGAATCATGTTGGAGGAGGGACCACCCAACTGAACGTCCGTCAAGCCGTCTTGCGCCTGGACCCGTCGTTCGGCGACGTGTGTGTGAGGACGAACCTCGCCACAGCCCGCAACACCACCCGACTTTCCGGCATGGCAGGAATCACCGCGGGGAATGCGTGGACCTGACCATCCCAGATCTGGAGATGGCACGGCACGCCGGCCGCGTGCAGTCGACTCGCCATGAGTTCGGAATCACACCGCAGCACCTCGGATTCCGCGGCGAACAACAACGTTGGCGGCAACGTAGCCAGATTTCCGTTGACCGGCGACAAGGAGGTGTCGAGCTCTCCGTCCTTCTGCGCACCGAGCAACGCGACCGCCTCCAACTGGTCCACCGTCGCGAACGCGTCCCGCTCGGCGTTGACATGTGCCGCCTTGGCTGAGCAGTCCAGATCGAGGAACGGCGAGAAGCCCACCAGCCCGGCCGGGCCAGGCAGATTCTCTTCCACCGCCTTCAGCGCCGTTGCGAAAACGAGGAACCCGCCGGCCGAATCGCCGGCGAACACGGTGCCGTCAGGACGTGCCCCATTTTCCAGGAGCCACCGATACGCGACCAGACAATCGTCGATCGACCCGCCTATGTCCGTGTCCGGGAGTTGCCGGTATCCGACGTTCATCACGGGCAACCCGGTGAGCTTCGCGAGCGCCGCGACCACCGGACGATGTGTGTTGAGCCCGCAACACATGAATCCCCCGCCGTGCATGTACATGATCACGCCACGGCCGAGATCCGGTGAGACCCCCGGTGCACGGACGATCTCGGCGTCGAACCCGGGCAGGGAAACCTGGGTGCGAGAGACCCCTTTGGTGTTGCGGACGCCGGCGGCGACGTCGAGCAGTGCCGCCCTCCGCAGAGCAGCCTGGTTGATCGTCGCCACCTTCACAACGGGTCGAACGAACCACCGAAATGCCTGGTAGAGGACCTGCGACTCGATACTCGGTCCGGCAAGGCTCGCGCCCGTCCGATACCTGATGAACGCCTCCTGAGTATGTGGAGGATTCGACATACCGCACTCCTGTCACCACTGCGCTGTTCCTAGCTGCCCTGCAGTTCCATCAACCCTGCTGTTCATCAATACGGAACAGCAGTTCCATCAACGCTATTCGTCGTGGGGTCGGGCTGTCTCGAAGTAGGCCGATTCGTTATAGATTCAACGAGACGCGAGGAGTTGAGACACGGTCGCAAAGCTGTAACCACGATCTTTCAGTCCAGCCACAATCTGCGGAACTGCCGCGAGCGAAGCCTCCCTGGACGGATACATCACGTGCAGAAGCACGATCGAGCCTGGGCGCACCTGATCGAGAGTCTCGCCGACGATGTCGTCTGTGGTCGCCGAGCCCGCCGAGTCCGGTTCCACATCCCACGTCACGGTGGTCCGATCGTGATCCGCCAGATAACGCGGCAGGGTGTACAGCTTCTTGCCGTAGGGCGGGCGGAAGGTGATGGGGCCTTCGTAGTCGACGTCGCGAATTGCGGCGTCCGTGGTTTCGATCTCCCGCCGCACGGTGTCCGTCCCGACGAACACCATCCGACGGTGGCTGGCGGTGTGATTGCCCAGTTCGTGTCCCGCCGCGACGATCTGCCGCCCGAACTCGGGAAGGTCGCGCAGCTGATCGCCCTCGACGTAGAACGTGGCGGGAACATCCGCCTCCGCCAGCACGCGCAGGACCTCGGGCGTTCTGTCCGTCGGGCCGTCGTCGAACGTGAGGGCAACGAGCTTTTCGCCTGTTTCGACACGGCTCACGATGTCACCGAACAGCTGATAAGTGCGGGAGTTCATCAGCGTGAACGTGCCGTACGCGCAGCCGGCGAGCACCAGGAGGACAACCACGGTCACGATGGCGCCCGCACGTAGTTTGCGGGACACCCCGCTACCGGATCTTGAAGATGACCGCGCGCTGGACCACGAAGTTGATCACCGTGGCCGTGCCCTGCGCGATCACGAATGCCAGCGGGAAACGCCACCACTGGTCGGGAAACACGTCGTAGAGCCATCCGTTGAGACCGACCTGCACCGCGAATGTCAGCGCATACAGCGCCACCACCGCGAGGAATCGGGCGCGGCTCGGCTCCGCCTTGAACGTCCAACGCCGGTTGATCAGATAGGCGGTGGTTGTTCCTGCGACGAAACTGATGGATTTCGAGACGTTGATCGGAAGACCGACCAGGTAGAAGAGAATCGAGTGGAGCCCGAAGTCGACGACTGCCGACAGCCCACCCGTCAGCACGAAACGGACAATCTGGGTTTTCAGGTCAGGGGCGTCGTCCGCGATGTTCTCGGTGACCGGAATCTCGACAGGCAGCGGAACATGCGGATCGTCGTGGTGAGCCCCATGTTCGCGGGCGACGTCTTCGTGACTTTCGGGTGTTGCGGGCACGCGGAAGAGCCTAACCGTCTCTACCGCCAGGTAACCTCTTCCTCGATGTCCAAGACAGCAGACGAGACGCCGAACGAGGCGCTCCCCACACAGACCCGCACCCTCGCAGGATGGGGCCGTACTGCGCCGACCACGGCTCACGTGCTCTCCACCCCTGACGTGGAGGTGATCGCGAAAGCCGTCACCCAGGTTGCGGAGCAGAACGAGTCCAAGCCCTCCTACCTGCAGCGAGGGGTGATCGCCCGCGGCCTCGGCCGCTCGTACGGTGACCCGGCCCAGAACGCAGGTGGCCTGGTCGTCGACATGACTGCGCTCAACCGCATTCATCGAATCGACCGCGACACCCACCTCGTCGAGGTCGACGGTGGAGTCAGCCTCGATCAGCTGATGAAGGCCGCCCTGCCGTT
>JAAZAD010000394.1 GCA_012514505.1 Rhodococcus sp. (in: high G+C Gram-positive bacteria) | reverse complement strand
GGTCTGCATGAGCGCGACGCTGATACCGACGGTCGCGAGGACCGGCACGATGCCGCGCGGGGCAGGAACCTCCCTGGTGGAGAGCGGTGTCTCTACGGCCATGCGGCTCCTCGGTCCGGGGCCGGGGGTGACGCGGCCTACGACGACAATTTGTGCGCAATACGAACGATGCTGACATCGTGTCTAACACGGCAGGACCGTCGATCCCTAGTGGCCTCCCGCCGTCCGGCCGCTGAACGGTCGTTCGACCGGGCTCCCGGAATCAGGACTGACAGTGCCTGTCGGGCTCGGATTCGTCGACGGTGATCGAGAGCGGCGGATGCTCGTCGGGTGCGGCATGATCGCCGCGCCACGCCAGCAGCGACCAGCGCGACAGCCCGGACAACGCCGAACCGAGACTCGCGAACGACAGTGAGGACAACGCCGAACCGAACGACCCGACCGAACCGACGGACAGGATCGACCCGCAGCTACCGATCGACAGGATCGAGTACGAGGAACCGATCGACAGGATCGACCGCTCGGAGGCGATCGACAGGATCGAGCGGTGGGAGAGGAGCGAACGGCGGGAATTCACGGACGCGTGCCGCAGACGACGCTGCTTCGACGGGATGCGCGACGCGAGGAAGGCCATGAACCGGTCTATCACGCCCGACGGTGACGGGGGAAGAGACGGCGGTGGTGGTGGAGGAACGACGGTGGTGGAGGAACGACGAAGGCCGCCGGGAGGACTCCCGGCGGCCTTCGATGCATTCGAAGTGAGCTGCGTTCGAAGTGAGCTGTGTTCGACGTGATCAGGGAACGGCGACGAGACCCACGGTGGGGAGGAAGGTGCACGAACGCGGATCGGCGCCCTCGTCATGCGTGGTGATTCCACCGGAGATCACGGCCAGGACCTGACCCGAACCGGTATCGGCGATCGTGCTCAGCGTGGTCGGGCCGTCGGGGTTGATCTTCGCGTCGTTGGTGAGCGGCTGCGTGCCCGTGCGTCCGTTGGAGACGTTGACCCAGCTCAGGGTGAGCGGCTGCTGCTGCTCGCCGGCGGCGGGGGCGGTGCCCAGCGCGGTGAAGACGAAGCCGGTCTGGCCTGCGGCCGGTCCGGGAGGGGGAAGGTGGGACGGACCCGCGACCGCGAGGGCGGTGCCCACGGAGTCCTGGCTGTCGCCGATGCAGCCCTTGCCGATCGTCGGGTAGAGGAACTGCGAGATCACCACGGCACCGGGCTCGGGGAGGTCGGGTCCGCCGCCGCCGCTGCCGTCGAGGAAGGTGATGACCCGCTGGAGGGTGCTCTTCACCGACTCGGGGAGCTCGGAGTTCTCGAGCAGTTCCTTGGCCTGCGCGAGCAGGTCGTTCTTGCCGTCGGCCGCGTCGGCGACGTCGGCGGGGCCCGCAGCCGCACCGATGATCGCGGGCGCGAGGGAAGCCAGTGCCTCGACCTCTTCGGGGTTCGCCCGGACCCCGGCGAGCAGGTCGGTCAACGACTCGACGGAGAGATCGGCGGGAATCTCGAACTGGGGCAGTTCGACGAGCCCTGCCAGATCCGGCAGCACGGGTGGCGCCGGTT
>JAAZAD010000393.1 GCA_012514505.1 Rhodococcus sp. (in: high G+C Gram-positive bacteria) | reverse complement strand
TGCCCGGGCGAAGGTGCGTGCGGTGGCATGTACACCGCCAACACGATGGCCAGCGCCGCCGAGGCACTCGGCATGTCGCTCCCTGGCAGCGCGGCTCCGCCCGCACCGGATCGTCGCCGCGACGGATTCGCCAGGGCAAGTGGAGAGGCCGTTGTCGAACTGCTGAGGCGCGGCATCCGGGCCAGCGACATCCTCACGAAGGAGGCGTTCGAGAACGCCATCGCCGTGGTCATGGCTTTCGGCGGGTCAACCAACGCGGTTCTGCATCTGCTCGCCATCGCCAACGAGGCCGGTGTCGCACTGGATCTCGAGGACTTCGCCCGCGTCGGATCACGCGTACCCCACCTGGCCGACGTGAAGCCGTTCGGCAGCTTCGTGATGACCGATGTCGATCGCATCGGCGGCGTGCCCGTCGTGATGCGTGCGCTGCTCGACGCCGGGTTGCTGCACGGCGACTGCCTCACCGTGACGGGCAAGACGATGGCGGAGAACCTCGCCGACATCGCCCCGCCGGATCCGGACGGGAAGGTGTTGCGCGCGCTGAAGGAGCCGATTCACCCGACCGGCGGAATCACGATCCTGAAGGGCTCACTCGCCCCTGGCGGCGCGGTGGTGAAGTCGGCCGGGTTCGATTCGGACGTGTTCACCGGAACCGCGCGGGTCTTCGACCGGGAGCGGGCGGCGATGGACGCACTGGAGGACGGGACCATCACCGCCGGGGACGTCGTCGTCATCCGGTACGAAGGCCCGAAGGGCGGCCCTGGTATGCGGGAGATGCTCGCGATCACCGCCGCGATCAAGGGCGCCGGACTCGGCAAGGACGTACTGCTGCTGACGGACGGGCGCTTCTCCGGCGGCACCACAGGGCTGTGTGTGGGACACGTGGCACCCGAGGCCGTCGACGGCGGTCCGATCGCATACGTCAACGACGGCGACCAGATCCGTCTCGACGTCGGCAAGGGCACCCTCGACCTGCTGGTCGACGAATCCGAACTGGACGGTCGACGTGTCGGATGGGAGCCGCTGCCTCCGAGGTACACCCGCGGCGTGCTCGCGAAATACACGAAGCTGGTGGGATCCGCATCGAGCGGTGCGGTGTGCGGCTGATCGTCAGCCTGGTTCGTCCGGGTCACGTATCACGTCGGTGATCCACCCGATGTAGCGGTCGGCGGAAAAGCGGACGACCTCGCGGCCGTTCTCCGTGATGTCGTGTCCGGGGAATCCGCCGTGGATGCGGTCGAACGGCAGCGCGTCCACGGTGTCGGCGATTCCGCGGACCAGACGTTCGGGTAGCGGAATCAGGTTCGGATAGCTGCGCATGAACGACACGCTGCGCCGATCCGCGCCGACCATCAAAGTGTCACCGGTCAGGATCGCACCAGGCCGATCTGCCCCCGTGAGCAGGAGGACCGAACTACCCGGAAAATGTCCGCCGCACTGCACCAACTCGACGCCCTCGGTCACGACGTGGCGCCCGGACCACGGTTCGATCACCGAATCTTCACGTGTGATCCAACGGGAATCAGCACGGTTGAAGTACACCGGAACATTGCCCAACAGGTGGCTCAGCGACACACTCGCACCCACCAAGTGTGGATGACTGGAGGCGATCGCACTGACCCCGCCGTGCTCGGCGATCCAGTCGAGAAGCGGTGCACCCACGAACCCAGGCGGTTCCCACAACACGTTCCCGGCAGGTGTTTTCACGAAGAAGGCTCGCTGACCGATTCCCACGGTCGGCGACAAGCACAGCGAAAACAGGCCGGGGGCAATCTCGTCGACCGCCAGTGCCCGGTCGTTGTGACCAGGATCGTCCAGGCGCACCCACTGTTGCCCTTCGGCTGGCACATGCTGCCGTTCGTCGACGCAGATCAGACATTCGGCAGGCGGTGCGGCGGCAGGAGAGAACTCGTTGCCACACGTAACGCATATCCAAGCCGAAGCACCGTTGGTCACTACCCCGTCCTATCACGCAACACCGTGGGGCGGCATGATCCGTCGCGGCTTCGGTTCAATAGCACGGAACGAGGGTGCACGGAACGTGTCCGTGCACCCTCGTTCGATGACTGCGCGATTTGTCAGATCGGTCTGAAGCCGGCTCCCGGACCGCCGCTGACGTTCATGTCGTGCATGACCGACGCCATGTTGGTGCCGATCTCGGGTCCGATGCACGAAAAGCCGAGGTACGCGTTCACCATGGCGACCAGGGTGGTGCCGATGACCAGTGGCGCACCCGAGTCTCCCTCCACCACACAGGCCTGTGTCCAGGTCTCCTGCGATTGCAGGAGGTCGCCGTAGACGACGCCGCAGGTGTTGCCGGTGGTGCGCCCTTCCTTGCAGGCGATCTGCGGGAAGAATGCGGGAGCACCGACGTGAGTGATGGTGACGCCGCCGACCGTGTTGGTGGGGATCACCTTGGCGGGGTCGAACTTGATCACCGCGTAGTCGAAGTTGGCGTTCGACTTCACGATCGTGCCGACGACGCCGCTTTGCGGCTGGTATTCGGGCACCACCGTAGCGCCGGCTTCACCACAATGCCCAGCGGTGATACCGACGAGACTTCCTGAGTTGTCGTGCCCGATCGTCGTGATCGTGCACAGCAACTCGTCGTCGAGGATGATGCCGGAACCTCCGCCCAACAGGGCGGGAGCCGGGGCCGCCGTCGCGACCCCCGTACCCACGGCGAACGAACTCACCATTGCTGCTGTCGCCGCGAATACTGCTGCGAACCGTTTCAACATGCCTCATGCCTCCCGGAAGGACCCCGATGTCATACCCTCCCTATCAGAATTCCACTTCGAAGTGTCGCTTCGTGGGGAATTGCCGATGTAGGTATGCGGTCTAGGCGGTCACACGGATTCGCCCAGCGCTTCGAGAAGTTTGCGGGCCTCTTCGAGCTCCTTGCTCAGTTCGTCGACTCGTGCGGCCACCTTGCTTCGCGCGGCGACGATGATCGAATCGACTGCCTCGATCGCCGTCTCTTCACCCAGTTCGCGGACGGCACGCTCGACCGCATCGGGCGCGACCGGAACCGCCTTGCCCGGCTTCTTTGCACCGTGTGCGACCGTGACGCTCCACTCGTTGTCCGCACCGGCGTGGATCGTCACGCTCACACCCGCCGGCGCCCTCTTCGCCCCGGTTCGACGAGGTGTCGGCTTCGGGCTGTCCGTGGGAGCCGTCTCCGACTTCGCCGCAGAACTCGCTGCCCGCGCCGGAACCGGCTTGGGGGCGGGCGGCGGTCCGGGCTCGATTCCCTGATGCACCACCGGCTCGGGAGCGGCCGCTTTCGGCTTCGGAGCGGGCGCTTTGGGTGTGGCGGGCTTCGACATCTGCAATTCCTCGGCCTCGTAGGGCAGTTCGTCGTTGACGCCCTTGGGGGAAATCATCACGGTATTGCCCTGAACCGACACCACTTTCGCAGAAGCGCCGGCAGGCAGGCCGAGACCGGGGACCGCCTCACGCAGGTACACGGTGGCGCGCTTGCCGAGCGCAACTGCCGAAGCGAGTGCCTCGAGGTTGTCCGCTGTGAGATGGTTCGGTTGGGTCGTTGCGCCACTACGACGACGGGGCGGCATGGGTGCGGTCCTTCCTGCATATGATTCGGGCTGCCCGGGCGGGCACCGCAACTCTTGCACAGCCCACCGACTTCTCACATTCGTCGGTGCGCGACCACCCACCCCAGCGAAACTCGAGAGACGCACGTTCAGCCAGAGGAGATCCGTGAACCAGGACGAACCGCAGCCGGAAGGACCGGCCGGCGACGCGGGCGCGCTCTCGCGCATTCAGGGCGACCTCGAGGAGTACCTCCTCGGCGGAACCCGGAAATACGACCAAGGCGAGGTATCCGCCCTGGTCGGAGTCAATGTGGAACGTGCCGACCAACTGTGGGTCGCGATGGGCTTTGCACTCGACGACGACCCTGAGGCAAAGATGTTCACCGATGCGGACGTGCAAGCCCTGCGGTCAATCGTCCGCCTCGTGGATCAGGGCACGGTGGCGCCCGGCCAGGAGATTGCCGCCGCGCGCGCACTCGGCCAGACCATGTCACGCCTCGCCGAATGGCAGGTGTCGATGATCAGCACTCACGTGCTCGAGACACTCACGGATTCTCAGGGAAAGACCCCGGACGAGATCCGCCAACAGGTGACCGACATCGTGACCGACATCGTTCCCACTGTCGAGTCTCTGCAGAGTTATGTGTGGCGACGACACATGGCGTCGACGACGGGGCGCAATGTGGGCAATCCCGGGAGCGAGACGTCGAGTCGGCAGTTGGTGATCGGCTTCGCCGACATCGTCGGATACACGTCTCTCACGCGGCGCATCCAGGCTCGCGAACTCAGTGAGCTGCTGGGGCGCTTCGAATACGTGTCCGCCGAAGTGATCACCCAGAATCAGGGGTGGGTCGTGAAGACGGTGGGCGACGAGGTCATGTTCGCCGCGGAGTCGGTGGCGGACGCAGCCGAAATCGGACTGCGGCTGCAGGAAACGGTGCTCACCGACGACGAGGACCCGCAATTGCGCGTCGGACTCGCCTACGGGTCCGCCCTGGTGCGGTTCGGCGACCTCTACGGGTCGGTCGTCAATACTGCAGCCCGTCTGACCGGCATCGCACGACCAGGAACGGTACTGGTGGACAGCGAATTCGCCGAAGAGTTGGCGCAAGCACCGACATGGCGCCTGCGCCAACTACGTCCGCGACGCGTGCGGGGAATCCGCAGACTCGAGCCCTACGTCCTGCGACGCGGCGACGAGTAGTCGATCAGGATCCGAACGGAAGAGTTCCGGGAGGAATCGAGTAACCGCTGCTACCCGCGGCAACGGTACCGAGCATGTCGAGCATCCAGTTCAAGGCAATTGTGATCATGAGTCGCAACGGTAGCGAGAGCACGAAAGACTGTCGACCTCACCCTGCGTTTCGTGTCGAATCTTCGGAGACCGGTCCGGTCTCGGCACGGGCCGACTTCCGCGCTGCGATGAAGTCGTCGACGATCCGTTCGCACGCCGACCGACCCAACGGTGTCAGTGTTGCCATGCGGGTGAACACGATCGGCCCGATCAATTGGGCCACCGCGAGGTCGTAGTCGAAGTCACCGAACTCTGCACGCGCTTCCGGAGTACGCAGCACCTTGTCGAATGCGACTCTGTATTGCTCGGCGATGGTCTCGCGCAAGGTTCCGAATTCGGGCGGCGTCGTGTCCAACGAGAACCCGTCGAGCCCTGGACCCATCCCCACCCAGCACATCGCCGTCACCTTGATCGGCGCATTTTCGATGAGTGCAGCCTGACCGGCGAGAAGTTCGACGAGCCTGGTCCGCAAGTCACCTTCGTCCGGGACCTCGGGGGCGGGAGGAATCAGCCTGCCGAATGCGGCGGCCAGTAGCTCGTTGCCGCTGCCGAAGTGCCGGTACAGCGTCGCCCTCGCGACACTGGCCGCTTTCGTGACGGCGTCGATAGTGACCGCATCGGTGCCACCTTTCGCCAGCAACGTGGTGGCGGCGTCGAGCAGTCGCGTTCTCGAACGTGTTTTACGTGGATCTTGCTCGGACATCGCAGCCTCTCGCATCAGCCCTTGTGAACTACCAGTCTACCAACGATACTGACAGTCTCATTTCCGTGTGGAGGGCGAGACGTGAAACAAGAACTGCTGGACAAGCCCGACCAGACCGAATCCGGGTGGACATTCCGTCAACTCTGGATGCTCGCGGTGTCCTGCTGCGCCGTCGCTCTGGTCGTGGCGACGATGGCGGCACTGAACACCGCACTCGGCGACCTGGCCCGCGACACCGGGGCCACCCAGAGTCAGCTCACCTGGATCGTGGACGGCTACACGCTGGCTCTCGCCTGTCTGCTGTTACCTGCCGGCGCTCTCGGCGACCGCTACGGACGACGCGGAATTCTCATCCTCGGACTCTTCGTCTTCTCCATCGGCTCCATGATTCCCATCGCCCTCGACGAACCGACCTGGATCATCGTCGGCCGCATCATCGCGGGTATCGGCGCCGCCTTCGTCATGCCGGCCACCCTGTCCTTGTTGACGGCAGGATTCCCCGCAACACAACGCGCGCGAGCGATCGGCATCTGGGCGGGCGTCGCCGGAAGTGGCGCCATCGCCGGCCTGCTCGTCTCGGGCGCAATGCTCGAGAAGTGGTCGTGGCACTCCATCTTCATCAGCCTTGCAGTGGTGTCCGTGCTGATTCTGTTCGCCAGCTTCACCCTGTCGTCGTCGCGTGACGAGAACACGGCGCCACTCGACCTTCCGGGCACCGCGCTGATCGTTGCCGCGATCGGCCTGTTCGTCCTCGGCATGATCGAAGCCCCCGAACGCGGCTGGCTCGATCCGATCGTCCTCGGCCTCCTCGTCGGAGGCATGGCCGCCGCAGCGCTGTTCGCGGTTGTCGAACTACGCATCGAACACCCCCTCCTGGACGTGCGACTGTTCGCCAACCGGGCGTTCGGTTCCGGCGCCTTCTCGCTGATGCTGCAATTCCTCGCCACGCTCGGCTTCTTCTTCCTCGCCGTGCAATACCTGCAGATGGTGCTCGACTACTCACCCCTGCAATCCGCGTTGGCGTTGGCCCCGATCGCCGCACCCGTCGTGCTGCTGTCGATGTTCATGTCCATGCTGCTCCCCCACGTCGGACTGCGAATTCTGTGCGGGGGCGGCGCAGCTATCCTCGGCTTGGGCATCCTGCTGATGACTCGTCTCGACGTCGATGCGAGCTATGCCGAAATCTGCGTTCCGCTGCTGGTCGCCGCGCTCGGCCTCGGCATGTGTACGGCCCCGGCCACTGCCGCCATCGTGCAGAACACTCCCGACGAAAAACAGGGCGTGGCGTCAGCCGTCAACGATGCGGCCCGTGAAATCGGTTCGGCGATCGGCGTCGCTCTTGCGGGCAGCATTCTCGCTGCGGCGTACTCGCACCACATCCAGCCGGCGGTCGATCAACTGCCGGAGGCAGCGAAGGAGTCCGTGTCCGGCTCACTCGCCGCGGCACTCCATATCGCCGACCTGGCGGGTCCGCGAGGACCGGAGTTGGCGGCTCTGGCGAAGGAATCGTTCATGGAAGGAATGAACCAAGCCTGCCTCGCGCTCGCCTGCGTCCTTTTCGTCTCGGCAGCAATCCTCGCGGTGTGGGCGCCCGGCCGCACCCGCACCAAAACACCCACCCCTACCCCCTCCTGACCTCGACCAATGTCACACCGGTTCGCGTGAGCCGAACCAGTGTGACATTGGTTGGGGGTGGGCGGTGCTTGAAAGTTCGGGGCGCCGAACTCTATAGTGTGGAAGAACCAATTCCATCGGCAGGCGAGGTAGATGAGTATTGCTACGCGGGGGCGCACTCGTCCCGAGAGAAAGCCCCGGTCCACCGGCCGCTCCCTGGCGCTTCTGGGGCCGGCGTTCGTAGCGGCAATCGCCTACGTGGACCCCGGAAACGTCGCAGCGAACCTGACGGCAGGCGCCAAATACGGGTACCTCCTGATCTGGGTACTCGTACTGGCCAACGCAATGGCCGTACTCGTCCAATTCCTTTCCGCCAAACTCGGACTCGTCACCGGCCGTTCCCTTCCCGAAATGCTCGGAGAACGTCTCCGGCCCGGCAATCGACGCGCGTTCTGGCTGCAGGCCGAGACGATGGCGATCGCCACCGACGTCGCAGAAGTCATCGGTGGCGCAATCGCCCTCAACCTGCTGTTCGGAATTCCCCTGTTCCTCGGTGGCCTCATCACCGGCGTCATCTCCATGGCGATCCTGTCCATCCAGAACAGGCGCGGGCAGCGAACATTCGAGTTCGTGATCATCGGCATGTTGTCGATCATCACCGTGGGATTCCTGACCGGACTGATGTTCACCGACGTATCCGGACCCGACGCACTGTCCGGCCTGGTGCCAGGCTTCGACGGGCCGGAAACCGTACTTCTGGCGGCAAGCATGCTGGGCGCCACCGTGATGCCGCACGCCATCTACCTACATTCGGCGCTCGCCCGTGACCGTCACGGCCGAGTCGAACACGGGCCGAAACTCGACCGATTGCTCCGGGCCACCCGGTTCGATGTCGTCGGCGCGCTGATCGTGGCGGGCGGCGTCAACATCGGCATGCTCCTGCTCGCCGCGTCCGCGCTCCGTGGCGTTCCCGGAACGGACAGCATCGAAGGCGCACACGCGGCCATCGAGTCGTCGCTCGGCCCCTCGATCGCGATCATCTTCGCAATCGGCTTGCTCGCGTCGGGTCTCGCGTCCACCTCGATCGGTTGCGCGGCCGGATCCGAAATCATGCACGGGCTACTGCACAAGCGCATTCCGCTGATGGTCCGACGCGTCGTGACGTTGATTCCCGCCCTGATCATTCTGAGTGTCGGGGTCGATCCCACCCTCGCACTCGTGCTGAGTCAGGTCGTGTTGAGCCTGTGCATACCGTTCGCAATCATTCCGCTCGTGCGGATGACCTCCGACCGGACCTTGATGGGCGCGCAAGCGAATTCGACTGCGGTCACGTCGGCGGCATGGTTGGCGGCCGGTTTGATCGTGGCACTCAACGTGACCCTGTTGTGGCTCACGTTCACCGGCTCCGCGTAACCGCTCAATCGGCGCGCGCAACTCCCTGGTAGTCACCTGCGGTCAATTCGCCGACCACCTCGGCAAGGAGTCCTTCCAGGGCCATCGTCGCCCGCGTCGATCTCACGTTGCTGCGGTGCGCAAGGCACACGGTGCGCCGCAGCACGGGTTCGGTCAACCGCACGGCCCGCAGTCCAGGTCGACTGAACACCGCGGTGGAAGGCACGACGGCAGAGCCGATTCCGCGCTCCACGAAGCGCAGCACCGCGTCCAGCTCTCCGCCCTCGATCGCCACGATCGGGTGCAGACCCGCAGCCTTGAACGCCGCATCCGTGGCTGTTCTCAGGTCGTAGCTTTGGTCGAACACCACCATGGGATGCTTCGCCAGATCGGCCAGACGGAGCGCGGGCCGTCGGGTGAGCGGCGGACGATCCGCTGCGGACACCACTACGAGTTCCTCGTGATACAGCGCCCGCGACTCCAGCCCCGCTGCGGTGCGCCCGTCGGCCGCATCGATCACCAATGCCGTGTCCAGTTCACCACGCGCCAGTCTGTCGACCAGAACACGAGAACCGTTCTCCACCACATGCAATTCGACGCCCGGGTACGACCGGTGGTACCGCTCGAGCAGTTCGGCCACGACGCTGATGCACAAGCTCGGTGTGGCGCCCAGTCGCAACCTGCCGGTGCGCAGGCCTGCGATGTCCGCAACGGCCCGCCGAGCACCGTCGGCGTCCTCGAGCATTCGCGTCGCAACAGGGAACAGGGCTTCACCGGCGGCCGACAAGGTGACGTTTCCCCGTGCGCGGTCGAACAACACCGCGCCGAGGTCGTGTTCGAGTGTGGCGATCTGCCGACTCAGACTGGGCTGCGATAGGTGAATTTCCCTGGCTGCACGCGTGAAGTGACCAGTCCGAGCAACGGCAACGAAGCATTCCAGCTGGTCCAATGTCACATTGATAGCGTAAATGCATCACCACTAATTGAACAATGCATTGGAGTTATGACGGGTGCTCGAATAGCGTCTGTGTCATGGCAGCACACGAGAACCATCAGCGGGTCGTCGTCGTCGGAGGCGGGTATGCGGGCGTCGCCGCCACCAACCGACTCCTGAAAGACTCGCCTCATCTCAGCGTCACCGTCGTCAATCCCCGTGAGGTGTTCGTCGAGCGTGTGCGGCTCCATCAGCTGGCGGCCGGAAACTCCACCGCCACAGTGCCACTGAGAGACGTCCTCCACCCCGACGCACGCCTCGAGATCGCGTCCGTCGACACGATCGAACATGCAGATCGGCGAGTGGCTCTCGGCAACGACACAACCCTCGACTACGACTACCTGATCTACGCGGCAGGCTCCCGATCGAGGCCGGATGTGATCGACGGCGCAGATATCCACGGCTGGTCGGTCGCGGAGTACGAGGACGCACACCGTCTCCGCGAGCACATCCACGGTCTTGCCGCCGGATCCGTCGTCACGGTCATCGGCGGCGGCTTGACCGGCATCGAAACGGCAACCGAAATCGCGGATCAACGCCCCGAGCTCGACGTCATGATGATCTCGAGCGATTCGATCGCAAGCACTCTCTCGGACGGTGCCAGGTCGAAGGTGCTGCACGTCATGGACGACCTGGGTATCACCACCATCTCGGATGCGGCCGTCACCGAGATCGCCGAAGGCAAGATCGTTCTCGCGGGAGGGCAGCACCTGCACACCGATTGTGCGATCGTGACGTCCTCGTTCGTCGCATCCGACCTGGCGCAGCGCAGCGGACTGGCCACGGACGCGGACGGCCGACTGTCCGTCGATGCGACGCTGGAGAGCGAATCTTCCCCCTTCATCGTCGGCGCCGGCGACGCGATGACCGTCGACGAAGCCCCTCTGCGGATGAGTTGCCAGGCGGCGGTCCCCCTAGGTACGCACGCGGCGGAAACGGTGCTCGCCCTCATCGAGGGCGCACACCCGAAGCCGTTGTCGCCGAAGTTCGTCGGGCAGTGCCTCAGTCTCGGGCGACGCAAGGCGGTCTTCCAGCGCACGAACAGCAGCGATGACGTCCGCGAGTGGTCGATCGGCGGGCGGGCGGGCGCCGTACTCAAAGAGCAGATCGTCTCGTCCACCGTGAAATTCGCTCTCAATCCCAAGAGAGGTTTCACCTACAGTTGGAGTTGATCGATGAACACTCGGATCACTGTCATCGGCGGCGGTATCGCCGGTCTCACTGCAGCAATCGAGTGCGCCGGTGCCGGCGCGAACGTCACGCTGCACGAGGCGCATTCCACGCTCGGCGGACGCGGTAGAGCCACGCCGTCACCATATGTGGCCCACGAAGGTGCACATGTGTTCTACGCGGACGGCCCGCACTATCGCTGGCTGAAATCCCAGGGTTTCGTGCGCGGCCTCGGTTTCCCCAGACCGTCTTCGTTGATGCGGGCCGGATTCCGCGTGGACGGCCACATCAGGCGCACACCTCCGGTCGGAATGCTGAAGGCGCAAGCGCGGGCCAGACTGTCGGCACCCGTGGACAGGGATTTCCACAGTTGGGCATCGGAGAGGTTCGACCCCGCCACGGCTCGCGCGATAGCGGGCGCAATCGGAGTGACCACCTACGACGCCGACACCGGACGCCTGTCTGCGGCATTCGTATGGGACCTGTTCCAGCGTGTCTACGGCCCGCGAATCCCTGGCGTGCGGTGGGTGCGTGGTGGTTGGCAAACGGTGATCGACCGAATGACAGATCGCGCACGCCAGCTGGGCGTCGATATCGAGACCAACTCACGGATAACCGAGCTGCCACCGAATCCCACCATCGTCGCTACCGAATTGTCCTCGGCGAGAGCACTCTTGAACGACGAATCTCTGGTGGGCACCAGCGGACATTGCGTCATGCTCGATGTCGCGCTGCCCGAATCCCGACGCGACTACAGCATCGTGGCCGATCTCGATGCGGGTGGCTTCCACGAAAGCTATTCGATGCAGGACCGGTCCACCGC
>JAAZAD010000392.1 GCA_012514505.1 Rhodococcus sp. (in: high G+C Gram-positive bacteria) | reverse complement strand
TAGTCGGGGTCGAGCGCGTGCTCCGCGTCGATGAACGCCGCGATGCCGCCGTTGGCCTGCGCGTTGGCTACAGCGTGCAGCGCCACGGTGGTCTTACCGGATGATTCCGGACCGTAGATCTCGACGACGCGGCCACGGGGCAGTCCGCCGATACCGAGGGCGACGTCCAGCGAAATGGAGCCGGTGGGAATCACGGCGATCGGCTGGCGCACGCCTTCACCGAGACGCATCACCGAACCCTTGCCGAAGTTCTTGTCGATCTGCGCCAGCGCCAGGTCGAGCGCCTTGTCCCGATCGTGTGCCTGTGGTGCCATCGTCGTCCCCATTCTCGTGTCTCATCGTGATCTGCAGTCAGGTTAGAAGCCGGTACCGACAACTTTCGTGATCACCGGACGCACCCAGCATAAACGAACATGTGTTCGATTGCGTCGAACGCGTTCACGACACGCCGAGATTCATCTCCGGGCGGGCGGTACCTCGAACTCCTTGCACAGCTCCCGCCACACCTCGCGCGGCTCCTGACCAGCCTCGATCGCCTCCGCGGCCGTCCTGCCGCCGAGCGAGAGCAGCACATGGTCGATGAGCACGGAGTCCCCGCGCAACTGCCCGAACTCTTCGCGGACAAGTTCATGAAATTCGGTCAAACGCACACCCGCCACGGTACCGGGCTTCCCTCGGCAACACTGCCCCGCGCTACAGAACAGCCCGGCACACCTGAACGGGGTCCGCGACGTCCGAGGCCGTGCGTGCCGCATGCCGGGCGGCCTGGGCGAAGCTGTCGTCGGCGAGTACCCGGAGCACCGCTTCCCGCAGGGCGTCGGCAGTCACGGGTCGCACGATGGTTGCACTCCCCTGCCTCGCGGCCCGGTTCGCCAACTCCCACTGGTCGCCACCACCCGGAACCACCACTGCTGGAACACCCGCCGACAACGCTTTCGCAAGCATTCCGTGGCCACCGCCGCACACGATTACCGAAGCATGACTCAGCATCTCGTCCTGACGACCCAGACCCGCCCGCACCCACGGGGGCAACTCTGCGTCGGGCGCACCGTCGAGCAGCGAGGCGACCATCCGCACGCCGGCCCCGGCCAACCCGCTCACTGTCATCTCGAACATTCCCTCGGCCCCGGTGAACGCGGTCGATGGCGCCACCATCACCACGGGATCGGCACCCGGAGGCGGTTCGAGAACGGACTCCGTCGGCTCCCACAGCAGCGGCCCGACGACGTGAGCTTCGTCCGGCCAGTCCGGGCGCTCGACCTCCAGCGCAGGAATCGTGCCGATCAGCCGCGCCGCCGGGCCCGGATCACGTCGCGGCAATCCGATGGTTTCCCGTGCGTCCGACCGCTGCCGAAGCCCCAACTTGATGGAGCGTCCGGTGGCCGCACGCATCATCATGTCGCGAAGTCTGCCCCGCACTCCGGTTCCGGGTGCAAGCCCACTTCCGATGGGCGGCAGCCCTTTCGACGCCGAGTACAGCGGGTGCGGAGACAGCTCCACCCAGGGGATCCCCATCCGTTCGGCAGCGAGACCACCACCGGCGGTGAGGATGTCCGATACGACGAGGTCTGGGTTCAGCTCCTGCAGATCGGGGAGCAACTCGGTGGAGATGTGCGCCGCCCGCGCATGGATACGCGCACCCGCGTCATGATCGTCGTCCACCGGGCGCGGCGCCAGGCCCTTCAATCGCTCGGCCCTGATCCCTGCCGCGCGCGCCGGCTCCAACCACCGAGCACCGGTGAACAGAATGGGCTCGTCCCCCGCTTCGAGGAAACGAAGGCACAGCGCGATGGCAGGGAAGGCATGTCCGGGATCAGGCCCGGCGACTACGGCGACTCGCACGCCAACAGAGTGTCACAAGCTGACTGCGAAGGTCCGCCAACCGGGTGCTATCCCGCAGACAACGCCTCCTGCGCTGCGGCCAGTGCCTTCTCGCGGTCGGCGGGCACCAACCCGATGCGGGTGCGTCGATCGAGAATGTCGTCGACGTCGAGTGCACCTTCGTGCGTGACGGCGAACTCGAATTCGGCGCGGCTCACATCCAGCCCCTCGGCAACGGGCGCAGCGCTTCCCGAGTTCGAGGACTCCACGAGCGGTGCTTCCATGCCGTACCGCGCGCGCAGCGTCGCAGACGTGTTCACCGACTTCAGTGCATCCTCGGTTCCCGCACCCACGAGGGGCAGGTTCCGAGTGCGGCACGCGCCCGCCTGCAGGCTGCCCGACTCCACCGCGGCGTCGACTGCGTCCTCGGCCATCTTGCGGTAGGTGGTCAGCTTGCCGCCCACGACGCTGATCGTGCCGTTCTTCGAGTGCAGCACAGCATGATTGCGCGACAGGTCGGCGGTCGAACCGTCACCGGTGTCGAGCAGTGGCCGCAACCCGGCGTACGTTCCCAGGATGTCGTCACAGGTCAGTGGCGTCTCCAACGCCGTGTTGACCGTCTCGAGCAGGAAGTCGATCTCGTCGTCGGAAGCGGTCGGTACGTCGGGCACCGGCCCGGGCGCCGCCTCGTCGGTCAGCCCCAGATACACGCGACCCAATTGAGCGGGAAGCGCGAACACGAATCGGTTGGTCTCGCCCGGGATCGGCACCGTCAGTGCCGCCTTCGGGTTCCCCAGCTTCTCTGCCGAGAGCACCAGGTGCGTGCCCCGACTCGGTCGCAACGCAATGTCGGGATCGACCTCTCCCGCCCACACGCCGGCAGCATTGATCACGGTGCGGGGACGAACCTCGAACTCCTCGCCCGTCAATTCGTCTCGCAGCGTGGCAGACGAACCGGTCACGTTGTATGCCCCGGTCCGCGTGAGAATCTTGGCGCCGTGCAGCGCAGCAGTCCGGGCAATCGACACGACCAGACGTGCATCGTCGATCAACTGTCCGTCGAACGCCAGTAGTCCCCCGCGAAGCCCCTCGCGCTTGACCGCGGGAGCCAGCTCGGCTGCCCGGGCAGCGTCGACCGTTCCCGACCGAGGGAGAACGGATGCGGCTGTGTTCGCGGCGGCACGCAGAATGTCACCGGCCAGGAATCCGACCCGGACGAGTGCCTTACCGAAGAACGACGTCTCCGGAAGCAAGGGGACGAGCTGCGGCATTGCGCGAACGAGGTGCGGAGCTGTGTGGGTCATCAGGATGCCGCGTTCGACCGCACTCTCGCGCGCGATCCCCACGTTGCCCGTTGCCAGGTAGCGCAACCCGCCGTGTGCGAGCTTCGAACTCCACCGGCTCGTACCGAATGCGAGGTCTCGCTTCTCGACCAACGCGACGCTCAGTCCGCGCGAGGCCGCATCCAGCGCGATTCCGGCACCGGTGATGCCGCCGCCGATCACGAGTACGTCGAGCGGTGCGCCGCCGGCCAGTTCGGACAGTTCCCGAGCGCGCCGGCCGCGGTTGAGTGCCGACGACTTCTGCGGCCCCGTCATCGGACCGGCGCCAGGTAGGAATCAATCGCGTGGCGCAGTTCGGCCAACATATCGTCACCCTCGATTTCCGGTCTCACCATTCGTGCCGACTGCACAACCGACTGCACGATCAGCAGCATCATCGTCGCGATGTGCCGGGCGTTGCCCTGCCGGACCGAACCTTCGGTCTGCCCCACCAGAATCGTCGCCTCCACGATGGCGATACCTGCCTTCTGGCTGGTACCCAGACGATCGAACACGTAGGTGCCGAACAGGTCCTGGTCGAACTTCAAGATCGTGACGAACATCGGATGCGTCGAGATCTGATGGGCGACGTCGCACGCCGCATCGACGAGTTGAGCACGCGCCGGGCGGGTGGAGTCCATCGCAGGCACAGCAGCAGCGATCTCGCGTGTCATGAGATCGGCGACGACCGCCCGGATGTCGGGCCACCTCCGGTATACCGTTGGACGGCTCACGCCTGCGCGCCGGGCAATTTCGGCCAGCGTCGTTCTGCGCACGCCGAATTCCAGAACGCACGATCTGGCGGCGTCGAGGATCTGGCCTTCCATACTCACTGGCGTTTCGGCTTTACGAATAGTCATGATGTGTAACATCGTAACGCATCGCCGTGGTCGGTGCACCACCTCTTACGCACTCACGCGGTCTGCTCGCACTATGCGAAATAGTAGAGCTCGAAACCCACCGCCCGAGGCGAATCGAATCCAGTCTTGGGACCTGTCACCATCTCCACCTGCGCCCTGGCCTGCTCGTCCACCGAGTCGTCACTCAATGCTTCCAGGTACCGCGCATGTTCGGCCAGCGAGGCCACTGCCTTCTCGACCGTGTGTGTGACGTCCACCGCGTGTGTCGGAGTCATCGTATTCACCCCAACCCAACGAACGCCCGTCCACGGCGGCTGTTCGTCGAGTTCGGGAAATATCCATTCGTTCGCCGCATCCGAGGTGGCATCGAGCACACTCTGTCCCAGCGCCCGGTGATCTGCACTGTTCACATATCCAGGCCCCCATGTGCCACCGAAGTTCATGGTCACCACCAATTCCGGCTGATGACGCCGAATCGCCGCCGCGAGACTCCTCCGCAAATCGAGACCTTCTTCGAGACGTCCGTCCGGGAATCCGAGGAACTCGACAACGTCCACCCCGACGACTGCCGCGGATCGTCGTTCCTCTTCCTCACGCAGCGGCCCCGATTGCGCCGGCGGCAGGCCGGCGATACCTGCCTCACCGCTGGTGGCGAGAACGTAACGAACGTCCTTCCCCTGTGCGGTCCACCGCGCAACCGCTGCGGCGCAGCCGTACTCGATGTCATCCGGGTGCGCCACGATCACGACGGCCCTGGTCCAATCCTCTGGGAATGTCTCCATAGCCCCGAGCATGACACTTACGGCCGGGTTGCACCGGACTTCTCGTCATGACCCGACACAGCCTTCACCAGCATGTACACCCCGGCGACAATCGCACCCAGCACGAAGAGCCAGAACAGACCCTTCACGAGCGCCCCGATCACCGCCAATGCAATCCAGACCAACACCACTGCCAGGACGATCTTCCACAGCATGACTTCTCCTCCACTGACTTCGGCTTCACCATCGAGAGTGTCACGCATCCACCTGAAAATCACCTGGTCAGAACGAAGATCAGGGAAAGTTCAGGGTTGACCCCCATAAGCCGCCCGCCCACGGTCCACGCCACGTCGGCTACCTGCCTGACGTAGCATTTGCAGATTCACTTCCGCACGAACAGGAGCGCCACGCAGTGCCGTCGACCACCCGATTCACAGTCCGCGACCTGGCACAGGTGGCTGTATTCGCCGCACTCATCGCCGCGCTGGGACTGCCCGGCACCATCAACATCGGCACGTCGGGCGTGCCCATCACGTTGCAGAGCCTCGGCGTCATGCTCGCCGGAGCCCTTCTCGGCGCACGCAAAGGTGTCCTATCCGTGCTCACCGTGATGGCCGTCGGCCTGGTGCTGCCGATCCTGGCCGGCGGACGCACCACGCTCACATCGCTTGCCGGCCCGACCGTCGGATTCCTGATCGGCTGGATTGCCGCCGTCGCGGTGATCGGGTGGCTGTCGTATCGCATGGTGCCGCGCTACAAGGTGCTCCCAGGCTTCGCGATCAACGTGCTCGGTGGAATCGTCGTGCTGTACGTATTCGGCATCGTCGGCATGATGCTGCGCACCGACCTGACAGCGTGGGGCGCCCTGGTGGCCAACGCATCGTTCCTTCCTGGAGACCTGATCAAGGCCCTCGTCACCGCTGTGGTGGCCGCCCAGGTGCACCGCGCGTATCCCGCCCTGCTCTCGGAACCCGCCGGCACCCGATGAGTGTCATCCGGTTCGAGGGCGTCGAGCATTCGTACGGCGAACGCTCGGTACTCGCAGGCGTGGACCTCACTCTCTCGGAGCACCGCATCGGGGTGATCGGCGCCAACGGCGGCGGCAAATCCACGCTTGCCCGCATGATCAACGGTCTTGTGATGCCCTCCACGGGACAGGTCACCGTCGACGGACTGGACACCCGGAAGAAGGGTCGAGATGTTCGCCGCAAAGTGGGGTTCGTCTTCACCGACCCCAATCATCAGATCATCATGCCCACCGTCGCAGAGGACATCGAGTTCTCACTCCGCCGCCGGAAGATGTCGAAGAACGAACGGGCGGTCCTCGTCGACGAAGCACTGGACAGATTCGGATTGTCGGGTCACCGTGAGCACCCCACCCACCTGTTGTCCGGCGGGCAGAAGCAATTGCTCGCCCTCGCGGCAGTCATGGTCACCGACCCGGATGTTCTCGTCGCCGACGAACCGACGACCCTCCTGGACCTCCGTAACACCCGAATGATCGCCGAGACGTTCGCGCGCCTGCCGCAACAACTGATCGTCGTCACTCACCAACTGGACCTGCTGAACACGTTCGATCGTGTGCTGGTGATCGACGAAGGCCGCGTAGTCGCAGACGGTGCCCCGCAATCGTCCATCGATCACTATCGAACACTCGTCGGATGAGGCAACGACCATGACACCTCTCGGCATCTACCAACCCGGCACGAGCATCCTGCACCGCCTCCCGGCCGGTCCGAAACTGCTTCTGCTCGTCGCCGCGATCGTCGCCGTGACGGTTCTCGTTCGGAACCCTGCCCACCTGATTCCGGCGGCCGCAGTCGTCGTGGTGGCATATGCGATCGCCCGGATCGGGGTCCGAACGGCGTTGCGCCAGTTGCGGACTGTGGTGTGGATGTTGCTGATCATCGGAATCTTTCAATGGATCTTCACCGGATGGCAGCGCGCAGTGGTCGTCTGCGGCACACTCCTTCTCGCCGTGGCTCTGGCCGCGCTGGTCACCCTCACCACCCGGGTCTCCGACATGCTCGATGCCGTGACCCGCGGGCTGCACCCACTGAAGCGAATCGGCGTCGACCCCGAACGGATAGCGCTGGTACTCGCCATGACCATCCGCTGCATCCCGCTTCTCGCAGGAATCATCGGTCAGATCTCCGAGGCCCGGAAAGCACGCGGACAAGCTACCTCTCTGCGCGCCTTCGCCGTCCCTGTTGTTATCAGCACCCTCATCACCGCCGACGCGATGGGTGAGGCGCTCGCTGCCCGGGGCGTAGACGACTGACACTGCGACGACAGGCGCTCCTACCGCCGCTCCCCTGCCGCAGACACGACTGTGGCCTGGGTGGACGATCCACCCAGGCCACAGTCGAATGCATTGCGTTCGGAGTCAGGCGCCCGTCTGGCCTGCTGCCGGCGGCTGCTCTTGACCCGCAGCCGGCTTCGCAGCCGGGGTCTCGGCGCTCGCGCCGCCCGAGGGAAGCGCGTCACCCTTCATGGAGGCACGGATCTGCTCGAGCCGACTGTGTCCTGCCATCTGCACGCTCGCCTGCTGAACTTCCATCATCCGACCACTGACGGAGTTCTGAGCCAGCTCTGCGGAGCCGAGTGCCGTCGCATAGCGGCTTTCGATCTTGTCGCGGACCGCATCCAGGCTGGGCGTGTTCCCCGGCGCGGCAAGAGTGCTGTCCATCGACCGCAGCGACTCGCTGACCTGCTCCTGCATCTTGGCCTGCTCGAGCTGGCTGAGAAGCTTCGTCCGCTCGGCAACCTTCGCCTGCAGCGTCATCGCGTTCTGCTCGACAGCCTTCTTCGCCTGCGCGGCCGCCTGCAGCGACTGGTCGTGCAGGGACTTGAGATCCTCGACGCCCTGCTCGGCCGTCACCAGCTGTGCAGCGAAAGCCTCAGCGGCGTTCGTGTACTGGATCGCCTTCTCATTGTCACCCGCATTCTGCGCCTGCTCGGCGAGGTTCACGGCCTGACGCGCGTTGGCGTTGAGCTTCTCGACCTCGTCCAGCTGACGGCTCAGCTTCATCTCGAGCTGACGCTGATTGCCGATGACGGAAGCAGCCTGCTGCGAAAGCGCCTGGTGCTGCCTCTGCGCATCTTCGATCGCCTGCTGAATCTGAACCTTTGGGTCGGCCTTCTCATCGATCTTGGAATTGAAGAGCGCCATCAGGTACTTCCATCCCTTGACGAAAGGATTAGCCATGGGTGTGATCCTGCCTCCATCTGTTGCGCCGCGAGAAACGCGACCCGATACGTGACCGTCACGCACCGGAACAGGGCCTCCGCCCCACCTGAGAATCTATCGGTAACTCGCTGACGGGGCTACGCCACCGCCGGTACTCACGCCGCTGCGAGAGCGGAAGGTGCCGGAATGACCACTCGGGTGTCCTTCGCGATGGCCGGCGAACCCACCGAGGCCGCCTCGGACGTCACCGAACGATCCACCATCGACTCACTGACCTCGACGAGCACAGTGGACAGCGGAACCTCCAGAGCCTCGCAGATCGAGGCGAGCAACTCACTCGACGCCTCCTTGCGCCCACGCTCCACCTCGGACAGGTATCCGAGGCTCACACGCGCACTGTTGGAGACTTCGCGCAACGTTCGGCTCTGCGAAACGCGCGCACGACGAAGACTGTCACCGATTGCCTCACGCAATAGCAGCGCCATCTCGCTCCTCCTTCATCCGTCACCTGTCTCCTATGCTCAACGCACGGGCAGGTCCGATTGGTTCCCGAGCCTATCGCGTCGGGTCTACGACTCCGGGTCCGGCGCCCGATTCGCGTGCCAGTCGATCACGCAGCCCCGACACTGCCGCAGCCACCGCCGCACACCGTATTGCCCAACGGTCCCCGACGAGGGCAAGTTCACGAACTTCGGTGCCGCTTCCCCCCGAGATTCCGACGAACACAGTGCCCACCGGGTGACCGTCCTGCTCGTCGGGTCCCGCGACACCGGTCAAGCCCACGCCCCAGTCGGCGCCGCACCGCCGGCGCGCTCCCTCCGACAATGCGGCGGCGGTCGAGCGCGACACAGGTCCGTCGGATGCCAGCACGGATTCGTCCACGCCCGCCAGTGACGCCTTGAGGTCCGTTGCGTACACGATCACCCCTCCGCGCAGAACCACGCTCGCGCCCGGGACACCGGCCACGGTGGCCGCACACAGGCCCGCCGTCAACGACTCCGCCGTGGCCATCGTCTGACCCGCAAGGGTCAACTGGGCCACCAACTCGGCCGCTTCCTCGTCCGGCACGGTCACGGGCCCCACGCCGTCACTCTCCGGTTCCCGAAGCGGTCTCCATTCGGTGCACTCCCGCACGCAACCGCACTGCCTGCACCGCGTAGTCGATTCCGGTGACCACCGTGAGGATCAGCGCCGCCACCATCAACGCCCAACCGAACGGCAGCGCCGCAGCGGGTAGGGGCAGCAGGAAGACACCGATCGCGAACACCTGCAACAACGTTTTCAGTTTGCCGCCCCGCCCGGCCGGAATGACGCCGTGCCGGAGCACCGCGAGCCTCAACACTGTGATGCCCAGTTCACGTGCTGCGATCACGATGGTCACCCACCACGGAAGATCACCGAGGATCGACAACCCGACGAGGGCTGCACCGATCAGTGCTTTGTCCGCGATCGGATCGGCCAGCTTCCCGAAATCGGTGACCAGGCCGTACTTGCGTGCAAGTTGCCCGTCGATACGGTCCGTTATGGCTGCAATAGCGAAAATTCCCGTCGCGACCAGCCGCCACAGGGTGGACTCGCCGTTGTCTACGAACAGCGCCACCAGAAAGATCGGCACGAGCACGATGCGCAGCATCGTCAGGATGTTGGCAATGTTGAAAAGTGGAGCCTGCTGCTCCGGCGTTTGCTGCCCCGAAGCCAGGGGCGGGTTGTCGGCGTGCACGGTCGGCTCGGCCCGATCCTCGCGACGCGCGGTCATCCGCACACCACGTCACGTGGAAGGAGCCCCGACGAGTACGAGGACGGCTGAGTGATCTGTGGTCGAACCGGCACGTGACTCAGAATATCCTCTGCGCCATTGACTACTGTTCACCCCATGACATGTTGGACTCCCGCGCGATGACAACTCCGATACCGGCTACCCCCGACAGCGAAACGCTGGTGCGGCGAGCACGCGCTTCCGACGTCCCTGAGATCAAACGACTCATCGACATCTACTCCGGCAAGATACTGCTCGAGAAGAACCTCGTGACGCTGTACGAATCGCTGCAGGAGTTCTGGGTGGCCGAACGCGATGGCAACGTGATCGCCTGCGGTGCACTGCATGTGCTGTGGGCCGACCTCGGCGAGATTCGCACGGTAGCCGTCGACCCCGCCGCCAGAGGGCAGGGGGCAGGCCACCTCGTCGTCGCCAAACTGATCGAATCGGCGCGCGAACTCGAACTTGCCCGCGTGTTCGTGCTCACCTTCGAAGTGCGATTTTTCGGTGCGCACGGTTTCGTCGAAATCGACGGCACCCCGGTGACCGCCGAGGTCTACGCCGAAATGTGCCGCTCGTACGACACCGGCATCGCCGAGTTTCTGGATCTGAGCTTCGTCAAACCGAACACCCTCGGCAACACGCGTATGCTGCTCACGCTCTGAGCGTGTTCCGAGATCGTCCCGAACGGCCCGGCCCGAACTGATAACCACGCGAAAGCGAGCCACCATGTCCCTGTTCCTGGTCGAATACACCTACTCACCGGACAAGTCCGCCGGACGCGACGAACATCGCCCGGATCACCGCGCGTGGCTGGGCGACCTGGTCCAACGCGGCGTCGTGAAGTCCTCCGGCCCGTTCGCCGACGGCACGGGGGCTCTCATCATCGTCGACGCTGCCGACGCGGAAGCGGTGCGCCTGCTGTTCACGCACGACCCGTTCGACCGCGCCGGCCTCGTGGAGAGCTCCCGCATCACCGAGTGGATCCCGGTGATGGGGGCCCTCGCCGAGTGACGAGTCGACGCTATTCGGCCGACACCCGATCGTCCTTGCGAGACTTCAGCAGGCTCGCGACTGTCGTGATCACGAGGACTCCGATGATCACACAGAGCGAGAACACCGTGGAGATCTCCGGTACGGAGACGTGCTCGCCGCCGTTGATGAACCCCAGAGTGTTCTCGTGGAGCGCATGGAGCACGAGCTTCACACCGATGAATCCGAGGATGATCGACAACCCGTAGGACAGGTACACGAGGCGGTCCAGGAGGCCACCGATGAGGAAGAAGAGCTGACGCAGCCCCATCAACGCGAACGCGTTGGCGGTGAACACCAGGTACGGCTCCTTCGTCAGGCCGTAGATCGCCGGGATCGAGTCGAGAGCGAACAAGACGTCCGTGAATCCGATGACGACGAGCGCCAGGAACAGCGGGGTGAAGACGCGCTTGCCGTCGACCTTGGTGACCAGTTTGTCACCGTCGTAGGTGTCGGTTGTCGGCAGAACCTTCTTGACGAAGGTGACGATCTTGCTGTCCCGCTCCTCCTCTGCGTCCTTCTCGCTGCCGTGATCGCGAATCAGCGTGTACGCGGTGTACAGGAGGAACGCACCGAAGATGTAGAAGACCCAGCTGTAGGCGTTGATCGCTGCCGCACCCATGGCGATGAACCCGCCACGCATCACCAGGGCCATCACGATTCCGATGAGCAATACCTTCTGCTGGTACTCCCGTGGCACCGCGAAAGTGCTCATGATGATCACGAAGACGAACAGATTGTCGACCGACAACGCCTTCTCCGTGACGTACCCGGCGAAATACTCGCCGCCGTAGCCACTGCCCCACATCCACATGACGAAGAACCCGAAGATGATGGCGATCGTGATGTACACCGCGGACCAGAACGCGGACTCGCGCAGCGTCGGTGCGTGTGGTGTTCGCACGTGGGCGAAGAAATCGAACACGAACAGTCCGAGAATCACCAGGCAGGTGATGCCCCAGACCATGGGGGAAACGTGCATGAAGATAGACCTCCGGTCAACCTCGAGGATGCCGGAGGTCTCTCCCACCGAACCGGGCGATAGGCCGATCCGATCGACAGCCCCGGACCGGCAACGGTGCCGAACGTGTTGACGATGCTGTCGCAGAAGCGGGGATACTCCCCTCCAAAACGTGGCTTATTCAATCACAGCCGTAGCCACGTCTACGAATCACTCCTCGGTCGGCGCCTCGTCGGGATCGCCGCCACGGATCGACCACAGCAGACCGTCCAGCTCATCCGGTTTGATAAGCACCTCACGGGCTTTCGAACCCTCACTCGGTCCGACGACGCCGCGGTTCTCCATCAGATCCATCAGACGACCGGCCTTCGCGAACCCGACTCGCAGCTTGCGCTGCAGCATCGAGGTAGAACCGAATTGACTCGTCACCACGAGTTCGACTGCCTGGAGCAACACGTCCATGTCGTCGCCGATGTCCGGGTCGACGTCCTTCTTCTCCCCCGCCTTCGCGACGGTGACGCCTTCGGTGTACTCCGGCTCGGCCTGATTCTTCGTGAAGTCGACGACCTTCTGGATCTCCTCGTCGGTGATGAATGCACCCTGCAAGCGGGTGGGCTTGCCGGCACCCATCGGCAAGAACAGGCCGTCACCCATACCGATGAGCTTCTCGGCGCCCGGCTGGTCCAGGATCACACGTGAGTCCGTGAGCGACGACGTGGCGAATGCCAGCCGCGACGGAACGTTGGTCTTGATGAGGCCGGTCACCACGTCGACGGATGGGCGCTGTGTCGCCAGAACCAGGTGGATACCGGCAGCACGCGCCTTCTGCGTGATGCGCACGATCGCGTCCTCTACGTCGCGGGGCGCGGTCATCATCAGATCGGCGAGCTCGTCGACGATGGCCAGAATGTACGGGTACGGCCGGTAGACCCGCTCACTGCCGAGCGGAGCGGTGATCTCACCCGAGCGCACTTTCGCGTTGAAGTCGTCGATGTGGCGAACCCTGCTGGCCTGCATGTCCTGGTAGCGCTGTTCCATTTCCTCCACCAGCCAGGCAAGGGCAGCAGCGGCCTTCTTCGGCTGCGTGATGATCGGCGTGATGAGGTGTGGAATACCTTCGTATGGCGTCAGTTCGACCATCTTGGGGTCGATGAGGATCATCCGAACCTCGTCGGGGGTCGCCCGTGCAAGCAACGACACGAGCATGGAGTTGACGAAGCTCGATTTACCCGAGCCGGTCGAACCGGCCACCAACAGGTGCGGCATCTTGGACAGATTCGCCTTGACGAAATCGCCCTCGATGTCCTTGCCGAGCCCGATCACCAGGGGGTGGTGGTCGTTGCGAGTGCTCGATGCGGTGAGCACGTCGGACAGCCGCACCATCTCGCGGTCCGAGTTGGGGACCTCGATACCGACCGCGGACTTGCCCGGAATGGGCGCGAGGAGGCGCACATTGTCCGTGGCGACCGCATATGCAATATTGCGCGCCAGGGCAGTGATCTTCTCGACCTTCACACCGGGCCCGAGTTCCACCTCGTATCGCGTGACTGTGGGACCACGCGTGAATCCGGTGACCGCGGCATCGATCTTGAACTGTTCGAGCACCTCGGTGATGGACTCGATCATCGCGTCATTGGCCGAGCTGCGTGTCTTGGGTGGGTCACCCGCGACGAGAAGTTCGAGCGACGGAAGTGTGTAATCGCCCTCGACGACACGGTCGGTGACGAACTTCTCGACCTCGGGAATCGGCGGTTCGGGATCCGGAACAACGGGCTTGGCCTTGATCTTGGGCTTCGGCTTGGGCTTGGCCGGCTCCGCCGCAGCGGCGGTCTCCTCCGCCGGGGTGGACTGCTCCCACCGGCCGAGGACCTCGGTCTTCGCGTCGACGCCCCGGCCGGCGAATTCGTCGGCCGGGTAATTGTCGTACGGGCCACCCCGAGATCGTCGGTCGTCATCGACCGGGTACCCGTCGGCATCGAAAAGGGACGGGTCGTCGTACCCGTACTCGTCGCCGTACTCGTCGTATCCGTACTCGTCACGAGCCAGGCCGAAGTACGAACGGAACTTGCCCGGAACCTCACGCAAGGTCGTTCCGGTGAGCAGCAGAATGCCGAATGTCAGGGCCATCAACAGCAAGGGAACCGACAGCCACACGGTCAGTCCGGTGGTGAGCGGGCCACCCATCGCGTACCCGACGAGGCCGGCGCCCTGCGCACGCCCGTCGGGATCTGTCGGCGCACCGGCTACGAGGTGCCACAGACCGAGGAGCGGTAGGCAGAGCAGCAACGATCCGAGTACCAACCGCGGGCGGACTTCCGGTCTTGCCTCGGTGCGCATCAGCACGATCGCGATACCGAACGCCACGACCGGCAGAATCGCTGCCGCCCCGCCGATAACGGTGCGCACACCGGTCTCGATCCACGACCCCAGGGGTCCGCCAACAGAAAACCACACGCTACCTGCAACGATGATCGCTGCAGCGATCAAACCCAGGGCAATACCGTCCCGGCGATGCCCTTCTTCGATATCGGCAGCACGACCCACCGTTCGGGTTGTTGCACCGACCCCCTTGGCGATCAGTGACCAACCAGCGCCGATACCGCGAAAAACAGCCTCGAGCGGACTCGCGCTGGCCTTCTTCTTCGCAGGTCGGCGGGCATTACTGCGCGCCCGCGCAGCCTGCTGCTTCTTGGGTGTCGTGACGGTCTTCGTAGTCCGGGAACGTGGGGCGGACCTGGCAGAACCGCCGCGTGCGCTCGTCCGTGATCTGGACGTGGTCGCGCTCGTGGTGCGGGTGCTCGTCTTACCTGCCATGGGGTCCACGTTAGTCGCTGGCCCACCATCAGGACCATCTGCAACACTCGTAACACCTGTGGAATACGGAGTCAGATGCCTCTGTCGAGGGCCAGAACGGCCGCTACCGCGTCCGGTTCACCGCTAGCTTCCACGGTCGTTTCGTCCCTCCCGAAGGCATGGAGCAGCAACTCCGACGGCTCCCCGCGCAGGACCACCTGATCTCGCGCATCCCGCGCGCCGACGGTGATCGTCTCGCCGGAAGGCCGCTCGAGAACGATGCGTACTCCCGCATTCCGGTAGCCGTGACGCGCCACACCCTTCACGAGCGACCACAGAGCGTCCTGTTCGGCCTCGCCCAGGACACGAGGCTGCCACCCCGGGTGTGCCCTTCGGACGTCCTCGTGATGGACGAACATCTCGCTCGTGTTCGCCACGGAATCGACCCAGTACAGCGGCGACCACATCGGCGGTCCCGACCGCACCTCGTCGAGCAACGTGCTCCACGGTCGGGCTGCGATCTCGGCCTGAATCCGCTCGGTGCGACCGGCGAGTTGCCGCAACACGATCCCACCCGCCGCGTCGAGCCTGCGCTCACGCAGAATCAGGTGAGCAGCAAGGTCACGATTCGTCCACTCCCCGCACAGAGTCGGGGCATCGGGTCCGTATTCGGTCATGGAATCGACGAGCGCGCGGCGCTCGTCCTGCGCGAAAGTCACGCCACCGAACATACAGAGTCGATCAGGGAACGCCGATCACCGTCGGGACGATCATCGGCCGGCGGCGGTACTTGTCTGCAACCCAACGGCCCACGACCCGACGAATCGCCTGCGCGATGCGATGGGTGTCCGTCACGCCCTCTCCGGCGAGACGGAGCAATTCGGCTTCGACCAGCTGTCCAGCAGCCGAGAGTGCATTCGGGTCGTCGGAGAAGCCGCGTCCGGAAACTTCCGGTGTGCTGACGGATTTGCCGGTGGTCTCGTCGATCACCGCGGTGATCGCGATGAAACCGCCTTCTCCGAGCACGAGCCGATCCGACAGTGTGGAGTCTCCGACGTCACCGACCGACAAGCCGTCGACGTACACGTGACCGACAGGCACCTGACCGACGATCTCGGCGAGTCCGTCGACCATGTCCACGACCACGCCGTCCTCCGCGAGGACGATGCGCTCCTCGGGCACCCCGGTCGCCTTGGCGAGGGCCGCGTTCGCCCGGAGGTGCCGCCATTCGCCGTGCACCGGCATCGCGTTGGTGGGCCGAACCGCGTTGTAGAGGTACAGCAGCTCACCTGCGGAAGCGTGTCCGGAGACGTGAACCTTGGCGCTCTGCTGGGTGACCACCGTGGCACCGCGCTTCGCGAGCCCGTTCACGACCGCGAACACGGAGTTCTCGTTGCCGGGGATGAGCGACGACGCGAGGACGACCAGGTCGTTGGCGCGAATGTTGATCTGCCGGTGCTCACCGCGAGCCATCCGCGACAGCGCCGACAACGGCTCGCCCTGCGAACCGGTGGAGACCAGCACCAGCTTGTCGTCCGGCAGGTTGGCTGCGGCGTCGATATCGACGACGAGCCCGTCCGGGACGGACAGGTAGCCGAGATCCTGGGCGATCTGCATGTTGCGGACCATCGAACGGCCCACGAAGCAGACGCGGCGGTTGTAGCGGTGCGCAACATCCACAACCTGCTGAATGCGGTGCACATGGCTGGCGAACGATGCCACGATCACCCGCTGCTTCGCCTTGCCGATGACATTGTCGAGAACGCCACCGATCTCGCGTTCGGGAGTGACGAATCCGGGGACCTCGGCATTGGTCGAATCCACGAGGAACAGGTCGACGCCCTCGTCCCCGAGCCGGGAGAAGCCGGCAAGGTCCGTGAGGCGTCCGTCGAGCGGAAGCTGGTCGAGCTTGATGTCACCGGTGTGCAGGACCACCCCGGCGTCCGTGCGGATCGCGACCGCGATCGCGTCGGGAATCGAGTGGTTGACCGCGAAGTATTCGCATTCGAACGGGCCGTGATTGGTCCGCTGACCCTCGACCACCTCGACGAGCTTGGGGCGCTGCCGGTGCTCACGGCACTTGGCTGCCACCAGCGCGAGCGTGAACTTGGATCCGACCACGGGCAGGTCCGGGCGCAGGCGCAGCAGGAACGGGACGGCACCGATGTGGTCCTCGTGACCGTGCGTGAGCACAACGGCCTCGACGTCTGCCATCCGGTCCTCGATGTGACCGAAATCGGGCAGGATCAGGTCGACGCCGGGCTGCTGATCCTCGGGAAACAGCACACCGCAGTCGACGATCAGCAGTTTGCCCTGGTGCTCGAACACTGTCATGTTGCGGCCGATCTCGCCGATGCCGCCGAGGGCGACCACACGAAGACCCTTGAACGGGGCCTTCGGTGGCGTACCGAGCCGCACCGACGAGTCGACAGGAGCCTTCGCCTTACCCCGCGAATCGGAGCGACGACCACCGCCCGACCGGCGGGACTTGCCCGAGCCGGTCTTGTTGGTGCCGCCCGTGGTCGCGCCACCCTTGGTGGACGGAGCTTTGACGGGCTTCTGGGTTGCGGCCTTGGGCTGCTCGGCCGCCACAGCTTCCCGAGCGGGCTTTTCCGCCACAGGCTTCTCCACCACGGGCGCGGGCGGACCTGCCTGGCGGCTGGCACTACGTCGACGATTGGGACGGGTCATTACAGAACTCCTGCCGCGTGAAGATCCGCTGCCAGTCCATCGATCATGTCGTGGGTGGGGGCAACCTGCGGCAACCGCGGTTCTCCCACATCCAGACCGATAAGCCGGAGTCCGGCCTTCGATGCACTGACACCGCCGAGCCTTGCGACGGACCGGATCACCGGAATCAGGCTGAGGTTGATGGCGCGCGCACGCGCGATGTCGCCCGTCAGGAATGCATTGTGCAGTTCCCGCAGACGGCCGGGCACGAGATGCCCGATGACACTGACGAATCCGACCGCACCCACGGAGAGCCACGGAAGGTTGAGGGGGTCGTCGCCCGAGTAGAACTGAAGATCGGTGGTCCCGATGAGCTCGGCACCTGCGTTCAGGTCACCCTTCGCGTCCTTGACCGCAACGATGCGGGGGTGCTCGGCCAACAGTCGAATGGTGTCCGTTTCGATCGGGACAACCGAGCGCGGTGGGATGTCGTACAACATCACCGGCAGATCGGTTGCGTTGGCGACGGCCGTGAAATGAGCGAACAGGCCGGCCTGGGGCGGACGTGAGTAGTACGGAGTGACCACCAAGAGCCCGTGGGCGCCCGCACGGGCAGCGTCGCGAGCAAGTTCGACGCTGTGTGCGGTGTCGTTGCTGCCGGCCCCTGCGATGATCCTGGCGCGGTCGCCTACTGCATCGAGCACCGCGCGCAGCAGTTCGAGCTTCTCGTTCTCGGTGGTGGTCGGCGATTCGCCCGTGGTACCCGCGAGCACCAGTCCGTCGCAGCCGTTGTCGACGAGATGCGTAGCGAGCCGCACACCCGCGTCGACGTCCAGCTTTCCGTCGGAGGTGAAGGGGGTCACCATGGCGGTGGAGATGGTGCCGAACGGACGCTCGAGTGCGGAAGCGGAATCACCGTAGGTCATGGTCAGAAGGCTACCCGGTGAACGTGTGTCTCTTGCACACCACTCACATGTCCGCGGAGTACGGCGTGCGCGCCACGTATGTTCCGTCTTCCAGCTCCACCGTTTCGAAGTCTCCGAACACGTTCGGGGCCACTTCACGTAATTGCCGGAGGCATTCGACCGCTACTCGACGAATTTCCACGTCGGCATGTTCGGTGGCGCGCATCGACACGAAATGCCGCCATGCTCGATAGTTGCCGGTGACGACCAACCGCGTCTCGGTGGCGTTGGGCAACACGGCCCTCGCAGCCTGGCGAGCTTGCTTGTTGCGCAGGATCGCGCTGGGCACATCGGCGAGTTTCACCTCGAGCGCGTCCAGCAGCTTCGAGTAGGCCTCGGTGCTTGCCGCGGTGGCTTCGGCGAAAAGCGCCTCGAGTTCCGGGTCACCCTCGATCGCAGGCGGTGGAACGACGTCGGCATCGTCTTCGCGGACGAATCTTTGGGACAGCTGCGAGTACGAGAAGTGCCGATGACGAATCAGTTCATGGGTGCACGATCGCGAAATGCCGCTGATGTAGAAACTGACGCTGGCATGCTCGAGAACCGACACGTGACCGACTTCGAGCAGATGCCGGAGATATCCCTCGTTGGTAGCCGTTCGTGGATTCGGCTTCGACCAACTCTGATAGCACGCACGCCCGGCGAATTCGGCGAGTGCCTCCCCACCATCCGCATCCGTATCCCACGGCACGTCCGCAGGCGGAGTGAACTCGGTTCGCGCGACGAGCTGAACCTTCAATGACACCGATCGTGGCACGGTGCGGACTCCTTCTCGCGTTCGGTCACCTGTTCCAGCGGTACCGCACCGACACTATCCCCGTCGTTCCCGCAGGCGCCTGCCTGGTTCCATCCCTTGACTGACGTCACTAATGACGTCACTATGGCGTCATGGAGCTGAACAAGTACACCGACCGTTTGACCGCAGACATCTCCGCGGCGGCCGCGCTCGGCGACGAGAAGACTCAGCAGACCGCACATGCCCTTGCCTCTGCCATGACACCCGCTGTCCGACTTCTACTGCTCTCGGCGCTCACAGACTTCGCCGACGAGGTCTCCAACACCCTGGGCGACAAGAAGATCTCGGTCCGACTCGATCACGATCAGGTCGTACTCGACATATCCGACGTCCTTTCGGCAACCATGGATGACAGCACAGGAAGCCGAGGTGACGCCACCGATGACGCCAGAGCAGCGTTCGACGACCTCAGCGGGGATGTCAGTCGAGTAACCCTTCGCCTCGTCGAACAAATGAAAGAACGCGCGGAAGAAGCGGCGTCGCAGAATGGCGTCTCTCTCAATTCTTGGGTGGCTCAAGCCGTTCAAGGTGCACTGCGGGAGCAGATGCGGCGTAACGGGATGGACAAATTCTGATCAGGCACTGACCGCTGGGAGCACACCGCTCACACACAATGGTGTAATAACCTTCACATCATCGGCACCGAGAAAAGGTGCCAAGTGGGCGAAGGAGCGAAGACGATGGCCGTATCGGGCACCAAAGAATTCGAGATCAAGGCCGATCCGGCCACCGTGATGGCGGCCATCGCCGCTGTCGATCGCCTGCCCGAGTGGTCCGCCCCGCACAAGTCGGTCGAGATCATCAGCACCCATGACGACGGCCGCCCGAACCGTGTCCGTGCGTCGGTGTCGATCCTCGGCATCAACGACGAGCAGGTCGTCGACTACACGTTCTCCGGTGACGAGTCGGTGTCGTGGACCCTCGTC
>JAAZAD010000391.1 GCA_012514505.1 Rhodococcus sp. (in: high G+C Gram-positive bacteria) | reverse complement strand
TCGACTGGCACGGCGAGACCGTCGTGGACGTGCCGCCGCGCACCGTTGCTCACGAAGGCCCGGTGTACGAGCGTCCAGTTCAGCGCCCGGATTCGCAGGACGCGCTGATCGCGGACACCACGAAGGACCTGAAGCGTCCCGAGACGGCGGACGAGTTGCAGGCGACGTTGCTGAAGATGATCTCCTCACCGGCGTTGTGCAGCCGCAAGTGGATCACCGAGCAGTACGACCGCTACGTGCGCGGCAACACCGTGCTCGCGGAGAACGCCGATTCCGGTGTCGTGCGGATCGACGAGAAGACCGGTCGCGGCATCGCCCTGGCCACCGACGCGTCCGGCCGCTACACCGCACTGGACCCGTACAACGGGGCGAAGCTCGCACTGGCCGAGGCGTTCCGCAACGTCGCGGTCACCGGCGCGACGCCGAAGGCCGTGTCCAACTGCCTCAACTTCGGCTCGCCGGAGGACCCGGGCGTCATGTGGCAGTTCCAGCAGGCAGTCCGCGGTCTTGCGGATGGCTGCGCGGAGCTGGGCATTCCGGTTACCGGCGGCAACGTCAGCTTCTACAACCAGACCGGTTCCACCCCGATCCTGCCGACCCCGGTGGTCGCGGTACTCGGCGTCATCGACGACGTGCACCGTCGCATCCCGACCGGTGTCGGCCTCGAGCCCGGCGAGACCCTGATCCTGCTCGGTGACACGCACGACGAGTTCGACGGTTCGATCTGGTCGCAGGTCGAGCACGGTCACCTCGGCGGGGTGCCGCCGAAGGTCGACCTGCAGCGCGAACAGTTGCTCGCGGACATTCTTCTGGCGGGTTCGCGCGACGGCCTCGTCACGGCCGCGCACGACCTCTCCGAGGGTGGTCTGGCTCAAGCTGTCGTCGAAGCAGCACTCGCCGGCGAGACCGGCTGCCGTGTCCTCCTCCCCGAGGATGCAGACCCCTTCGTCGCCTTGTTCTCCGAGTCGACAGGGCGCGTTCTGGTCGCGGTCCCGCGTACCGAGGAGACCCGGTTCACGGGCATGTGCAGTGCGCGCGGCTTGCCGTGGGTGCGGATCGGTGTCGTCGACGAGGGCAGTGACTCCGTCGAAATCCAGGGGCAGTTCTCGATCACCCTCGAGGAACTTCGGAAGGCGCACGAGGGAACACTTCCGGCTCTGTTCGGATGATGTGTGGCCGCGCCGGGGCAGCTCAGGAAGCGTGACGCCGGTCCTCGGGTGTACCCGAGGCTGGCGGACCCGGCACGTCTGCACGGGCCCGTCCTCGACCGTGTGTGGCGTCGGCTCCGGCTCGACTTCACCGGCATCGCGGTTGCGACGCTGTTCTTCTGCTGGTCCCTGACACCGTCGCTGCTGCCACGTGACTGGTTGTTCCAGGGTCTGATCGGCGGCATCAACGCAGCGATCGGTTATGCGGTGGGCGTGATCCTCAGCCGGATCGCCCACCGCTTCTTCCTCGACAGTCGCCGGTGGTGGCCGTTGCCGGAGCCATGGTGCTCGGGGCTGCGGGTGTTCGTGGTGGTCTGCTCGGTCTCGGTGTCCGTCGTGATGCTCGTGTATTCGGCGGGCTGGCAACGTGAGATCGCCACGCTGATGGACGCAGAGGGCACGACCACGTCCGGATACATCCGCACCGGCGGCTTGAGCCTGGTGGTGGCCGCTGCCATCGTCCTGGTGTGGCGCGGTCTGCGCGAGGTGGTGCGGTGGATCGCCGGACGGTTGATCCGAGCTCTGCGAATGTCGATTCCGGCGGCGATGATGATCGGTATTGCCGTCGTCACCGTGGCGCTTGTGCTTCTCGTCGACGGTGTGCTCCTCCGCGGGGCCTACGCCGGTACCAACCAGATTTTCAGCCTGCACAACTCGACCACCTGGGAGGGTGCGAAGCAGCCCGTCGCGCCCGAGAAATCCGGTAGTCCGCAGTCGCACGCGCCGTGGGACACGCTGGGATACGAGGGACGCAGCTTCGTGTCGCGCGGATTGAACGCGCAAGAGCTGACAGGTGCCAACGGCAGTCTCGCTCTGGAACCGATCCGGGTGTACGCAGGCCTCGAGACCGCGGAGGACCCCGAGGCTCGTATGGATGTGCTGATCGACGAACTCGAACGGACCGGCGCATTCGAGCGCAGCGTCCTCGTGGTCATCCCCACCACAGGCACCGGCTGGGTCAACCCCACCGCGGCACAGGCCATCGAACTCGTGCACAACGGCGACAGCGCTTTGGTGGCGAGTCAGTACTCGTACCTCCCGAGTTGGGTCTCGTTCGTAGCCGATCGGGACAAGGCCGCTACGGCAGGCAAGCGGCTCATCGATCGTGTTCACGAGAGATGGTTGCAGGAACCGGAAGCGACGCGGCCGAAGCTGATGGTGTACGGAGAAAGCCTCGGCAGCCAGGCGGGTGAGGCCGCGTTCGATTCCGTTCGGGACATCCGCCAGACCGTCGATGGTGTGTTGTGGGTCGGTCCGCCGAACTCGAATCGGTTGTGGAGTCAGCTGATCGAGCGCCGCGACCCGGGTACACGTGAGGTGGACCCGGAATATGCCGGTGGCCTCACCGTTCGGTTCGCCACCGACGCGCACGATCTCCACACCACCGAGGGGGAGTGGCTGTCGCCGCGAACCCTCTACCTTCAGAACGCGTCGGATCCGGTGGTGTGGTGGACCCCGGATCTGCTGTTCACACGGCCGGACTGGTTGAAGGAGCCGCCTGGTGACGACCGCACCGCGTCGATGAAGTGGTTCCCGTTCGTCACCTTCTGGCAGGTCTCGGCAGACCTCACGAACGCGGCCGGGGTTCCGGATGGGCACGGGCACAATTACGGCACCTTCGTACTCGACGGCTGGATCGAGGTGGCTCAGCCCGAGGGGTGGACACCTGCCGACACCGAACGAGTTCGCACCGTCCTCGAAGTAGCACGGGACTCGCAGGGGCCGGAGAAGTGAGACCCGGCGGACTGAACCGGATTGGCTCGATCGCTCTGGCCGCAGCATTGGTGGGCTGGAGCAACGTGGTGTTGCCGCGCCTGGAGTCGTCGTCCCGGTGCCGCACTCTCGTCAACGGGGCAGTCGGTGTGGGCCTGACTGCAATGGCCGCGCGTCGGTACCGTCCAGGCGAATTGGGGCTGGCACCACGTGATCTTCCACGCGGGGTCCGGGTCGGGGCCGTGGCTTCGGCACTACCGGCCGCGGGGTTTCTGATCGCGGCGGGTATCCCCGCGGTGCGGTCTCGGTTTCGGAGCTCGCGGCCTCGCGAAGATTTCTTCGAGTGGGTCGTCGTGCACATCCCGATCGGGACGGTGCTCGCGGAGGAGTTGATGTTCCGAAGCGTGCTGTCGGCAGTCCTGCGATCAGCGTGGCCAGAGAAGCAGGCACTGGCGATACACGCGGTCACCTTCGGTCTCTGGCACGTGCATCCGGCACGGGCCGCAGGCGACAACATCCTAGGCACCGTCGCCTTTACCGGGGCGGTGGCCGCCCTGTTCGAGGCGCTCCGTGCACGCGGCAACGGCGTGATCGCACCCGCACTCCTGCACCTCACCGTCAATGTGGGCGGCGCGGTGCTGACCCGCGCAGCAGCAGTAGATTGGATATATGCCTCCCCGCCGACGCGTTGATCCTGCAGAGCTGCGGACCGCTATCCGGGACGTTGCGGACTGGTTGCGTGATGAGCAGCAGGCACCTCCCTCACGCCAGCAACTCGCCGCTGCGGTGCGCCTGAGTGCGAGGACCCTCGAACAGGTTGCGCCGGGTTCCAGCGTCGAGGTGCGGGTGCCGCCCTTCGTTGCGGTCCAGTGCATCGAAGGTCCCCGTCACACTCGGGGAACCCCACCCAATGTCGTGGAGACCGAGCCGCGTACCTGGCTGTCGATCGTCACCGGCCTCCAGCAATTCGACGAGGCCGTCGACGCGGGGCGCATCAATGCATCGGGCAGCCGAGCCTCCGACGTTGCCCACTGGTTGCCGCTTGTGCCCCTCTGAGTCTCACCCTGTCAGTTGTTCTCGACACCGTGATCGCTGTCCGCCGATACGTGTCGCTCGACACCCTGTGGTACGGGGAACTGCAAACTGCCCGTAGACTGGGCACCTGCCCCCCAGCCCCAGCCACCAAAGGGAGCGCCCGGTGACTCGAGCCGACCTGTCGGTCAACAGTCCTAATCTCCTCACCTCGACCCCGCTAGACGAGGACGAGAACGAACCCCGCGAAGAATGCGGTGTGTTCGGTGTTTGGGCGCCGGGGGAGGATGTGGCCAAGCTCACCTACTACGGCCTCTATGCGCTGCAGCACCGCGGCCAGGAAGCGGCAGGCATCGCCGTCGCTGATGGTGCGCAGGTGCTGGTGTTCAAGGATCTGGGCCTGGTCAGTCAGGTTTTCGACGAGCAGACGTTGGCCGCCATGCCGGGTCACGTCGCCGTCGGCCACTGCCGATACTCCACGACCGGGTCCACCACCTGGGAGAATGCACAGCCGATCTTCCGCACCACCGCTGTCGGTAGCGGACTGGCGCTCGGGCACAACGGAAACCTGGTCAACACTGCCGAGTTGGCCGAGCGCGCCCGCGACGCCGGTCTCGTAGACAGCAAGCGTCCCGGCGGAGCCACTTCCGATTCGGACATCGTCGGCGCTCTTCTGGCTCATGCTGCGAGCGACAGCAGCATCGAGCAGGCGGCCATGGAGTTGCTACCCACTCTGCGCGGCGCTTTCTGTCTCACGTTCATGGACGAGAACACGCTGTACGCGGCGCGTGATCCGCACGGGGTGCGGCCGCTGTGTCTGGGCCGCCTCGATCGTGGCTGGGTCGTGGCCAGCGAGACCGCCGCGCTCGACATCGTGGGCGCGTCGTTCGTTCGTGACATCGAGCCCGGTGAGCTTCTCGCCATCGACGCGGACGGTCTTCGTTCGTCCCATTTCGCGAATCCTGAACCCAAGGGTTGCGTCTTCGAGTACGTCTACCTCGCCAGGCCGGACAGTGTCATCGCCGGACGTTCGGTGCATTCCACGCGTGTGGAGATCGGCCGCAGGCTTGCCAACGAGCATCCGGCCGAGGGTGATCTGGTGATTCCCGTGCCCGAATCGGGTGTGCCTGCCGCCGTGGGTTACGCCCAGGGCTCCGGCATTCCCTACGGGCAGGGTTTGATGAAGAACGCCTACGTGGGCCGTACCTTCATCCAGCCTTCGCAGACCATCCGTCAGCTCGGCATCCGCCTCAAGCTCAATCCGCTGAAGGAAGTCATTCGCGGAAAGCGACTCGTGGTGGTGGACGATTCCATCGTCCGTGGCAACACCCAGCGCGCGCTCATCCGCATGCTTCGTGAAGCCGGGGCACTCGAGATCCACGTTCGTATCGCATCGCCGCCGGTGAAGTGGCCCTGCTTCTACGGAATCGACTTCGCTTCGCCTGCCGAACTCATCGCCAACGGTGCGAGCGGCAGCTCGGGCGCCACCAGCTTCGACGAGATGCTCGAGGGTGTCCGTCGTTCGATCGGTGCGGACTCGCTGGGCTACATCTCGATCGACGGCATGGTCTCTGCGACCGAGCAACCGTCGAGCCGGTTGTGTGCCGCGTGCTTCGACGGCGAATACCCCATCGCGTTGCCCGATACGGCGATGGGCAAGAACGTCCTCGAGGGCATGCTCGACACCGCAGCAGGCACCCCCGCCACGCGGGCGAACGACAACGCGGACGCGCTCAGTCGTCCGTAGTGGTGCCCGAGTTCGACGGAGACTGCAGCTGGGCAGACGTACTCCGGTACCGTAAGAGCGCGATCGGCACGGTCGATCGCGCCACAGACTTTCATTTCGACGAGCAACACGAGGCTGGAGTAACAACCGCATGACCGAGGATCCGACAAGTCGCCCGGGCGCTTCGTACGCTGCCGCTGGAGTGGATATCGAAGCCGGCGATCGGGCCGTGGAACTCTTCGCGCCACTCGCGAAGAAGGCCAGTCGTCCCGAGGTGATGGGGGGACTCGGCGGGTTCGCCGGGCTGTTCGCCCTCAAGGGTGACTACAAGGAGCCGTTGCTCGCCGCTTCCACGGACGGAGTGGGCACCAAGCTGGCCGTTGCGCAGGCGCTCGACAAGCACGACACCGTCGGACTCGACCTCGTCGCGATGGTCGTCGACGACCTCGTGGTGTGCGGTGCCGAACCGCTGTTCCTGCAGGACTACATCGCAGTCGGTCGCGTCGTACCCGAGCGTGTCGCAGAACTCGTCGGCGGTATCGCCGAAGGCTGCATTCAGGCAGTATGTGCACTCCTCGGTGGCGAGACCGCCGAGCATCCCGGCATCATGGCGGACGGTGACTACGACCTCTCCGCGACCGGTGTGGGCGTTGTCGAAGCCGATCAGGTGCTCGGCCCTGACCGGGTGCGTCCCGGTGACGTGGTCATCGGCATGAGGTCCTCCGGACTCCACTCCAACGGCTACTCCCTCGCACGCAAGGTGCTCCTGGACATCGACCGCATGAGCCTCACCGCCCATGTCGACGAGTTCGGCCGCACCCTGGGCGAGGAGATGCTCGAGCCGACCAAGATCTACGCCAAGGACTGCCTGGCGCTCGCCGCCGAAACCGACGTGCGCACGTTCTGCCACGTCACCGGTGGTGGTCTCGCCAACAACCTGGGCCGCGTCATGCCCAAGGGCCTCGTAGCGGAACTCGATCGCGGAACCTGGAGCCCGGCACCCATCTTCGCGATGATCGCCCAGCGTGGCCGCGTGGAGCGCGCCGAGATGGAACAGACGTTCAACATGGGTGTCGGCATGGTTGCCATCGTGGCCCCCGAGGACGTGGATCGTGCGCTGGCTGTACTCACCGCCCGGCACATCGACTGCTGGACGCTCGGCAGCGTCAAGAAGGCCTCGGACGTCGACAGCGCACGCGCTCTGCTTGCAGGAGATCACCCGCGCTTCTGAGCGTGTAGGACACAGAAATGCAGAAGTGAGGGGGAGCCGGAATCCGGCTCCCCCTCACTTCTTGTGTTCGTAGTCCCTGCGTCCACCCGTTGGGTGACTGGGTGTGACCCCATGGTGGACATTGCCAGGGGAGACGTGCGGCGCTACAGCCGCGTCGTCGCTGGCGACTCAGCGTCGCCAGTCGTCGTCGTCATCCTCTCGGGAGTAGCCGTCCGTATCGGATCGCGAGTCCGCCAGGGGACTGCTCCGATGCGAGCTCGACGGCCCACCTGTGAGTTCTCGTTGCAGGCTGTCGAAGTCCGTGGTCGGTACGCTGTACTTCAGCTCGCGTGCAACCTTGGTCTGCTTTGCCTTAGCCCGGCCGCGGCCCATGGCTGACCCCCTCGCGCTTTCGCGGGGCGGCCTGGGGAATTTGGCGGCCCCGTTGTGTGTGTAAGTTTCCTGCCACACACTCTAGCGTGGAAAAGGCGCTTCCGCTTCCATCAGCCCTCAATGGCCGTGTCTGATTTGTCTCACAGGTGCTGCGAACTGGCACGATGCGTCAAGAGGTGATCAGAATATCCCCGGAATGGCGCGGATGGTCCCCACGCGAGCGCCGCCGCCGAGCACTGGGAGGCTGGCGAGGGACGCCAGATCCTCCGTCCATTCTGCTCCGAGATGGTGGGCGAGCGCCGCGGCGATCGGCAGCAGTGCACGTTCGTGACCGTCGTCGATCTTCACCGCGAACGCGGAACCGTCTGCGAGTGCGCCGGCGTAGACGCCGTCGGCCCCCGACTTGCAGAGCAGCCCGGGTACCGCGGGCATCAGCCGTGCCTCGCTGCGGCCGGTACCGGACACGAGGTACGGATGTTCGCGCATCGCGTCCGCGACGATTCCCTCGGGGGAGCCCGGTTCTGCCGCTACCAGCGATCGGTAGATGTGAGCAAGGTGTGTCAGTGACAGTGGAACGATGGGCTGTCCGCACCCGTCGATTCCGAGTTCGGGGTCGGCTTCACCGCTGACCGCAGCGACGGTGCCGACGATCGCCTCTTGTAGTGGATGTGCGGGCTCGAGGTAGCTGTCGAGGGGCCAGTCGTTCACGGCGCAGACCGCGAGCATCGCTGCGTGGGCACCGGAGCATGGCATGTAAAGGGGGCGTGGCAGTTCGCCGGAGGCGAGAAGTTCAGCCCTCGCGAAGTCGTCGCGGGGGTGTTCGTCCGGGCAGCGGAGCTGCGTCTCGGTGAGCCCGTACCGAGCGAGTAGCCCTTCGACGAGTTCGATGTGGTCGGCCTCGCCGGAATGGGACGAAGTGATGATGGCGAGTTCCGCAGTGCTCGCGGGCACGTAACCGTTACGCAGCAGCGCGACGGCCTGCAGGGGCTTGTTCGTGGAGCGTGGATAGATCGGGGTGTGCGTCTCGCCGAGTACCAGTGCAGGTTCCCCGTCGGGGCGCGTCGCGGCCACCGAACCGCGATGCACACACTCGCGAAATCCGGATCGGACGACCTCGACCAGCTCGACGCTCAATACATCACCCGCACTTCCAGGCCGGCCATCCGTTTCCGTGCTTTGTCGGCCACAGTCGGCGACAGATCTTTCTGTTGGGCCAGCATGTCGGCGAACCGTTCGGGGTCTCGCCCGGTGAACAGGTCGCGCACGGTCACGCCGTGTTCGGGGACGAACACGCGATGGACCGTGTCCCCGGCGCAGACCGGACCCGGCGCGACGACGCTCAGGTAGGCGCCGGTGTCACCTCGCTCGGAGAATCGGGCCACCCACCGCGGTTCCTGGGCCCACACCCCGAAGGTGCCGCAGGGGGTGCGCGGGCCGGTCACCTCGAGTTCGGTGATGCCCTTCCCGGAGTCGATATCGGCCGCCGAGCCGATGCGCCAACGCTCACCGATGACCGCGTCGGTGATCGGCATCCCGCTGATTCGGAGATTCTCCCCGAACCAGCCGAACGGCAGTGTCCGGTCGAGTTCTTGCTCCCAGCGGGCGGCCTCGGCAGCGTCGTACGAATACACGGCCTTGAAACGACCCCCGTGATGCTCGGTGTCACAGACGTAGTCACCGGCCAGCCCGGCACGGTCCACCTGTACGGGACCGTCGACCGGGCGTTTGTCGATGGCGGTGCGGGTGACGCGGCGGGTACCGCTGTCGCGTTCGGCGTGGAGGACGCACACCGCTTCCACGATTCCCGGAGCCTGGGGCGTACTCATCGGCCGCGCAACTTCTCTACCGCGGCGCGGCCTGCTTGCACTCGGTCGTCGGATTCGTCGGTGTCGGCGTCGATGGATGCGGCGCACGGCCCGGCGACCAACTCCGCGTCGGCGGGGACAGCGCGTTTGACGAGGGCGAGCGCAATGGGGCCGAGTTCGTGGTGGTCGATGATGGTGCCGATGCGGCCCACTGCACGTCCGCCCGCGGTCACCGGGTCGCCGACCTCGGGTCGGCCGCCCGCGCTGCCGTCGAGGTGGAGCAGCACGAGGCGGCGGGGCGGCTTCCCGAGATTGTGGACGCGGGCCACCGTTTCTTGCCCGCGGTAGCACCCCTTCTCGAGGTGTACGGCGCCGTGCTGCTCGGGGCCTCCGATCCAGCGGACCTCGTGTGGGATGGTGCGCTCGTCCGTGTCGAGGCCGATCCGCGCGCGGACGGACGCGACCCGCAGCGCTTCGTACGCCCAGGTGCCCGCCGGAGCGGCGCCGGCCCCGGTGAGCTTCTTCCACCACTCGGTGAGCTGCTCCCGGGGAACGAGCAGGTCGTAGGCATCGGCAGTGGGCCACGGCATGCGCCGGACGAATCCTCCGCCGGGTACGGGAGTTGCGGTGTAGACGTCCGCGGGCGGTGTGAGCCCGATCTTCTCGAACACAGCCGGTGACTCGGGTCCGAGGACGCTCAGTACGGCCAGTTCGTTGCCGTCTCGCGGCTCGGCCTTCGACCAGAACACCATTTTGGTGAGGAAGGAGAGCAGTTCGGTTCCACGGCTTGGTTCCGTGTCGATCCAGGTGACGTCGTCCAAGTCGGTCTGCACGAAGTGATGCTCGACCCGTCCGTTGATGTCGAGGCTGAGATTCTCGGCGCTCGAGCCGTCGGGGAGTCCTGCCACGTGTTGGCTGGAGATGGTGTGCAGCCACGTCAACCGCTCGGGGCCGCCGATGGAGATCACGAAGCGATGCGACCGATCGACCACCACGCACCCGCGCTCTGCCGACCGCTGTTCACCGAGGGGATCGCCGTGATGCCACGCGACCCCTGTATCCGGCGAACCTTCCGGGGGCGGCACCGCGCCGGGCATGGAAAGAAGTGCACTGGCAGCTACGGGAGCGTTGTCGACCACGCCTCCAGTCTAGGGATCGCATCGGTGGCCGCTACTGCGGAGGAATGGTTGAGCATCTCGGGCTGGTCACGACGTGGCTTTCGACGCGGTTCCCCGATACGGGGTCAGGCGCGGCCACCAACGGGGTACCGCCGCGCAGAACTCGTCATACGCGGCGCCGTAGGCCACGCGCAAGGTGGGTTCCTCGTAGGTGCGGACGAAGGCCTCCATGACGACGCCGATTACCACGAGGTAGACGAACAAGCCCCAGCTCGAGAAGAGCAGGACCTGTCCGAGGACGAGTCCGGTGACCGCGACGTACATCGGGTTGCGGACATGTCGATAGGCGCCATGGACCACCAGCTGTTCGGTCGGGGCTGCCGGTGCGGGCGTGCCGCGGCCGTACCAGGCGAAGGCAACGAACGCATGCAGTAACACCGCGCAACCGGTGAGGACGAGGATCCAGCCGACAACGTCGAGGACGAGCACTGGATCCGCGGGCCGGCTCCAGTGCGTGATGAGCCAGGGGACAAGACCGCCCACCACTCCCGGTGCTGCTATCAGCCAGCCCAGGCTGCCGCCCGCTGCTGCGGCGAGTTTCATGACGCACCTGAAATTCAACGAGTGTTGATACGAAGCCTAATTGTGCCCTCTTGGCCAGTCAATGGGTGTTGACGGGCCGGCATTCGAGTCCGATTCGCAGGTTCCTACTTCGTCGCGGTGCCTGCCGATACGCTGAGCCGTATGTCCGATCGAGTGTTGGTGACGCTGGACCGCAAGATTCACGACGCGGACGAACCGCTGCTGTATGCGGACGACCTGGCGGTCGTGCGTGGTGACGGTGTGTTCGAGACGTTGCTCGTACATCAGGCCCGTGCATGCAAGGTGGAGCCCCATCTGTCGCGTCTGTTGTCCTCGGCGCGGGCGCTCGGTCTGCCTGACCCCGACCTCGACGAATGGTGCAGGGCAATCGACGTCGCCGCGGAGCAATGGGGGTCGGAGCGCGAAGGTGTCATGCGGATCGTGCTCACGCGGGGCCGTGAAAGTGGGGGAGGGCCCACGGCGTTCGTGATGGTCGGACCGGTCTCGGAGGCCGTGGCCAGGGCTCGGCGCGACGGAGTGTCGGTCTTGACGCTTGATCGGGGATTTTCGGTCGACTTCTCTGCGAACGCGCCGTGGCAACTGCTCGGCGCGAAGACACTGTCGTATGCGACGAACATGGCGGCCTTGCGGTATGCGTCGCACTACGGCGCCGATGATGTGATCTTCCTCAGTAGTGAGGGTTATGTGTTGGAAGGGCCACGTTCTTCGGTGGTGATTGTGCGTGACAAAACGCTGATCACCCCGCCGCCCGAGCAGGGAATCCTTCCCGGCACTACGCAGCGGGCGCTGTTCTCGGTGGCGCGCAGCAGGGGCTACCGGTGCGAGTACGCCTCACTACGACCCGCGGATCTCATTGTGTCCGAGGGGGTTTGGCTCGTATCGAGCGTCACCAAGGCGGCGCGTGTGCACACTTTGGACGGCTTGCAGCTGCCCGCCGCGCGTCGCGCGGACGAGTTCTTCGACATGGTGAGCATTGCTATCGAAACTGCCGGTGTCGACTCCGCTCAGGCTTGACAGGTCTACTACCGTTCGTAGTAACAAGTAGTAGTAAGTAGCAACAAGGCACTGCGGTCCGGCGTAGGTCCGCAGTACTTTGTGAAGCAGGGTTCGGGCGGAAGCCCACGCCTCGAACCCGAAGCCTGTCCGACGGGCCCAGCCTTGGAGTAGCCGTGGATGCGTTGGATGTCGCCCGGTGGCAGTTCGGTATCACCACCGTCTACCACTTCATTCTCGTTCCGCTGACCATCGGGCTCGCCCCGATGATCGCCGTGATGCAGACGATGTGGGTTATCACCAAGAAGGATCATTGGTACCGGCTCACCAAGTTCTTCGGCAAGCTCTTCCTCATCAACTTCGCGCTCGGTGTTGCGACGGGAATCGTGCAGGAGTTCCAGTTCGGCATGAACTGGAGCGAGTACTCCCGATTCGTCGGTGACGTTTTCGGTGCACCCCTTGCTCTGGAAGGTCTCGTCGCGTTCTTCCTCGAATCCACGTTCCTCGGCCTGTGGATCTTCGGCTGGGGCCGCCTGCCGAAAGTCGTACACCTGGCGACGATCTGGCTGGTCGCAATCGGTGTCAACGCTTCCGCGTACTTCATCATCGCTGCCAATTCGTTCATGCAGCATCCGGTGGGCGCCCGGTACAACCCCGACACCGGTCGTGCCGAGCTGACGAGCATCTGGGAACTGCTCACCAACAACACCGCCATGGCGGCCTTCCCACACGCCGTCACCGGAGCGTTCCTCACCGCCGGCACGTTCGTCGCGGGCATTGCGGGCTGGTGGATGGTCCGCAACATGCGGCGGGCGCGCGTCGAAGCGCTGAAGCCGGGCGGCGCCGCCGCGGCCGAGAAGATGGAGCACGAGGCACGGACCATGTTCCGTCCCGCGGCGCGTTTCGCCATGGGCGTGATGGTGATCTCCGGAATCGGGCTGGCGATCACGGGCGACGTTCAGGCCAAGCTGATGTTCGAACAGCAGCCGATGAAGATGGCTTCTGCCGAATCGCTGTGCCACTCCGAAACCGACCCGAGTTTCTCGGTCCTCACCATCGGCACGCACAACAACTGTGACGGCGTGATCCATGTACTCGAGATTCCGTTCGTTCTCTCGTACCTGGCCGAAGGTCAGTTCACCGGGGTCCACCTGCAAGGCGTCGAGGATCTGCAGGAGCAGTACGAGGAGCAGTTCGGTCCGGGCAACTACCGGCCCAACCTGTTCGTCACCTACTGGGCGTTCCGCGCGATGATCGGCCTCGCCGCGGGTTCGGCGCTGCTCGCGATCGCGGGTCTGTGGGTCACTCGCCGGGGCCGGGTTCCGGACCAGAAATGGTTCGGGTGGTTGAGCATCGCCGCGATACCCACACCCTTCCTCGCCAACAGTGCGGGCTGGATCTTCACGGAGATGGGTCGTCAGCCGTGGGTGGTGCATCCCAACCCGACCGGTGTGGACCAGATCCGATTGACCGTCGAGCAAGGCGTGTCGAATCATTCCGCCGGCACCGTATTGGTCTCGCTGATCACCTTCACCTTGGTGTACGCGGCGCTCGGGGTGGTGTGGCTGGCGCTCATACGCCGCTACACGATCGAAGGGCCACTCGAACACGACGCGCACCCACCGGGTGACGACGACGATCATGACGAGCCGGACGACCCGGACAAGCCCCAACAACTCTCGTTCGCGTACTAGGAGACGGCCATGGGACTTCAAGAAGTGTGGTTCATCCTGATCGCGGTGCTGTTCACGGGCTACTTCATCCTCGAGGGGTTCGACTTCGGCGTCGGCATGCTGATGCCGGTGCTCGGCCGCCGCAAGGACCCTCAGGGCGACACGCGACGACGAGTGGTGCTCAACACCATCGGCCCCGTCTGGGACGGCAACGAGGTGTGGCTCATCACGGGTGCCGGTGCCCTGTTCGCCGCCTTCCCCGAGTGGTACGCGACCCTTTTCTCAGGGTTTTATGCGCCGCTGCTGCTGATCCTGGTCGCCTTGATCGTGCGGGTGTGCGCCATCGAATATCGCGGCAAGATGGACGAAGACGTCTGGCGCCGCCGTTGCGACTGGGGAATCATCTTCGGCTCATGGGTTCCGGCCGCGCTGTGGGGATTCGTGTTCGCGAACATCCTGCGCGGCGTGGACATCGACGAAAACAAGCAGATGACATCGGGTCTCGTCGATCTCCTCAACCCGTACGCGCTGCTGGGCGCATTGACGACGACACTCGTGTTCGCGTTGCACGGTGCGGTCTTCCTCGCCCTCAAGACCGGTAAAGAGGTCCGCACCGACGCCGTGAAACTGGCGGCGCAGTTGTCGATTCCGACGCTGCTGGTGGCCGGTGCATTCGTGCTGTGGACGCAACTGGCCTACGGAAAAGATTGGACCTGGATCCTGGTTGCGCTCGCTGCGGGTGCACTCCTCGGCGTGGTCGCACTGACACGCGCCGAGCGCGAGGGTTGGGCATTCACGCTCACCACCATCGCAGTCGCCGCCACCAGCGTACTGCTCTTCGCGTCGCTCTTCCCGCAGGTCATGCCGTCGACCCTCGATCCGGCGTTCGATCTCACCATCGAGAATGCCTCCTCGAGCCCGTACACGCTCGAGGTGATGACGTGGGCGGCTGCCTTCCTGACCCCGATCGTCCTCATCTACCAGGGCTGGACCTATTGGGTCTTCAGGCAACGGATTTCGGCCGATCAGATCCCGCCTTCGATCGGGCTGAAGTTCGAGCGTAAATGACTGTGATCGCGGCGGAGGAGAAGCGCCCGCGGGGGCCCGTCGACCCGAGGCTGTGGCGTTACTCCGCGTCGGCACGTCGCTATCTGGTCGTGACGGTGGTCCTGTCGACCCTGGACGTGATCATGGTGATCGCGACGGCGCTCGTGCTCGGCCGCGTGCTGGCCGGCGCCATCACGTCCGGGGAGACCGACTGGAGCCGTTGGAGCACCGAGTTGTGGGTGCTCGCCGGTGCGATGTGCGCTCGCGTCGTTCTTTCGTGGGCGATCACGAGATACGCGGACCGTGCCGCCCATCGGGTGGTCGCCGAACTGAAGGACGAGGTGCTCGTCGCCGCAACACGCATGCGGCCCCGAGACCTCGACCCTCGGCGCGACGAGGTCGCCACTGTCGTGACGCGGGGGATCGACGGTCTGATCCCGTACCTCACCGGGTATCTTCCTGCGCTGATTCTCGTGGGCACTCTCACGCCCGCAACGCTGTCCGTCATCTGGTGGCAAGATCTGACATCCGCGATCATCGTGGTGATCACACTGCCCCTCATCCCGATCTTCATGATCCTCATCGGATTGCTCACCAAGGGAAAGTCACGTCGGACGCTCGACGCGATGACGGCGCTGTCCTCGCAGCTACTCGACCTCCTGGCAGGGCTGCCGACACTGCGTGCACTCGGCCGCGAACAGGGGCCCGCCGCCCGCATTCGCGGCCTCGGTGACGCGCACCGGAGAACCACGATGTCGGCGCTGAAGATCGCGTTCCTGTCGTCGATGGTCCTCGAACTGCTGGCCACACTGAGCGTGGCCCTCATCGCGGTCAGCATCGGCTTGCGGTTGGTGTACGGCGAGATGGCCCTCGAAGCCGGCATCGTGGCGCTGATCCTCGCGCCGGAGGTATACCTACCCCTCCGCATGGTGGGCACCAAGTTCCACGCAGCGGAGGACGGTATGGCCGCGGCCGAACGGGCCTTCGCGGTGATCGACGCCCAGCCGGAAGCCGATGTGCCTACTGCACGGGGCACGGTTGCCGTGCCCACCGCAATTGGGCGCATCGCGCTGCAGGGAATAGGCGTGCGTTCGCGAAGCGGTCATGCCCCGCACCGCCTCGACGCCGAGTTCGAACCCGGACGGATCACTGTCCTCACCGGACCCAACGGGTCGGGAAAGTCCACCGCGCTCCAAGTCGTGCTCGCCCTCACCGAACCCGATCGGGGAACTGTCACGGTCGACGGGGTGGCGTTGACCTCCCTCGACCGAGAGCAGTGGTGGTCGCGGGTGGCGTGGCTACCGCAACACCCGGTTCTGTTGCCCGGCACAGTGGACGAGAATCTGCACCTGACCGGTGAGGTGCACGACCTCGATTCGGCGGCCCGGGCAACCGGATTCGACGAAGTGCTCGCGGAGCTTCCCGATGGAACGAACACCGTCATCGGAGCTGGTGGGGTGGGGCTGTCGCTGGGGCAACGTCAGCGTTTGGCGTTGACTCGGATTCTGGCCACGTCGAGGCCCGTCGTGCTGCTCGACGAACCGACCGCCCACCTCGACGATGCCACCGAACAGACGGTGCTGAATTCGATACGGGCGCTTGCCGACCGCGGTCACCTAGTGGTGCTCGTGGCGCATCGTCCGACCGTGGTCGCGATCGCGGACACCGTGGTGGAGGTACACGCCGATGACGAGTGATCCGCTACTGCGGGCGATGCGCCTGCTGGAACTGTCGCCGCGCCGGGTGCTGATGGCGGTGGGTGCCGGGGTGGTCACCCTTGGCAGTGCGTTGGCGCTCGCCGTCCTGTCGGCGTGGCTGATCACGCGAGCCTGGCAGATGCCGCCCGTTCTCGATCTCACCGTGGCGGTGGTTGCCGTTCGTGCGTTGGGCATCACGCGTGGTTTGTTCCGTTATCTCGAGCGACTGGCCACACACGACACCGCACTGCGCGGCACCACTTCGGCCCGGGCACGCATCTACCGCGTTCTCGCGGACGGAGACCCGGCGGCCGCGTCCGGGCTGCGGCGGGGTGACCTCTTGGCCAGAACCGGCGCAGATGTGGACGCGCTGGGTGACGTTGTGGTGCGGGCCATCATTCCGATGGCCGTGGCGGTGGTGCTGTCCGTCGCCGCGGTGGGAGTACTGGCCGTGATCTCGCCCGCTGCGGCGCTGGTCCTGGCCGTGGCCTTGGTGGTGTCGGGCGTCGTCGCCCCCGCGTTGTCGGCTCGCGCCGCACGACGAGCGGAGAACGACAGCGCGCAGGCAAGGGCGGTGTACAGCGAAGCAGCGGTGACCGCCCTCGATTGCGCGGCGGAACTGCGGGTGGCGGGGCGTCTGGACGAGGCGACCGAACGCGCACGACGCGCGGAGAGCGACGCGGTGGATGCTCTCGACCGTGCCGCCCCGCGGCACGCGATCGCATCCGCGGCCACCCCACTCGCCATCGGTGCGAGTGTTCTCGGTTCGTTGCTGATCGGCCTGCTGTTGTACGCACCCGGCACCATGAGCCCGATGGCACTCGGGATCCTGGTTCTGACGCCGCTGTCCGCTTTCGAAGCGACGTCGACGCTGCCCGATGCGGCCATTGCGCTGAGTCGCGCCCGCATCGCGGCACGCCGAATTCTGGGTGTCCTCGACGCGGCGGAAAGCGGTACCCGCACGGGTGAAGTTCGGTGGGACGGAACTGGATCCCTGCGTGCACGTCGCCTTCGCTGCGGTTGGGAGGGCGGCAAGGTGACCGAACCGATCGACCTCGACCTGGTTCCAGGAAAACGGGTCGCGGTAGTCGGTGCCAGCGGCAGCGGCAAGACCACCTTGCTCATGACGCTGGCAGGCTTGCTGCCTGCACTCGACGGGACAGTGCACGTGGGCCGCACCGACACCTCCGATGGCACCGACATCCTGGACGTTCTTCCCGCAGACCTGCGTCGTACCGTCGGCTTCTTCGCGGAGGACGCCCACCTGTTCGAGACGTCCGTTCTGGAGAATCTGCGGGTGGTCCGTGGTGACGTGACCGAAGACGAGGCACACGAGGTTCTGTCGGCGGTCGGCGCGGGGGAATGGTTGGCCGAACTGCCCGAGGGGGTGCACACGGCGCTCGGCGGCGGTGCGCGGGCGGTATCGGGAGGGCAGCGTCGGCGGCTGCTGTTGGCACGCGCCCTTTTGTCCAACGTCCCGATCGTGTTGCTCGACGAACCGACCGAACATCTCGACGACGAGACCGGCGGGCGGCTACTGCGCAATCTCCTCGATCGTGGGAGTGGCCTGATATCGCCGGAGCGCACGGTTGTGGTCGTCACGCATCAACTTCCCGCAGAAGCAGTGGCCGATCAGGTGATACACGTTGATTCCGTGGCGAGAAATAATCCGTTGCCCACCCGGTGAGTGCGGCGTACCTTCTTGGTTACACGAGGAAGGAGGTGGTCTGAAGTTGAAGAACATACGGACACGTGAGGTGGCTGTCAGCTAGCCGCTACCGCTGACGGAATTCACTGACCGCGCGAGCGGCTGGCGAATCCCAGGCAGCTACCCGGCCCTCGAGTCTCCGGCCCTGTCCAGGCCGGACCCGGTTGATACCGGAGGACTCGGGGGCCGTCTGCTGTCTGTGGGGTACCGGACGTCAGCCGATATAGCGGGAGAGGCGCGCAGACAGGCGGGGTACAAGGTCGCCGTCTGCGACGATGCGCTCCTCGACGTATGCGAGATCGCCACCTTCTACGATTCCGTACAGGCGCTTCGCCCCACCCAGCAGCGCGCCGGAGGTGGACCGAATGACCACATCGGTGGCGAGTTCCCAGGAGGACTGGGTGAGTGCCGTGCCGTAGTACAGCTCGACGACACCGGAGCTGTGCGTGAGCAGGAGTTCGACGACCTCTTCGTTGGTGCTGCCGGGGACGCCGTCGCCGCTCATGCGCCAGAATCCGGACTCATGCAGATCTGGGCGAACGTACTCACCGTCCGCATCGAGCACCCAACTCTGCGATTCCCAGGTCAGGTACGGGCCACCGTTGTGAGACACCACAATCTGCTGACCGAATCGGTAATCGTCGCCGGTCTCGGGATCGTGTCCTTCGCCTTCACCGCGCCACACACCGACGAGCGGCAAGACCGCGAGGAGTTCAGGGTTCAGATCTGGACCGAGGCGAAGATTCGCGGTGCCCTCGGGTAGGGGGAGGTCAGGCAGCTGCGGGATGTTCAGAGCCGCAGTCGACTTGGACCGCTCGACCGCGTCTGCCACTGCGGCATCGCCGCTGCCACGCCGGACTCCGGGCTGATCAGGTGACTGATCCTGCCCCTCGTCTGACGGACTGCTCACGATTCGTCGGTAACCAGCCGGAACAGGACGTACGCCGTGAACCACAGAATCAGCAGCGTTGCGAGACCTAGGAGAACCTCGAAGAAGATGACCACGACCTCATAGTAAACCGTGCTTCTCACATAGACGAAACCGGCCCTTCTTCGTACCGCGCGTTGTACTGTGTCATTTCTGTCTCTCGCTTTGTATCCCCTGTTCGTCTCTTATCGGAGGTTTCATGCCCTTTTCCCGTGCCCTTTTCGAGCGCGTGTCGAAGGGAGTGATCGCACTGGGGGTTGTCTCCGTGGCGTTCCCGGGGCTTGCTCATGCGCAGGCACCAGGCTTCGGTTCCGGGTCGGCCTCCGGTTCGTCCGAACAGGCTTCGGAACAGCAAGTGCACCCTGACAACTACGGAGCCGGTTGCCCGGACATGATGGTGGTCGCCATCTCGGGCGCAACCGATTCCGAAGTGGACCATCCGCCCCTGCGCGAGGTGGAGAGCCAGTTGTGGTCGAACTGGGTCGGCAACGTCACCGTCCCCACCGGGGAACGCTTTGCGGACGAACCGGGCACGGTGGGATGGGCGTACGTGCCGTATCCGTCCACATACGGGCTCGGATTCTTCGAGGCGGTGCCCGCATATCAAGATTCGGTGGCTGTCGGCGTCGACGCGATGAACAAGATTCTCGACGACAAGAAGAACCAGTGCGGTGACGCCACCAAATTCGTACTGGTCGGCTACAGCGTGGGCTCCGAGGTAACCGAGCGGGTGTCCCGAGACATCGGTCATCGTGACGCAACCGCCACGGTGACGGCTGACGACATTGCCGGAGTGGTGCTCGTCGCGGACCCTTACCGACCGGCAGGAACCCCGTCGCTCGGCGAACCCGGACCCTCGGGTGGGGGATTCATGTCCTCCGAGCCGGCTGATTACGGTGCGCTGGCCGACCAGATCACCTACGCGTGCCGCCCGTATGACATCGCCTGCGACGCTCCTGAGCAGATCGCCATCCTCGACCTTGCGCTCGGATTTCTCGGTCGCATGCACTTCACGCTCGTGGATCCCGGGCAAACGGTCACGGACTTCCGTGAGGCCGTCGCCGACGTGGCCAGCCGGGCCATCGTGCACATTGCCACTCGCGAGGACTGGTTCGAGTCCGACGAATCGTTCCTCGACGTGCTCCGGAAAGTAGTGGACAAGACCTACGACCCGGACGGTCCTGGCAAGAACACCGAATACACGCCCGAACAGAAGGCTGCCATGCTCGACTGGGCGATGGGTCCGGGGTCGGATGTGGTGAAGGCGAAGCTGATGGCCGAAGGTGCCGGATTCGTCGAGGACAACCGTGACATCTTCGAGCTGGTCACGAAGCCCTACATCTTCCTCGGGTTCATCCAGCACATGGCCTACTGGAACAACAATCCGAACGATCCCTGGTACTGGGACAGCGAGAAGATCGTCGACTGGATCGCGTCGTTGGTGGAGCAGGAGAACGTGAAGCTGCCCCAATAAAGGGGCAAGCCCCCTGTGAGTGGTTGACGAGTCCAGAGACTCGCAGACCACTCACAGGGGGCGAAGCCGCCTGACTTACTCCTGGCCGACGGTGACGTCGACGTTGTGCACGCCTGCGCCGGTCGGGTTCACCTTGCCGGTTCCGTTGCCGGAGCTCGACAGGGCGCGAATCGTCCAATCGCCGGGGGCGGCGAAGAAACGGAAGTCGCCGGTGCCGGACGCCACGACCTCGGCGGTGAACTCGCCGGAGCCGTCGAGGAGGCGCACGAAGGCGCCACCGATGGGCTGGCCGTCAGCAGCGAGGACACGGCCGGTGATGACCGTTTCCTTCTCGACGTCCACGCCCGCGGGCAGGGTCTGAGTCTGAACGGGTGCTCCGCACATGATTAGTTGACCTCCAATTCGATCGGGGCGCCGACGAGAGAGCCGTACTCGACCCAGCTGCCGTCGTAGTTCTTGACACCGGACTTGCCGAGGATTTCCTGCAGAACGAACCAGGTGTGGCTGGAACGCTCGCCGATACGGCAGTACGCGATGGTTTCCTTGGACTCGTCGAAGCCCTTGTCCGCGTACAGCTTCTCGAGGTCGTCGTCCGACTTGAACGTTCCGTCCTCGTTGGCGGTGGTGCTCCACGGGATGTTGATGGCGCCGGGAACGTGGCCACGCTGCTGCGCCTGCTCCTGCGGGAGGTGTGCCGGTGCGAGGATCTTGCCGGAGAACTCGTCGGGCGAACGAACGTCCACGAGGTTCTTGTTGCCGATGGCGTCGATGACCTCGTCACGGAACGCGCGGATCGAGACGTCGGGAGCCTCGGCCTTGTACTGCGTGCTCTCGCGGGTGACCGTGTCCTTGGACAGCGGGCGTCCGTCGAGCTCCCACTTCTTGCGGCCACCGTCGATCAGCTTGATGTCCTTGTGGCCGTACAGCTTGAAGTACCAGTACGCGTACGCGGCGAACCAGTTGTTGTTGCCGCCGTAGAGGACGACGGTGTCGTCGTTGGCAACGCCCTTGGCGGAGAGGAGGTCGGAGAACTGCTGCTGGTTCAGGAAGTCACGACGGACTCCGTCCTGCAGGTCCTTGCGCCAGTCGAGGCGGATTGCACCCTCGATGTGGCCGCCGTCGTATGCGCTGGTGTCCTCGTCCACCTCGACGAAGACCGTCTTGGGGGCGTTGAGGTTCTGCTCAGCCCAGTCGGCGGAGACTAGGACGTCGGAGCGAGCCATGGTGTTCCTTTCGGTATTGCTTGCTGGTTGTGCGAGCGGGGACTTGACAATTGGAGCGGTTGTTCTGTGGAGCGGTTGTTCTGTGGAGCGGTTGTTCTGTGGAGCGGGGTTATGCGGGTGCTTGTTCGGGTGGCTTCTTGAATCTGGCGACGAGCGGGTAGATGCGGCAACCGAGGCAGATTCCGAATGCGGCATTGAGTAGCGCCGCGAACAGGGCGAATCCGGTCGCGATTGCGCCGACCAGTCCAGATCCGGAGAGGAATCCGATGGCTCCCACTGTCGCGAACACGAAGCCGACGAGCTGAGCGAACTCGAGCGGCGCCACCGGCTCGGTTTCCGTGGCCGGCCCGTTTCGCGGTGCGACGAGTGCGGCGTAGACGGTTCCGTAGGGGCTGCGTCGCGGGCCGAGGGCGGCTCCGAGAGCGAACACCACTGCCTGTGCTGCCACCAGAATCCCAGCGGGGACCAGGGAGAAGGACGCGACGACGAGGGTGACGACCAGGACTGCGGTGGTGACCCAGGCCGCGAATCGCGGACCGCGAACGTCTACCTGATCAGGCGTGTGGGTTGTGGACATTTACGTGCTCCCAAGCTGTGGACTGACTGTCTGGACCGGACGAGAGAGATCTCGTCGGGCGGGTTCGATCACGTGAGCAGAATTGCTCGGCGTCAGACGATGGCGACGGCCGTGTGATCAGCAGCAGATACAGCAACAGCCCCCGAGGCGGCACAGGTCCACTGCGCGGCGACGGGTGAGCATGAGCTCCTGGCTGGTTTGCACGGCGACCACTTTACCTGGTTCTTCAGGATTTGGAATCCGGGGTCCGGGTGAGTGGGGTGAGCGCCCCTTCCAGGTCGGGGGCGGTAGGGACGCCCGAGACCCGGAATCGTTCGACGCGGTCCCGGTCGAGAACGAAGGTGGTCGGCAACGACATGACGCCGAGTTCTCTGGCCAGCGCCGGGTATTCGTCGATGTCGAGTTCGACCTCCACAGGCGGGACGGGCGTGCCCTCGAGCCTGTCGATCACTTGCCCGGCCACCCGGCGCACCGCAGCGCAGGGTCCGCACCAGTCGGCCGAGAAGTGCAACAGAACCGGGCGGCCATCGCCCACCCCGGCCGCACTCAGCAGTGCGAGCCGGGAGTCGGTGGGGGCCTCGGAGCGCTCGACACTGCGGATCTTGCCTTCGCGCGCTCGCAGGAACAGGCCGACCGCCAGCGCAGCGGCGACGGCACCTGCGAGCAGCGCGATCTCGATCATGACTTGCGCAGCTCCCGCAGATCGACGACGACGTTTTCGCCGACGCCTTCGATCACGATCTGGGAGCCCTCCGCATATACCTCGGTGGGCAGGACGCCGAACGGGATCACGGAGGTCTCGATCGTCTTGGTGAACACGTCGAGGATCGCGGGCGCGAGCTCCGGCGGGATGGTGAAGTCTGCTTTGCCCTCGGGGCCGAAGTAGAAGTTGCTTGCCACGATCTGCACGCGGGGGCCGTCGAGGACCAGATCCGCTTCCACGCTCACCGCTGTTTCGACCGGGCCGACGGGGACCGTGCCGCTGAGGACGACGCCTTCGGTGGTCGGGGTGCCGGACCCGCCGGAGCCGCCCGTGCCGTCCGACTTGTCGGCAGGAGGAGCGGACACCTGGAGGTCGGGGATGCCGAGGAATTGGCCCAGCACGGTGGCGTCGATCATCATGCGGCCCTCGAGGCGGTCGACCGGCACCGTCTGAACGGCGCCGTCGATCACGTCGGATGCCGGCGCTTCGGCACCCATGAGGTTGGCTTCGATCGTCACTTCGCCGACCAGGTCGCTCTCCACGCCCTGTGCACGGAACTCGATGTTGTCGTACTTTCCGGCCCACGCCTGGGTGAGGAACGGGAAGCCGTGGACGGTGACCGCGGGGTCTGCGTCGAGGTGGCCGCCGTCGCGCAGCTCCCGGGAGAGGCGGTATTCGGTGTAGGCCGCCGCCCCGAAGTCGACGACGAGACCCAGCCCCAAGATCAGGGCGATTCCGATGGTGAGTTTGCGCACCCGACCATTGTGGCCCACGCGTCCGACGAGCCCCACCTGGTGTTGGCCTGGGCAGGCGGCGTGAGCTTTCTGCGCACAGCTGCGCAGTTGTGCGCAGGAGGCGCGCTAGGCTGTCTGCGACCAAACAGTGTTTGCGACCCATCAGTGTTGGTGACCCAGATAGGAGGCAGTGTGGAGCTGCTGCTTCTTACGTCCGATCCGAATCCGGAATCAGTACTTCCTGCGCTCTCCTTGCTGCCGCACACTGTCAGACCCGCCCCGACGGAAGTTTCGTCGCTTCTGGAAGCCGGCGCAGCGGACATCGCTCTCGTCGACGCGCGCACCGATCTGGCCTCGGCGCGTAGCTTCTGCAGACTTCTGGGTAGTACGGGTTCGCCTGTTCCCGTTGTTGCGGTGGTCACAGAGGGTGGGCTGGTGGCGGTCAACGCGGACTGGGGGCTCGACGACATTCTGCTTCCGGGAACCGGTCCCGCAGAGATGGACGCCCGGTTGCGCCTGTTGGCTGCGCGAAGTGGCGGTGCGGTGAGTACGGAGGCCGCCGGGAAGATCACGCTCGGCGAACTGGTCATCGACGAGGGTACGTACACGGCCCGGTTGCGTGGCCGCCCGCTGGATCTGACTTACAAAGAGTTCGAGCTCCTCAAGTACCTCGCCCAGCACGCGGGCCGGGTTTTCACCAGGGCGCAACTACTGCAAGAGGTTTGGGGTTACGACTTCTTCGGCGGTACCCGCACCGTCGATGTTCACGTGCGTCGTCTGCGCGCCAAATTGGGCAGCGAACACGAGTCCTTGATCGGGACCGTCCGTAACGTCGGATACAAGGCGGTACGGCCTTCGCGCAGTAAGTCCGGGGGACAGGCTCCCGGGCCGGCTCCGAACGACGACGAGGATGATTTTTCGTCAGAGGACGGTTAGAAACGGTATGACGTGGGCGCATAGTGTGAATGATCAGCAGGTCGCGCAGGTCGAAGACCTGATTGCCCGTGCCGAACTGGTGGACGGCACTGCGCCGGTGTCGGAGGATGCGCTCCGCGGTCTCGCCGGAGGTGCGGGCATCTCGCATCGAGTCGACGTCGATGCCGACGGCCTGGTCATCGGCTATGCGCAGCGGCGTGCGGGTCATGACGAGCATCCGGACATGGCCGAGGTCGTGGTGGCGCCCGAGCACCGGAACCGGGGAATCGGCACCGATCTGGTGGCCGACGCACTCACCAGCGGTGGCGCGGGCGCTCAGGTGTGGGCGCACGGTGACCTGACGCCGGCGCAGGCGGTGGCGCGGAAGCTGGCGTTGGTCGGTGCCCGTGAGCTTCTGCAGATGCGACGACCGCTCGACACTCCGGAGCTTCCCGACGTAGTTGTTCCAGGCGGCGTTTCCCTCCGGACCTATGCCGGTCCGGACGATGATGCGGAAATCCTCAGGGTGAACGCGGCGGCATTTTCCTGGCACCCCGAGCAGGGCGCCATGTCCGCTGTGGACCTGGCCGCTCGCCGCGGCGAATCCTGGTTCGATGCAGCCGGGCTGTTCCTGGCGTTCGCGGACGACGACCCGAAAACTCTTCTCGGCTTCCACTGGACCAAGGTCCACCCGGCGGGCGCCGATTCCGAAGCAATCGGCGAGGTATATGTGGTGGGGATCTCACCCGAGGCGCAGGGGCGAGGCCTCGGGCGCGTGCTCACGCTCGCGGGCCTCCACTATTTGCGAAACCTGCAGCTCGGGGCGGTGCTGTTGTACGTCGAGGGCGACAACTCTGCTGCACTGCGCACCTATGAGCGGCTCGGGTTCGAACGTTTTCACGTCGACATGGCGTATTCGTATTCCGAAACCTGACATTTCGCCCGGCCTGTTCACTTTCCGTTAACCGAGAGTGGGGTAGCCGGACATTAGTCACCTCTACGTTTCTCCGTGGGCAGTCCCGCGCTGCCTGGTGCAGAGTTCAACGAACGGCGCCTCATGTCGATGCCCGCCACGGGCGCGACGAGTAGCGATTTCCGGAGGAGACCAGGTGAATTTCAAGCGTAGTGGCGCCCTGTTCGGTGCCGTGGCCGTCGGGGCCATGACGTTGTCCGCATGTGGCAGCGACAACAACTCCGCAGCGAGCGGAATCGACCCGGCGTCCTCCGCCGCGACGTGCGAGGGCAAGGAGCACCTCTCCGCTGCCGGTTCGTCCGCACAGAAGAACGCGATGGACGAGTTCGTGGCCACTTACATCGCCGTGTGCGAGGAGAAGGGCGCGCCCGTCAACGTCGCCTACAACCCCAGCGGCTCGGGTGCAGGACGCACCCAGTTCATCGCCGGAAACATCGACTTCGCAGGCTCCGACTCGGCCATCGAGGGTGAACAGGCAGAGCAGGCCAAGGAGCGTTGCGCGGGCGGCGAGGCATGGAACTTGCCTCTCGTGTTCGGCCCTGTTGCTCTCGCCTACAACGTCGACGGTGTCGACAACCTGATCCTGAACGGTGAGACCATCGCCAAGATCTTCAACGGTGCGATCACCACGTGGAACGACCCCGCCATCGCCGCGCTGAACGAGGGCGTCGAGCTTCCCGACACGAAGATCACCCCGATCGTGCGTTCCGACTCCTCCGGAACCACCGACAACTTCCAGCAGTACCTCGAGGCTGCCTCGAACGGTGCCTGGACTTCCGGTGCGGGCTCCGACTTCACCGGCGGCGTCGGTGAAGGTGCCAAGGGCTCGGCCGGTGTCGCGCAGGCAGTGGCCAGCGCACCGGGATCGATCACCTACGTCGAGTCCTCGTTCGCCGACCAGCAGAATCTGTCGGTAGCCAGCATCGACAACGGCTCCGGGCCTGTCGAACTCACCGACGAGTCGGCCGGCAAGGCCATCGCGGGTGCTGAGTTCAAGAGCGAGGGCGTCGGCGACATGGCTCTCGACCTCACCTCGATCTTCGGATCCACCGAGCCCGGCACCTACCCGCTGGTTCTCGCGACCTACGAGATCGTGTGCTCGGCGGGTTACGACGCGGACACCTCCGCAGCGGTGAAGTCGTTCCTGACCAGCGCTGCGAACGAAGGACAGACCAACTTGGCCGAGCTCGGCTACGTACCGCTGCCCGAGTCCTTCCAGGAAAAGCTCACCGAGTCGATCAACGCGATCGCCTGATTCGATTCCTACCGTTCGGACCGCCCGTGATTTCATATTCAGACCAGGAGATTGCGAACTCACATGAGTGACGCGCAGACTCAGTCAGCATCTCGCGACCTCGATCCCGCTTCTCGCGGGGCCGGGGTGGGCGGTCCGAGCGGTATTTCGGAGGCACCTTTGGGGTCCAAAAAAGTCGAACCGGATTTCGACGCGAAGTCCGGTAAGGCGGCGAAGCCTGGTAAGGGTGTGACGCGACCCGGGGACCGGATCTTTCAGTCCATGTCCACCGGATCCGCGGCCTTCATCTCCATCCTGATCGCCGCGATCGGGATATTCCTCGTCTGGCGCGCGGTACCCGCGCTCAGCCGGAACGAGGTCAACTTCCTCACCAGTCGTGAATGGGTCACGGTCGATATCACCGACATGCATTTCGGTGTCCTCGACCTGCTGCAGGTCACCGTCATGGTGTCAGTTTTCGCGCTGGTACTCGCGATGCCGGTGGCCTTGGGTATCGCGATCTTCCTTTCGTCCTACTCGCCCGACTGGTTGAAGCGTCCGCTCGCCTACGTGGTCGACCTGCTCGCCGCAGTTCCGTCGGTTGTCTACGGGCTGTGGGGGCTGTTGGTGTTCGCTCCCGCGATTCGCCCCGTTGCGTTGTGGCTGAACGAAAATCTCGGCTGGTTCCCACTCTTCGCCGACGGCACCGGTTCCATCCTCGGTGGCGGCACGATCTTCACCGCAGGAATCGTGCTCGGCGTCATGATTCTGCCGGTCATCACGGCGGTGACCCGCGAGGTATTCGTGCAGACCCCGACCTCGCAGATCGAAGCCGCCCTCGCGCTCGGCGCCACGCGCTGGGAGGTCGTACGCACCACGGTTCTCCCGTTCGGCAAGTCCGGCTACATCAGTGGATCGATGCTCGGCCTCGGGCGTGCACTCGGTGAGACGATGGCGCTCTACCTGATCCTGCGCACCACCAGCGAAGCTTTCAGCGGTTCGCTGTTCGACGGCGGCGCCACCATCGCCTCGAAGATCGCCCTCGGCTACGCGGAGTTCAACAACGACATTCAGGCCGGCGCCTACATTGCCGCGGGTCTGGTGCTGTTCGTGCTCACGTTCGTGGTGAACGCCGCGGCGCGTGCCGTGATCGCCGGAAAGAAGGACTGACATGACCACAGTGTTGGACAAGCCGGTCAAGGCTCCCACCTTCAAGGGTGTCGGCACCAAGCGTCGTCTCAAGAATCTGACAGCCACCGTGCTCGTGTCCCTGTCGGTTCTCGTCGCGCTCGTGCCCCTGGCGTGGGTGCTCGTCACGGCGATCGTCAGGGGAGTACCGGCGCTGACGAGTTCGACGTGGTTCACGCACTCCCTCAGCGGGTTGTCGGCATCCACCATGGGTGGCGGCATCTATCACGCACTCGTCGGCACGCTGATCCAAGGTCTCGTGTGTGCCATCGTCTCGATTCCGCTCGGCATCTTCGTGGCCATCTACCTGGTGGAGTACGCGGACCGGGATTCTCGGCTGGCGAAGCTGACCACTTTCATGGTCGACATTCTCAGCGGTGTTCCGTCGATCGTCGCGGCACTGTTCATCTACGCCCTGTGGGTCGCTACCTTCGGCATGCCGAAGTCCGGTTTCGCCGTGGCGTTGTCGTTGGTTCTCCTCATGGTCCCGGTCGTCGTACGCAGCACCGAAGAGATGCTGCGCATCGTGCCCCAGGATCTGCGCGAAGCTTCGTACGCGCTGGGTGTTCCCAAGTGGCTGACTATTGCTCGGATCGTGCTCCCCACGGCAGCACCCGGCATCATCACCGGTGTCATGCTCGCCCTCGCCAGGGTCATGGGCGAGACGGCGCCACTGCTGATCCTGGTCGGGTACGCACCCTTCATCAACTTCAACCTGTTCGGTGGCGAGATGGGCACCTTGCCCGGCGTCATGGTCGCCGAGATGAACAATCCGACCGAAGCCGGCACCAACCGAATCTGGGGCGCAGCCCTGACCTTGATCCTGTTGATCGCGATCTTGAACATCGCGGCCAAGATCATCGGGCACTTCTCGCAGGTGCGCAGCAAGTGACCCGCCCACTCGAAACCTTTCGTCAACAAGCAGTAGGGAGCCGGTAATGGCCAAGCGTCTGGATCTCAAGGACGTCAACATCTACTACGGCAAGTTCCACGCCGTCGCGGATGTCGGGCTGTCCGTTCCCCCGCGGAACGTCACCGCATTCATCGGACCGTCGGGCTGCGGCAAGTCGACCGTGATTCGCTCGCTGAACCGCATGCACGAGGTCACGCCGGGCGCACGCGTGGAAGGCTCCGTCCTCCTCGACGGCGAGGACATCTACGACTCGGGCGTCGACCCGGTGGGCGTTCGCAAGACGATCGGCATGGTCTTTCAGCGCCCGAACCCGTTTCCCACGATGTCCATCAAGGACAACGTGATCGCCGGCCTCAAGCTGCAGGGTGAGCGGAACAAGAAAACCCTCGAAGAGGTCACGGAGCGGTCCTTGCGCGGAGCCAACCTGTGGAACGAGGTGAAAGACCGCCTCGACAAGCCGGGTGGTGGACTTTCCGGTGGTCAGCAGCAGCGCCTCTGCATCGCGCGTGCCATCGCGGTGTCTCCCGACGTTCTCCTGATGGACGAGCCGTGCTCGGCACTCGACCCGATCTCCACCCTGGCGATCGAGGACCTGATCACGGAGCTGAAGAAGGACTACACGATCGTCATCGTCACCCACAACATGCAGCAG
>JAAZAD010000390.1 GCA_012514505.1 Rhodococcus sp. (in: high G+C Gram-positive bacteria) | reverse complement strand
GAATGGGACGAGGCGCTCGAACCATTCCGCGGCGGCGGCGACGGAGCCGAAGTAATGTGGATTCACAAGCAAGTCGGGTGACCGATCGAGGTTCCAGATGAAGTCCGGAAAGATATTGGCGACCGCGGCATGTGTGGTCGGCCTGGGCGTGGCCCTCGCACCCGCAGCATCGGCCCAGCCCGACGACCCGTACGGATTCCACGACTACCGGGACCGCACGGACTACATGGTGACACCGTTCGATTCGGGTGCCTGGTTCGGAGACAAGGCGAATCGCCCCATGATCCTGAGCCCACACGGGCGGTCGCAGACGATCGAATGCCGCGGCGACGGGCATTATGTAGCCATTTCCGACTGCCGCCAGTACGACACCGCGCAGGTTGCGCACGATCTTCGATTCGTACCCTTCTTCGGCCGCACCGTGTGGGTGTACTTCTGATCTGATCAGTTGCGTGCGCGCTCTTCGTAAGCGGCGCGGGCCTTGACGTCGAGGTCGCCGAGGAATTGGGTTTCGACACCGAAGAAGCGGCTAACGAACTCGAAGAGGCGCCCCGGGACGAACCCCTGAGACTGAACGAGCCAGCCCGACACCTTGGTGACGCGCACGCGCGGGCGTGGCTTCTTCATCAAGCCGACGATTGCTTCGGCGATCTCCTCCGGCTGAACCTGACGGAAGCCCTTCATTCCCCTCGTGCCCGACGCGAGCGCAGTATTGGTCAGTGTCGGCAGCACACACGAGATGTCGACGCCGGTGCCCCGCACCTCCTTGCGGACCGCGTCGGAGAAGCCGAGCACTGCGTGCTTGGCGCCGCAGTAGGTGGACAGGCCCGGGAACGGGAGTTCGCCGGCCAGGGATGCCAGGTTGATCACGTGCCCGCGGCCACGCGGCAGCATTCGCCGCAGAGCGAGTTTGGTGCCGATGATGACGCCGAAGACATCGATGTCGAGGATGCGCCGGGTGACCGTATCGTCTTCGTCGACGATGGGTCCGACGGGCATGATGCCGGCGTTGTTCACAAGCACGTCGATGGGGCCGAGCTCTCCTTCGACGTGATCCAGGAACGCCGCGACCGACGCTGGATCGGTGACGTCGACCAGTGCATGGGTGCCGGTTGCGAGTTCGGAAGCAGCCGCTTCGAGTACGGCTTCGTCGATGTCACCGATGGCGACTGTAGCACCGAGTTCGATCAGTCTCTTCGCGGTGGCGTGGCCGATTCCGCGGGCACCGCCAGTGATTGCGACAACCTGTCCGGCGAATGGTCTCGTCATGTCTGTGCTACTCCGTAATCGTCGAGATGCGGTTGTAATGGGACAGTCAGGTATTGAAACTCTCTGAATGCGTGTAACGACTGATCGCGCGCACGGGCTCGGACCTGGTTTGGTGCGGTACCCCGTACCCCGTACTCAGTCAAGTAGTGCCCGTTCAAACATGCCCTGGGCAGAGAAGTCTTGGATTCGTTCGCCATCCTGCATCGGTGAGCCATCGCTGGACCGGCGCGGAGAGTGCGTCGTTGGTGCCAGTGGCGAGTTCTCCGGCGAGGATGGGGCCGTCTCCGCAGACGGCGCAGGCGACGTCGACGGCCGGTTCTTCGGGTTGGCAACTGCGGCAATGATTGCGGGCAACGATCGTCCCAGGGGCATCGGGGTCGAGATACAACCAGGAGACGGCCAGGTCGGCACGTTGGTGCACTGCCTCGGATCGGGTGGTGGGCTCGTGCCCACAACTCGGGCAGGCGCGAGACGTCTTTCGCGGCCGTGTGGGGTGTTCGACCGTGTCCGCCCCGGGATCGGTGGCAGTCGGGGTCTCGGGATCCGCCGCCACGGCGTCGGCCTTCTTCAGGTGTCCGTAGAGGGTAGTTCTGCGTACTCCGAGTAGGCCGGCAATCTGGGCGACGGTGTGCTCGCCGGCGTCGTAGAGGCGTTGGGCATGCTCGGCCTGTTCAGCGGTGAGCTTCGCCGGCCGGCCGCCCTTGCGTCCGCGGGAGCGCGCAGCGGCCAACCCGTCGCGGGTGTTGGCCACGATCAACTCGCGTTGCAGCTCGGCGAGCACCGAGAGCATCCCGAACATCGCGCGGCCCTCGGCGGTGGTGGTGTCGATGCCCTGTTCGAGCACCTTCAGGCCGACTCCCTTCTCCCGTAATTCGGCGCCGAGGCCGATCAAGTGCAGCACCGAGCGGCCTAACCGGTCGAGCCGAGTGATCGCGAGCTGGTCTCCGTGTCTCAGCAACCTGAGCACCAGATCCAGTTGGGGGCGGGACGCCTTCGCGCCGGAGGCGTGATCGATGTGGATGTTCTCGGCAGCGATGCCGGCCCGGCGTAGCGCGTCGATCTGGTGGTCCGGGTTCTGGTCTCCGGTCGAGACGCGGGCGTAGCCGATCAGCATGTGTCGACAATATCCCAAATTGGGGTTATCCGACGTTGATTATCGACACGGGTATTCGACAGCCCCGACCTGGGGCAACGGTTTCACGCTCAAGCGCGTCGACAAACGATAGTTTTTCGACACACAGGTTCACGACAAGGAATAGAGCAGGAATGGACGTCGCCGAAGCCCGGTGTGCCGCTGCGCCGTGTCAGTCGGACGTAGCTCAGCCTGGTGGCGAAGTGATGAGTTGCCCGGTTGCTGCGATCCAACGGATCCAGCCGCCTTGGAAGTCGCTCTGACGTCCATCGGATACGGCGTATTCGTCGCTGGTGGGGAATCCAAGCCGGCCACCTTCATAGCCGTGTCGTCCCCATTCCTCGAAAATTGCGCCGTAAACACAGTGCGTGCCGGCGTGTGGGTGGAAGTAGATGTTGCCCTGCGTAAACCGGTTGAAGCGGCCTTGCCCGTTGGGTGTGGCGAGTTCACCGCTGGTCGGCCACCCCAACATTCCGGTGGGTCCGCCGAGGCTCTGGTACTTCTGGGCGATGAGGCCGTACGTTTCCCAGGCTCCAGCGGAGGGTCCGGAGTAGATGCGTCCGTGTTCGAAATCCTGAGCTCGGCCGTCGGCGATGTCGTATTCGTTGCCGGTTGCATCCCCGAGGGGACCGGTGTCCGCGCCGAGGGCGTCGTAGCGGTCAGCGATACTCCCGGAGACGGTGAACACCGGGCCTGCCGGTGCGACGGAAGTTTTGAACTGCATCGCATGGTAAGGGATGCCGGTGGCGGTGTTCCATTGCGAGACAATCAAATGCAGGTTCTCGAGAGTGGAGGCCGGGTGGATGTAGCCACCGTAGATCTGGGCGTAGGTACCGTCGGTGGCACCCCATTCACCACCTTGGACCTGGATGGTGGGTTCGGACCAGATGCCGTCGATGCGTGCGGCGGTGCGGGTGACGACGGCATAGAGGGTGGGGTCGAAATAGGCGAGGACCCAGGTTCCTTGGATGTATCGGACACACATTTCACCGACGGGTCCGGGTAGGATCGGTGTCGTCTGGTTGCCCCAACCCCATCCGTTCTGACTCGTCCATCCCCAACCCTCATAGGCGCCGGGGGTAAGGATCTGCTCTTCGGGGACGCGGCGCAGAATCATCCCGGCGGGCTTGTTGCGACCGAATGCGGTGGAGATGACATAGACGAAGCCGCCGTGCCGTTCCATCGTCCACATCTGGTCGAGAGCCCCGACATGGTTGTCCCACCGCGCTGGGGACAGAGCCCAGTTCTCGCCGCCGTCGTCGGAGTAGGCGAGGTAGGTGAAGTTCGTAGACCAGTCCTGCGATTCCCACGAATGAATGCTCATCACCGACAGATAGGTGCGGGTACCGATCGTCAGCGCATCAGCAGGAATGACGGTGTACTCGGTGCCCGGCGACTCCCGGTTCGGTAGCTCACGGGTGTCGTGCGCGTTCGGCAGGATCTCCTTGGCATAAGAACCGCCCGCGGCACCGTTGAACACGATCCCCGCATCGAGGCTGGTCGTGGAGGAATAGAGCAGCACCGGGCTGCGCCAACCCGGCCCGCCCGGTGCAGCAGATTCGAACGTATCGCCGCAAAAGAACCCGAAGCGCCCGTCTCGCATACGAACCGGAAACGCCATGTCGGTCCCATCCACCCGCCACGCTGTGGTCCTTCCGGAACCAGTCAGATCCTTGACGTGGGCAGCAGCTGAAACCACGACATCTACTTCGGGCACGTGCGAACTCCACTCGTTAGTGTCGCGGGCCGGGTGCAGGTGGTGGTGGAATCCGTATGGGGTCCGACGAAATTATCTCGCCTCGAACCCAGGGTGACGTCCACTTAGCCAAGAAGGAACCTATCCGCGGGTTTGAATCGCCCCGGTGTGTCCGGAGACTTCGTTCTTTGGGAAGGATGGAGTCATGTCGTCAGGATCGCGAAAAAGGTACCCACCCGAGCTGCGTGAACGGGCGGTGCGGATGGTTGCCGAAGTCCGG
>JAAZAD010000389.1 GCA_012514505.1 Rhodococcus sp. (in: high G+C Gram-positive bacteria) | reverse complement strand
GCAGGGCCGCGAAGACGGTGCTCTCGGGTACCCAATATCGGATGAGCAAGTGACGGCGGACGGAGTCGGTCACTTCGCTCGGTTTGAGTCAGGCGACTACATCTACTCCATTGCGCCGGTCGGAGCTTGGACGGTTCCATGGCAGGTACACGGAATATGGGAAGCTTTCGACTTGGAAAACGGGCCTTTTGGATACCCTTCGGGCTTGCCGAAGTACCAACCCGAACCAGGGATCGTCTGGCGACAAGAATTCCAACGGGGTTCACTTGCGATCAGCCCATCCGGCGAAGCTTACTTCTACCATTACTGAGGTAAATAATGAATAGAATTAGATCAGTACTGACGATTTTTGGAGCAGTAGCAGTGATGGTGATTGGCGTCGCGCCAGCAACTGTTCAAGCTCAGGATCCGCCACGCAGCAACCGGGACATCATTATGACCGCGACTGACACGGACGGCAGAGAAGCTCCTCTAAGGAGAGGCTACTATAACGGATCTAAGGGATCTGGCGTTGACAAAATCTACTACAAGCACAATATCGACAATCTTGCGCTGTTTCCTGCCGCGATGAGGTCACTAGTAAACTTCCAAGAAACTCCCAACGGAACGACGCGTGTCTATCTCCTCCCGATCGGAATCCTCGAATGCGAGGAGACGTTCCTTGGGCTGTACCCGAAAAACGATTGCAAGATCGACGAGGATCGACGAGACAAACTGCGATTGATCGTCGACTATCGCGAAATCGAGGAAATGCCCACGGACGACAAAACATTTGGGGTCGTGTCGATGTACTGCACAAAGACAGGGAACGATGCCTGCCCGGACTGGGTAAACAAAACAGTTGAGTATCCAGCCGAGGGTCCGTGGCCTTGGGCAAGTAGCTGACATCAGCGAGGCTGGTCGCTGATCAGTAAGGAAAGCAGTTCAGCGACCAGCCTCGGATTTTTGAATGGCTTGCGTCAACTTTGCGTACTCTGTCTCATCGCTCCAGGATAGGTCAGGCACGGTGGTCCCAGAATCGTCGCGGGTGAATCCAGTCGCAAAGCTGACCGGTTCGTCCTCGAGGCCGAACCAATTGACGCGAATGTGTTGTGGGCTCGGGTCGAAGATCCGGCCCGGATGACCGGGACGAAGGGTGGGGATCGATCCGGGATTATAGATGTCGACTGAACTCTCTGTCCCTCGATAGACGACGGGCTGACCGGCCACGATGAACTCGACGGGGAGGGGCTCTCGGCTGAAATGCATCCCCCTATTGTTCCGCAGAATGGTCCGGACTGCGAGGTCTTCGGCCACGCAGGTCGTGCAGCCCCAGCATTTCGGCTTCAGGCAGTAATCGGCTCTTCCACACGTCGGACGAAGTCGTCTTGCATGGTGCGCCAGAGGGTCTTGACGATCTGGCGTTTCAGGCATAGTGTCGCTTCGCGGTGGGTTTTGCCTTCGGCGACTTTGCGGCGATGGTAGGCATGCCCGGCGCTGGTGGTGGTGCGTGCTTGGGTGACGGCAACGATGTGGATGGCGGAGTTGAGGGTGCGGTCGCCGCCGCGGGAGAGGCGGTGCCTTTGTTTGTCGGCGCTGGCGATCTCGACGGGGGCGGTGCCGGTGTAGTTCGCGTAGGCGCCCTCGTTGGCGAACCGGGTGGGGTTGCCGGTGCGGGCCAGGATCCGGGCAGCAGTCACGACTCCGACACCTGGGATCTTCTGCAGCCGGGTACCGCACGCGGTGAGTTCGGTTTTGATGCGGTCGGTGAGGTCGTCGATCTGAAACCGCAACCGGCGTAGGTCGCCGACGATCTCGAGCCCGACCTTCTTACGCATCGCATCGGATGCGGTGCCGGGGCGAAATCGTTTGAGTTCAGTGGCGGCGTGTTCAGTGTCCAGATTGCATTCGATGCCGCCTGGTAGGAGTTCGCGCATGATCGCGTGGAGTTGGTTGATCAGCCTCCCGTTCTGCTTGACCAAGTCGATCCGCCGCTCGTCCAGGATTCGGAGGACGTCGGTGTGATCTTCCGGGGCGACGGGCCGGAAATCGCCGTGACTGAAGGCCACGCATGCCGCTGCGGCTGCGTCGATGCGGTCGTTCTTGCGGCGGCCGCCGCGACTGAGTTCACGCACCCGTGCGGTGGCGGTGGGTGGGATGTCGACGACGGCTTCACCGCGGCCGATGAGCCATTGGGTCAGGTGATGCCCGAGTCCGGAGGCGTTTTCGACGGCCCAGATTCGGTCGGGCCATTGTGTCGCCCATGTCCACAGCTGGGCGTAGTCGTCAAATGAGGAGCGGATGCGGATGGAGCCGAGATCCCGGTTGGTGTCGGGATCGACGGCGGTGGCGGTGTGGGTGGACTTGTGGGGGTCGATTCCGATCACGAACACCGGTACGAACAACCTTTCCTCGCTGGTGGGCGGTGTGTAATCCGGGGCCGGCATTCCGACTTGCGGTCCCCACCAGGTGGCGGACGTTCCTGTGTTGAGCCAGGCCTCGGACGGAGACCAGCGGGGAGGCAGAACCCTTAGCGAGCCAACCCTCCGGCCGGTCGGGTGGCAGGAAGTGTTTCGGGCCATCCCCGTGGTCTCCTACGGCACGTTACGAACCCGTCGGTTCGAACACGAGACCGCGACCCCATACAAGTCGGATGTGGAAGTCGGTTCCGGACATCGGTGTCGTCCGACTCCGTTCGTACGACATCCGCGGCAAGTCCGTCCTGTGGGTGCCGATGTTCGTGGCAAACGACCGCGAGAGCGTGGCACTGACCTTCGCGACCTTGCAGGCACAGTTTCCACCCGATGCGACCGTGATCGGGATTCTCAACAATCGCCGTGACCGCGGCCGCCGGGCGGAACTGTTCTCCCACATGGTGCCCGACGATCTTTCCGGATACCTGGACCACGTCGTCACATTCGGCGCGTACGAGGAAGCGGTCACGAAGACGATGATCGAACGTGGCTACGGCCGGCATCGGATTCACCAGATGGGTGAAACCGTCCAGCCCACACTCGATCAGATCTTGGACACGATCGCCGATCTCACCGAGGGGCCGACCGGTGTTCTCGTCGGGATGATCAACATTCACACCGACCAGGCAGAACTGCTGATCGATCATTTTCAGAACTGCGAGGCGCCGAACACCGCAGCGAGATAGACGAATCCCGTGACCCACGACGTTCGTCGGTAGGGGTTTCGCGGTTGCGCCGCGCCGGGGCTCACCACGTGCGCCGTCCTGTAGAGGCAGGTGCGCCGAATGTTTGAGTACGACTTCGCCCCCGAGGTGGTGCGCGTCGCCCTCGTCATGGGCGTGGTGCTGAGCATGCTCTTCTACGAGCGAGTCCAGTTGACCACCGGCGGCGCTATCGTCCCCGCCTACTTGGCGTTGAGCGTAACGGCGCCACTTGCGATCGCCGTAACCGTCGGAGTCGGCTACCTGACGTACCTCCTCGTCAGCGTCGTACTGGCAAAGCGGCTGATCCTGTACGGGAGACGCAAGTTCGAGTGGGAGATGCTGGTCGGACTGGCCCTGATCCTGATCTGCACAGTGGTCGCAGGTGCGCTCGGACGTTACGACCCGACGCTGTTTGCACTGGCCGGCATCGGATTTCTCGTTCCCGGCATCATTGCCCACGACATGTCCCGGCAGAAGCCGCTCCGAACGGTGTTGGCAATCGGGGCCACCACCGTGATTCTGATCGTCTTTCTCGTTCTGTTCTCGTCGCTCATGTCGATCGCACCAGGAACGGACAGCACCGACAGAGTCCGCCTTGCCGGGGTCCTCGGATACCCGCGCGAGTTTCTCCTGCTCGCGGTTGCGATGAGCGTCGCCGTCGGAATGCTGGTGTTCGCGAAACTCGGCCTCCGCTCGGGCGGTTTCATCACCGGTGCGTACTTGGCTCTGGTCAGTCCGCGTTGGCCCGACATCGTGTTCGCGCTGGCGGTTGCGTTGGTGACCTGGTTCGTCGTGGTCAAGCTGCTGATGCCGCGTCTACTCATCTTCGGTCGCCGCAAGTTGTCCACGATGGTGCTGGTCGGTGCGATCGTCGGCTGGTCGGCAGAACTGTTGGTCATCTACCTCACCAACGGCGATTACGTCCCGTGGCGTGGATTGACCGTCGCGACGTTGATGGTCCCGGCGTTGCTGGCGAACGACGCGCAGCGGCAGGGCTGGGGGCGGACCATCTGCGGATCTGCCCTCACCGCACTCGGGGTGTATGCCGGCATGAATCTGATCGCTGCCGTGGCGATCGCGGCTGGATGGCTGTGAACGCACTGGGAGAAAGGCTCTTGTGAAGACGTTGGAACCGAACGGGCAAGGCGTGCGCCGATGGAAGCTGCCTGCACTCGCAACCGTCGTGGCTGCGGGGGTTGCGATCACCGCAGCGGTTGCGATTCCGGACAGTGACGCACCCGGAGACCGGGCCGCTGGCGCCACAGTCGGAACCGTTGTCGACGAAACCGGGAAACCCGTGCCGGGGCAACGATTCGGGTAGGCAATGACGTGGTGCGCAGCGCGGACGATGGCTCGTTTGCGTTGCCGTTGGCCGCACCGTCGTTGGTTTCCGCGCACGCCGCGGACCACCTGCCACGGACCCAGGCGCTCGCACCGGGGGACGCGCCGCGAATCGTCCTCACCTCTCGTGCAGAGGAGACGATGTCGTTGCGTTTCGGTGGGGACGTGATGTTCGGGCGCGACTTCTACGAGTCGACCGACAACGAGCCGGCGCTGCTCGACGACAACGCGACGGCAGCAGGTCATGCGGACCTGCTGGCGAGCATCGCCCCACTGCTACAGGATTCGGACCTTTCCGTCGTCAACCTCGAGACTCCGCTGATCGACGACCCCTACTACGATCCGGACGAGCCGCGGCCGGAGCGGTTTCACCCGACGAAGACGTCCGTGTTCGCGTCGGCAACAGAGGCGGCACAAGCGCTGCGGATGTCCGGGGTAGATGTGGTGTCCCTGGCCAACGATCACGCCTTCGACGCACTCGAATCCGGCATCGACAGCACCGTCACCGCTTTGGACGAAGCCGGTGTGGCACATTTCGGTGCCGGCCGGAACGAGGACGAGGCATGGAGTCCCGCGATCGTCGAGCGAGGGGGTGAGACGGTGGCGTTCGTCGGGTGCACGACCATCGACGGTGAGCAGAATCCGATCCCGTATGTTGCGGACGAGGGCCGTGCGGGAGCAGCGGAGTGCTCCACCAAGAAGATCGAGAAGGCTGTCGCCGACGCCGCCGTACAGGCGAACACGGTGGTGATGATGCTGCACGGCGGCAACGAATACGAACGCCGACAGTCACCAACAGTGCAGCGGTACTCCGACGTTGCTGCCCGTGCGGGCGCCGCGATCGTGGTGGGTGGACACCCGCACGTGAGCGGTGGGATTCGCACGGTCGGATCGACGGTGGTGGCCGAGTCCACCGGCACCTTGGTCTACGACAGGCCGCTGTGGTCGTCCGGACCCTCTCAATTGCTCAGGGTCGACGTGCGGTTGGGGAAGCCCGTGTACGCGAGCATCGATCCGCTGATGTTGGAGGACTCGCATCCCGTACCGGTGACCGGCACGCTCGCCGATTCGGCGTCGCGGATTGCAGCCGGTTCAGTCGAGGGCGGTGCGCGACTAGATGGCACCGGGGCGGAAATCACCGCGCGCCAGACCATGCCGACCGAGCAGTCAACGGTGCAGCTGCAGCCCGGCACACCGCGGCGCCTCGCATCCGGTTGGTTCGTCGGTCAGCCGCAGGACGGAGTCCGCGTCGGCACCGACCTGCTGTGGGGGTCGGGCAGGTTCGACGGACAGGACACAGACCCGGCAACGAACGGCCCCGTTCTGTGGGATCTCGGCCACGCCGCCCGCACCACGAGCATCGCCGCATGCGCCGACTCCCGTGACCGCGACCCGGAAGGGGACGGCACCACGAACGGAAAGGGGCTCGAACTGGTCCGTAGCCCGAAGAGCACGGAAGACGTCTATGCGCGGCCCGGACGTCGCATCGGGGTCGGTGAGGGACAGGATCTCTCGTTGCTCGCCGACGTGCGTTCGGCCTCGCCCGGATCCACGCTCGAGCTCCTCTGGTACGACGCATTCAGTGGAAAGAGTGTCAGCTCGGCGTCGATCCGCGTGCCGGGGACCGACGTCGACAGGGGCAACTGCACCCAGGTGCGGATGGACGTCGTCGTCCCTCCGGGAGTCGTCGCCACCAGCCCCTTTGTTCGGTTGAGTCCTCCCGAGAATTCACTGACCGGAGCACGCTTGGCCGTGGACGATGTGCGCCTCGTGGCCTGGGCGCCGGGAGGCGCGGCGGGACGACGGTTCGATACCGTGGAGAGGACCCTGCCGGGATCCGTTCGAGTCGTAGCCGACAGGACGGACAGCGACGGACCCTTCGTCGGAAACGGAGTCGTACGACAATGAGACGCCGGAACCGTCTTGTACTCGGCGGTTCGACCATGATCATCGTGTCAGGGGTGGCCATGTCCACAGTGACGTCGTGTTCGAACGAGACGCCTGCGGATCAGCCGGCCCAAAGCCTCGAATCGGTGGTGTCGCGGGTGGTGGAGGCATCGCCGAACCGGGACTCGACGACGTACGAAACGCCGTCACGAGGCACGGCAGCGGCAGTCGCTTCCAACGTGGCCGAACTCCTGTCGACGGGCGGCGTCGGCCACCCTTTCGATTCGTACGAATTGCAGCGCGTGACCGTATCGGATCGTGCCGCCGGGTCAGGTGCCGATGCCGACATGTCGGCACTCGTCGAAGGGGGCGACCCCACCGCCGGCAACGGGTTGTACGTCGTGCGGAACAACCCGGACGTGCACTCGCCGATGATCGTGCAGATACCGCACCCGGTCGCCGACCAGTACACCGAGCGCATGGGAACCGAGCTGTTCGCGACCACCGACGCACGGCTGTTCATGCTGGCCGGTGCGCACCGCAGAGCCGGTGACGACAGTGCGGACGTCGCACACCGCAGTGACACGACGTTCGCCGCGGTCAACGATGCCGTGGTACAGAAAGGGATGACCGTGGTGCAGATCCACGGTTTCTCGTCGGAGAAACACGACGACTACGGGGATATCGTGTTGTCCAGCACAGTGAGTGAGCCGTCGCCCGCTGTTCGTCGCCTGGACGAGGCACTCAACGATCACGGATTCGACACCTGCACGTACGACGGTGACAAGTGCAAGGACCTCGCCGCCACCACAAATGTGCAAGCGATAGCAGCGCGTGCTCGCGGCGCCGATTTCATTCACATCGAAGTGGACCGGGACATTCGCAAGGACGAGTCCGAGCGTCGAGAACTCGTGCGGGTGATCACCGAATCGCTCCGCGCGTCGGGAATCGGATAGACGAGTCCGGTTTGACCTCAACCGAGGTTGAGGTGGCACGTTGGGTTCCATGACCAACTCATTGCGCCAGATCGCCGACGACCTGTACGAAACCCGAACCGATTCGCCCTTTCCTGGGCTGACCACCCACGCATACCTGTGGACCCGGCCAGAGGGAAACCTGCTGTTCTACTCCCCGGCAAGTGACGCCGATTTCGACGCCATCGACAGCCTCGGGGGAGTCGCTCACCAATACCTCTCCCATGAAGACGAAGCCGGGCCGAACCTCACCGCGATCCAACAGCGATTCGGATCTTGGCTGCACGTCCCCGCCGCCGAAACCGCCACCATCGGAAAACACGCACACATCGATGTGGAGATAGCGGCTGTCCGACACATCGATGACAACGGAATCGACATCATTCCCACCCCCGGTCATTCGCCCGGCAGCACCTCGTACTTGGTGACCGGACGCGACGGACAAACCTATCTGTTCACCGGAGATACGGTGTTTCCCAGTGGAAACGGCCGATGGGCCACCTATGTCGACAAGGAGGGCGGTGACCCGGGTGCCCTCACGAACAGTTTGAAGCTACTGGCTGAACTTCGCCCCGATGTGGTGATCTCCAGCGCGTTCGGCGGCCCGACAGCAGTCGAGGAAGTATCCGCCCACGATTGGTCACGCCACGTGACCGAGGCACTCGACACCGTGGCATAACTTCAGCGCGCGTAAGTCGTCCAGTGCGCACGATCGGACGACCCGACCGTGTATCGGCGACTAGCCTGGGGACCAGAGCGAAATCACGTCCGATCAGGTTCCCCATGAATCGAGGAGAGTGTCATGTCCGCTGGCATCCAGCAGACCATCGTTCCCAACATCTGGTCCAACTCGGTCGCCGAAGAACAGGCGCAGTTCTATGCGGCCACCTTCCGTGACTGCTCGTTCGAAGTTTCCGCACGATACCCCGAGGACGGGCTGCCCGAATTCCAGAAGGCGATGGCAGGCAAGCCCGTCACTCTCGATATCTCGCTGGCCGGAACGCAGCTTGTACTCATCAACGCCGGCCCGGAATTCGCACCCAATCCCACCGTCAACTTCATGCTCAACTTCGACCCCGTTCTTTACGAAGACGCGAGCGAGTACCAGGACGAGGTGTTCGCAAAGCTCTCGGATGGCGGGTCCGTGATGATGCCGCTGCAGGAATACCCCTTCAGCAAGAAGTACGCCTGGGTGCAGGACAAGTTCGGAGTCAGTTGGCAACTCATCCTCACCAATCCAGAGGGCGATCCGCGACCTTTCGTGCTCCCGTCACTCATGTTCTGCGGAGCGGCGCAGAACAAGTGCCGCCAAGCGGTCGAGAGTTACATCCAGCTGTTCCCGAACTCGGGTTGGGGCGTCGTCGCGGAGTACCCGGAGCAGAACGGCCCTGCCCTCGCGGGATCGCTGATGTTTTCCGAGTTCCGGCTTGACGGTCAGTGGTTCACCGCAATGGATTCCGGCGTCGAGCAACCCTTCGACTTCACCGAAGGGATGTCGCTCATGATCAACGCCGACGGGCAGTCCGAGATAAACCGGTACTGGTCTGCCTTGTCGACCGTGCCCGAATCCGAGCAGTGCGGGTGGTGCAAGGACTCCTACGGACTGAGTTGGCAGGTCGTGCCCGCCAACATAGCGGAGCTCATGTCACGTCCGAACGCGTACGAGCACATGATGCAGATGGGGAAGCTGGAGATCGACAAGTTCTAGCCGGTGGAATGGCGCCTGCGGGCTTACTTCGCGGGTGGCTCGATGACGCCGAACGGCTCGTTGTCAGGACCGGTGATGATCGCGACGCGGCCGAATTCCATGGTGTAGGGCTCCATGAGCACCTGCGAGCCGCGGGCTTTTGCGCGTTCGATCGCCGCGTCCGTGTCGGGGACGTTGAACGTCACCGACCAGTAAGGCGATTGGTCGCCTTCGACGAGGCCGATGCCACCGGCGGGACGTTCGCCGCCGGGCACGCTGAACATCGCGTACTTCATGTCATCGGAGGACATGTCGTCGTAGGTGAAGCCGAAGACCGCGGAGTAGAACTCCTTGCCGGCCTCGAAGTCGCCGACCATCGCCTCGCACCAGGACACCGACCCCGGCGAGTCGTAGACGTTGAATCCGGTGTGCTGGCCTGACTGCCAGACGCCGAAGGCTGCGCCGGTCGGGTCGGTGAAGACCGCCATCGAGCCGAGCGCTTCGAGTTGCATCGCGGGGACGGCGACGTTGCCGCCGGCTCCGGTGACTGCTTCGCCGACCGCTTCGGCGTTGTCGGTGCCCAGGTAGGTCGTCCAGAACCCGGGCGGTGCGTCCATCCCCTCCATCGGCGGCGCCAGGCCCGCGACGGGCTCCCCGTCCACGAGGGCCATGAAGTAGCCGGCGAACTCCTCGCTCGACTCCGTGAACTCCCAGCCCAGCACGTCCGCGTAGAACGCGCGCGAGGCTTCCGGGTTGCTGATCGAGATGTCGACCCAGACGGGTGTTCCCGCAGGCCAGCTCTCCTTACGGATCGCCATTGATGCCTCCTGTGTGGGGTGCTGCCGGTCGCGGGCCGCTCCCGACTGGCCGGTGGCTGATAGCGTGCCTCAAACCTACCGCTCGACGGCCGAAGTCGTACGCGAACGCGGGACGGTGCCACGTGAGTAGATCTACTTCTCGATCGGAAAGGCGGGCGCGGCCGTGCAACGGATGGATCCGCGGGACGCACTCATGTACTGGATCTCGGAGAAGATTCCGAACGATCAGTTCCTGTTGTATGCGTTCGACACCGCGGAAGTGGACCCCGATCTCCTTCTGGAGTGGGTGCGCGAACGCGCCGAGCGGGTGTCCGATCTTCGTCTCGTCGTGCGCGACGTGCCCAAGACTGTGGATTACCCGGTGTGGGTGCTGAGCGAGGTTGGTGAGGAACGGATCGTCGTGCATCAACTGGCCAGTTCGATGTGGACGGAATGCATGGGAGCCGTTGCCGACATTCTCGGAACCGGCGTGAACGCTCGGGTCAGCCCGTGGACGCTGCATCTGTTTCCCGGCGTTCGAGCGGTACCCGAAAGCCGATCAGACACAGCTCTCGTTGCCGTGTTACAGCTTTCGCACGCGCTCGCGGACGGCAAGCGCGCCGCCGCAATCGCCAGGGAGCTGTTCGGTCGGGAGATGCCCGGTCCCACTGTGCTTCCGTCACGCCCGCCGTCATCGACTCTGCTGTGTGCGCTGGGATTGGTGCGTACGCCCTTCTTGATCGGCCGGATGGTTGCGGCGAGCTTCCGCTCGTACCAGGCGTATCGGGAATCGGAGGCATTGACCGCCGACGGCACGATACCGCCGAAAATCGACGGCCGTGAGCTGACGATGCTGAACGCAGATCCGCACGGCCGACACGGTATTCGAATCATCACTCTGCCTTTGTCCGACCTGAGGGGAGGTTCGTCGACGGTCACTGTGACCGTGCTGACCGCGATCTCCGTTGCGTACTCCGAATACCTGCAGAGGCATGGGGTCGCGCCCGCGGACCGTCTCGGCGCCGAGGTCACGGTGGCGCTTCCGGGTGCGTCGAAGTCGCGCAATCACTTTCGCAACGTGGGCGTCGACCTGTATCCCGGTGAGAAGGACCTGCGCGTGCGGGCCGAGCGGATCGCGCGTGCATTGGACGAGCGTAGGACGCGCGCGCTGCATCCCTCCATCGCGTCACAGGGCGATCCGATGTCAATGACTCCTGCGCCGATGATCAGGGCCGGGGTACGAAGCTATTCACCGAAGGAGAGACCGGACACCGTATCCGGCAACACGGTTCTGACAAGTGTGAACAGGGGTCCGTCCGATCTCGAATACTGCGGTGGCCCAGTCTTGTTCACTGCTGGATTTCCCGCCCTCTCGCCGGTAATGGGCGTGACTCACGGTGTGTACAGCATCGGGGATACCGCGACTGTGAGTGTTCATTTCGGACCCGACGTCATGGCCGATCCGAACGAGTACGAGGAACTACTCCGACACGCTCTCGACGAGGTCCGCATCGCCACTGTCTGACAGCCACATCAGCAGTTTGTCGTACACCGCGTCGTGATTGAGGAGAGCCAGATGGTGCGCTCCCGGAACGTGGAAACCGTCTTCCTCTCGAAAACCGATGCGTCTCGTCCGATTCACCCCGCTAGCACTGGGCAGGAGGACCAGGCCGTCGCCGATCACCCGGCCGAAGGGGTTGCTCGGGCTGGTGGTCACGGTGCCGGAGACGAAGCAGTGCATGGCATCCGGGAGGAGCGGGACCTCGCTGTACGCGGCCAAGCGCAATGCGTCACGGTCGCGTCCCCTCCAGTCCTCGTCGACGAGCGAACCCTGGTGCAGGTCGCGGATTCCGGAACTGCGCCTGCGCAGCAGTCGGCCGAAGGCGCGCGTCTCGGGAACCGCAACCAGAGCGGCGCTGATGCGATGGACGAACTGCTCGAGTGGGGCGCCCAGGTGTGGAGTCCCGAGGGAGACCGTGTGCCCGACCGAGTGAACCCAGGCCGCTTCCTGGGTCGCGGCCTGATGGCACGCACTGCGAGCCACCAATCCGCCCATCGAATGACCGATGAGTGCGATCTCGGTGATCGGTACCGGCCAGGCGTCGCACAACTCGGTCAGGAGCGCGTGCAGTGAGCGCCCGTTCTCGGAAATATGTCTGCCGGTGTTGAACCGGACCTGAACTTCGGAGGCATCGAGGGCGTCTTCGAGTCGTTCTCCGTACGTGGCACGGCCGCCGATACCCCAGGCGACCTCCGATTCGGAGAGTCCGTGAACGAAGACAATGATCCGCGACGACGCGTTCGGGAAGGCGGCCGCGAGCGAATCCCGTGTCGGTGGTACCACCGCGCCGTCGACACGCACCGACATCTCCGTCGCCAACGGTGATTGATCGGCCTCGAGCACGTCCCCGATCAGGCCCTGGATCGCCCCGATCACCACGGCCCCCCGGGCCGTTTCGGACACGGGAGCGTTGTCGGCCGACCGGATGTCGAGAGTTTTGCCCGCGACGTAACCGCCGGCTCGTGCGGATTCGACGATCGAGGAGTACACGATGTCGGTGATGGCATCGTGAACGATCTTGACCGGCTCAGCTTTGGCCCCGAGCCCCAGGCCGATACCGGCGAAGACGCGGTTGGAGATGGCACGGTGAATGCTGCCGATCCCACCTGCGGCGTTGCCGATTTCGTTCAGGGCCAGGTGGCCGAGTGCCCGAACCTCGGCACGGCGCTGGGTGCTCGTCGCATTCACGATATTCGAGTGTACAGGTGTGCACTCGAATGTCGTGCGTCATTGCGTACCGGTCAAGAGACGGGTTCGGGACGCTTTCCGATCGTGAGGGTGACCTCGCCGGTGTGCGCGAAGAAGTCGTTGCCCTTGTCGTCCACCACGATGAAGGCCGGAAAGTTCTCCACGTCGATCTTCCACACCGCTTCCATGCCGAGCTCCTCGTACTCGACGACCTCGACATGCTTGATGCAGTCGAGCGCGAGCCGTGCGGCGGGCCCGCCGATGGAGCCCAGGTAGAAGCCCCCGTGCGTGTCACACGCCTCGGTGACCTTCTTGGACCGGTTGCCCTTGGCCAGCATGACCATCGAGCCACCCGCAGCCTGGAACTGGTCGACGTAAGCGTCCATACGACCCGCGGTGGTGGGTCCGAACGAGCCGGACGCCATGCCGTCGGGTGTCTTCGCCGGTCCCGCGTAGTACACGGGGTGATCCTTCAGGTACTGCGGCATGCCCTCGCCGGCGTCGAGGCGCTCTTTGATCTTCGCGTGCGCGATGTCACGGGCAACGACGAGCGGGCCGGTCAGCGAGAGCCGGGTGCTGACCTTGTGCTTGGACAGTTCCGCGAGGATTTCCGGCATGGGACGGGTCAGGTCGATCTGCACGGCGGCATTCTTGCCGGTGCTCGAGACGCCGTCGGTGTCCGCGTCGAGCTGCTTGTCGGTGACCTCGGGCAGGAAACGGCCCGGATCGAACTCGAGCTGTTCCAGGAACACGCCCTCCGGGGTGATCTTGGCCTTGGCCTGCCGGTCTGCGGAGCACGACACCGCGATGGCAACAGGCAGCGACGCGCCGTGGCGGGGGAGTCGGACCACACGAACGTCGTGGCAGAAGTACTTGCCGCCGAACTGTGCGCCGATACCGATCTTCTGGGTGAGTTCGAAGACCTTCTGCTCGAGATCCAGATCGCGGAAGCCGCGCCCGGTGATCGCGCCCTCGGTCGGCAGCTCGTCGAGGTAGTGCGCCGACGCGTACTTGGCCGTCTTGAGTGCGAACTCCGCCGAGGTGCCGCCGACGACGATCGCCAAGTGGTACGGCGGGCAGGCTGCGGTGCCGATGCCGCGGATCTTGGCCTCGAGGAACTGCATCATCGAGTCCGGGTTGAGAATCGCCTTGGTTTCCTGGAACAGGTACGACTTGTTGGCGCTGCCGCCACCCTTCGCCATGAACAGGAACTTGTAGCCGTTCTCGTGTCCGGAGGTGGTGTCCGAGTACAGCTCGATCTGCGCGGGCAGGTTGCTGCCGGTGTTCTTCTCGTCCCACATCGTGATGGGGGCGTTCTGCGAGTAGCGCAGATTCAGCTTCGTGTATGCGTCGTACACGCCGCGCGCGATGGCTTCCTCGTCATTGCCTTCGGTGAGCACGTGCTGACCGCGCTTGCCCATGACGATTGCGGTTCCGGTGTCCTGGCACATGGGCAGTACGCCGGCAGCGGCGATGTTCGCGTTCTTCAGGAGGTCGAGGGCCACGAACTTGTCGTTGTTCGATGCCTCGGGGTCGTCGAGAATCTTCGCGAGCTGTGTGAGGTGATCGCTGCGTAGGTAGTGCGAGATGTCGTGCAAAGCCGTTTCGGTGAGCAGGCGCATGGCCTCCGGCTCGACCTGCAAGAAGGTGCGGCCTCCCGGTCCCTCGACCGTTGACACCCCTTCTGTGGTCAGCAATCGGTACTCGGTGGCGTCCTCACCGATCGGCAGCAGGTCCTCGTAGAGGAAGTCGGCCATTGTATCTCCTGAACAGAAGGGACGGGGGCGTTCGTACATCAGGTTATCGCTGCGGGGTTCGCCTTCACCGGCGGGGTTGTCCACCAACGCCTTGCTGTGAACTGGATTACACGCCGAGTTGTGAACCGAATTACACGCCGATGCGGCGCTGATCCGTACAGTGGTATGGATGTCTTTCACCGGAACTGCGATCTCTGCTCGACCTGAAGCGAGTGCTCGTCCCGCGTTCCATGCGTGGCTCGACGTTGCGGTGGTGGTCGCAGTGCTCGTCGGCACCAACCTGATCGCCCACTTCACCACCGCATGGGCCGCGATCGCCACCGTTCCGATCGCTGCAGTGATACTTCTGGTCCTGTCGCGCCGACGCGGCCTCGGCTGGGGTGAACTCGGTTTGTCCCCGCGTCACTGGCGCAAAGGCGCGCTGTACTCACTGGCCGCAGTCGGCGTTGTCCTCGCCGTGATCGCTATCGGAGCTGCGCTGCCACTGACCAGGCCGTTCTTTCTGTCCGATCGCTACGCCACGATCTCCGGTGCACTGATCGCCTCGATGATCGTGATTCCGCTGCAGACCGTGATTCCCGAAGAGCTCGCGTTTCGCGGCGTCCTCCACGGCACCCTCGAACGCGTCTACGGTGCGCGCGGTGTGTTCGCAGCAGGCTCGCTCATGTTCGGGCTGTGGCACATCGCCTCGTCACTGGGCCTCACGACCGGTAACGCCGGCCTGACCGACTTCCTCGGTGGCGGGACCACCGGCAAGATTCTCGGCATTCTGGGTGCGGTGGTCGCCACTGCCTTGGCCGGCGTGGTGTTCACCTGGCTGCGCAGGCGCAGCGGAAGTCTCCTGGCACCCATCGCGCTGCACTGGTCTCTCAACGGCCTCGGCGCACTTGCGGCAGCAGTTGTCTGGCACGTGACTCTGGCCTGACCCGGCACCGCACGCGGTCCGCCGCAAACACTGGGCGATACTGTGCGCGACCTATTCGCCGGCAGAGGAGAATCGTGCGCGTTCGAGACGCCGATCTCCGAGGCAGCGATGGAGTACTACACCCGCATGCCTCGAACGGACGACACCCCCAGCGAACGTGAGCTGGGGGTGTCGTATCGAGACTCGCGAGAAACCCTGTCCGACACTGTGGCCGGTCTGCGCGACGTCGGCCGGATCGGTTCCTGACCATCCGGTAGACAATCGGATCAGTAGAGCACCTCGCGGTGCTCGTTGGCGTACGCGATCTGCTTGTCGGTGTCGCCGGTGCGCAGCTTGTTCACCCACTCTGGGTCTGCCAGCAACGCACGGCCGACGGCCACGAGATCGAACTCGCCGTCCTCGTACTGCTGCAGCAACCTGTCGACGCCCGTCGACTCGGCGGCACCGTCCGGGGTGAAGGCGGTGGTGAACACCTTGTTCAGACCGACGGAACCGACCGTGATGGTCGGGACACCGGTGAGTCGCTTCGTCCACCCGGCCAGACCGAGCTGACTGTCCGAACCCGCCAATTCGGGGAAGGCTGCTTCCCAGTGGCGGCGGGTCGACACGTGCAGGACGTCGACGCCGGCATCGACGAGGGGCGTGAGCATCGCCTCGAGCTCCGTGGGGGTCTGGGCGAGTCGTGCGTCGTAGTGGTTCGACTTCCACTGCGAGTACCGGTAGACGATGGCGAAGTCCTCGCCCACGGCCTCGCGGATCGCCGCGACGATCTCGGCGGGGAATCGGGTCCGTGCGCGCAGCGAGCCACCGTAACCGTCGGTGCGGAGGTTGGTCTTCTCCCACAGGAACTGATCGAGCAGGTAGCCGTGCGCGCCGTGCAGTTCGATGCCGTCGAACCCGGTCTCCTTGGCGCTCACTGCCGCAGCGACCCACGCATTTCGGAGGTCGTCGAGGTCCGTCGTGCTGAACTCACGCCCGAGCGGAACACCGTCGAGCGTGAGGCCGGACGGGCTGGTGGACGCCACCTCGGGGTTCAGGCGGGGCCGGTCGCCACGCTCGACTCCGAGGTGCCAGAGCTGCGGAATGATGGATCCGCCGGCGGCATGGACCGAGTCGACGACTCGCTTCCACCCGGCGAGGCTGTCCTCGCCGTAGAAGCGCGGAACGCTGTTGAACGGGCCTGCCGAAGGATCGGGAATGTACGTCCCCTCGGTGATGATCAGGCCGGTTCCGCCGCTGACTCGTCGGGCGTAATAGTCGGCGACATCCTGCCCGGGAATGCCATCAGGGGAGTAGGCGCGCGTCATCGGCGCCATTGCGAAACGGTTCTTCAGTGCGAGGGATTTGACGGTGAAAGGCTCGAACAGTCCGTCCACGGGAAGCGGGGTCTGATCGGTGGCTTCGGAGATCTCGGTCATGGTTCGGATCAACCAACTGTGTGCGTTCGGTTATTCCGGAATACGCGGCTGGCGGGGTCTCGGGGTCGGTAATCTGAATCACAGCACCGGGAGGTGTTCATTGGCATGAGTCGAGTCGGTGGGTGGATCCGAGGTCTCGGTTACGTCCGCAAGTGGCTCGTGCTCGGAATCGTCATCGGCATCGTGGCCGGTCTCGGTGCTGTGGTCTTCTATTGGGCACTGACCGAGGCAACTCACCTGCTGCTCGGTGGTCTCGGTGGTTACACACCGCCGACCGCGGCCGGTGACGGCGGTGGCAGCGGTAGCGGATCGTTCAGCCGAGCGTGGGCGATACCGCTCGTCGTGTGTATGGGTGGTCTCGTATCGGGCCTCATCGTGTTCACGCTGGCACCCGAAGCCGAGGGGCACGGAACAGACGCCGCGATCGAGGCATTTCACAAGGACCCGAAGATGATTCGGGCGCGGGTGGTGCTGGTGAAGCTTGTTGCTTCGGCGATCACCATCGGGTCCGGTGGGTCCGGCGGTCGTGAGGGGCCGACGGCACAGATTTCCGCCGGATTCGGTTCGTTGCTCGCGCGCATACTCGATCTGTCTCCACGCGACGGACGCATCGCGGTCGCAGTGGGGATCGGCTCGGGCATCGGGGCCATCTTCGGTGCGCCTCTCGGTGGTGCGCTGCTGTGTGGCGCCATCGTCTTCAAGGACGATTTCGAGTTCGACGTCATCATTCCCGGCCTCATCACCTCCATCGTCAGCTATTGCGTGTTCGGAACATTCCTCGGATTCGGACCCCTGTTCGGTTACGCCGCCGTCGATTACCGGTTCGACAACCCTGGCCAACTGGTGTGGTTCGCCATCATCGGGGTGCTCGCGGGAATCATCGGGGTGCTGTATTCCAAAGGGTTCTACCTTGCTGTGGATCTCTTCCACAGGATGCCCGTGACGCGTGCCCTCCGGCCGGCCATCGGGGGACTGATGGTCGGGCTCCTGGCTCTCGCGATTCCGCAGGTCTTGGGAAGTGGGTATGGCTGGGTGCAGCAGACGCTCACGAGCGGCACCCTCATGGACATACCGCTGTGGATCATCGTGGTGCTACCACTGGCAAAGATTCTGGCGACTGCGCTGTCGATCGGATCGGGTGGTTCGGGTGGCATCTTCGGTCCCGGCATGGTCATAGGCGCGTTCACCGGCGCTGCCGTGTGGAGGGTGCTCGAACCGATCGCACCCGCCGTACCGGCCAGTCCCGCTCCATTCGTGATCGTCGGGATGATGGCGTGCTTCGGCAGCGTCGCCCGTGCGCCACTCGCCGTGATGATCATGGTGGCCGAAATGACCGGCAGCATCACACTTCTCGCGCCCTCGATGATCGCCATCGGATTGGCGTACCTCATCGTGCGCCACTCCGGTGAGACCATCTACCGTGCGCAGTTGTCGAACCGCGAGGAAGGGCGTTTGCGGCGCCTACTGGCTCGGACGCCGGTCGTCGAGGTCATGACCGCGCCACGGCCCGAGGTGGACGGCGACACCGGCTCCGCGCCGCACACGTCTGCGGATTCGACAGTCTTGGTGTCGGCTTCCGTCGAGGACGCACTCGCCGCCATGGACGGCCCCGATCGGCAGGTGGCCGTCGTGGACGATGCCGGAACCGTGCACGGTTCCGTGAGCCGGGACGACATCGCCCAGTGGTGCTCAGGTCCAGCGGACACGACATCCTCGGCCACGATCCGACGGGTACTCGGGACCGTGTGAGGGCCGGACGGGTTGTTCCGGCATGCTGTTCGGCATGACTGTTCTCGTTCCGCGGTACATCGACCTCCTCTGGCCGGCCCTTCAGACGGCCATCGCATTGGGCGGATCGGCGTCGAACGAGGAACTGAACGGGGCCGTCATCGAACGAGAAGGTCTTTCCGTGCAGGTCCAAGGGGTGCTGCACGGCGACGGCCCGAGCACTGAGATCGAGTACAGATTGGCATGGGCTCGCACCTATCTCAAGGGGATGGGGCTGCTGACGAACAGTCGGCGAGGGGTGTGGAGCGTCACCGCCAAGGGGCGGGAAGTCGCCGAGGCGGATATTCGGCCGCTGCACACCGAGTTCTCGGCCGAGAATCGCAAGAAGAACGCTGCCCGCAAGTCCGCTCAGGCAGCGTCGCGGCGAGCAGACGAGCCGGACACGAATATTGCGGAGGCTGAGAACCAGACCGATTGGAAGGATGCTCTGCTCGACACCCTGCTCACGATTTCCCCGGATGCGTTCGAGCGGCTGACTCAACGGCTGCTCCGGGAGGCGGGCTTCTCGAGCGCGTCCATCACTCGGCGGAACGCGAACGGCGACATCGAAGGTCTTGGCGTCTATCAACTGTCTCTGCTGAGTTTCCCGGTGTTCTTCCAATGCACCCGCTACAGCGGAAGCGTCGGGGCTGGTGCCGTACGTGACTTCCGTGGCGCAATGACCGGCCGTGGTGAAAAAGGGCTGCTGATCACCACCGGCACCTTCACCGGTGATGCACGTGCCGAGTCCAAGCGGGACGGGGCTCCGCCGATCGACCTCGTGGACGGAGACCGTCTGTGCGAACTGCTCAAAGAGCATTCCCTGGGTGTTCAGGCCACCACGCGCGTGGTGGAGGACGTCGAGGTTCGCCCTGATTACTTTCAGTCCCTCGAGCCGAAATAGCGCTGCGAACGCATTGCGGATCGGCCACGAACCCGACGACCGGCCCCGAAATGCCAACAGACTCCGTCGAACGTGTGTACAGAGGAAGTAGCTGTGCGTCGAAGGAGTGTGTATGTCGATCACGTCGCCACCGCCTCTGTCCGGCGGGTCGGATCGCCCGTCGGACCAGATGTGGATCGCATCCGAGTTCACGCCGCTCGCGGATCAGTTCTTCGCGATGTTCTCCAGCCGAGCCAGCGGTGGCGGGGCACTGGCGGTCTATCACGACGGCACCAAAGTTGTCGATATCTGGGCAGGTCATGCGGGTCGACATAGACGCTGGCAACACGACACCGTAGCTCTGTCGTTCTCCACGGGGAAGGGTGTGGCGAGCACGGTTGTTCACCGACTCGCCGAGCGCGGTGTCATCGAGTACGACGCTCGGGTTGCCGACTACTGGCCCGAATTCGGGGCGGCGGGAAAGCACTCGATCACCGTGCGCGAGTTGTTGTCCCACCGTGCCGGTCTGCACAGGATTCGCGGCGTGGTCCCCACATCCGAACAGCTCATGGATCACGCGCTCGTCACCTCTTTGTTGGCTCGGTCGCCGGCTTCCCGAAAACGCCTGACTGCGCCGGGATACCACGCCATCACGTTCGGTGCGCTCGTGGCAGAGCTGGCGGCACGCGCATCAGGGAGGGATTTCACGGAGTTGGTGCGCACCGAAATCGCCGAACCGCTGGGCGCTCCCGAACTGTGGTTCGTGGTGCCGCGGGAGGAGCGATATCGGATTGCGGGAACGTTCCCGCACATCAACCCCTTACAGCTGCCTTGGGGTCTTACTTCGTCTGCGCTGTCGAAGCTTCCGGGCATCCGGAACCTGGCCGACGCCGGTATGCCTGCGGGGTTCGATGCGCTCGTTCGAAATCCGGATCTGCACGACTCCGCCATGCCCGGATGGAACGGCGTGTTCAGCGCCCGGTCGCTCGCCAAGATGTACGCGGCTCTCGCCGGAGACGGCAGCGTCGATGGCCGACGGCTGCTGCGTCCCGATAGCGTCGAACAGCTGTCCGAGGTGCAGACGACGGCCCGTGACTACGTGCTCGGTATTCCGATGAACTGGCGGCTCGGTTATCACGCCGGCATGATTTCGGCGCGTCACCAACCGCAGCAGGCGTTCGGGCACTACGGCCTCGGTGGTTCGGGTGCATTCGCGGACCCGGAATCGGGACTCGCTGTTGCCTTCGTGTCGAATCGGTTGGGTAACAGGGTGAATCCCATCGCCGATCTGAGGTTGCCGAGGCTCGGGGCGACCGCCCAGGCTCTTGCGCGAGGGTAGGGCAGGCCCCGGCGCGTCGGTGACACAATGTTTGCCAAGTGACTGACGTGGCTCGTGTGAGTGTGGTGGAATGCAAAACGACCGAACTTACCGAAGCAGCTGACACGGGTGTTGCAGACACGCCGCAGCGTGACAGAAGAGGTATGGGGGAATCCGTGCAGGTTAATAGACGACAGCTGTTCAAATATGCGGCGGCAGGTACGGCCGCGGTCGGACTGGCTGGAATGTCCTCCACCGTGAGAACCGCCGTGGCGAACGAAAATTTGGGCATTCTCATCGACTACTCGGCGGGTGTTCCGTCCGCAGCAGCGATCGCGAATGCGGGGTACCTGGGCGCCATCCGATACGTCTCCGACCGGCGCCCGGGCGCGGAGTGGATGCTGGGCAAGCCCATGCGTGCCTCCGAGGCGGAGGCGCTCATGGCAGCTGGGCTGTCCGTGGTGTCGTGCTATCAGTTCGGCAAGGCCGACACCGCCGACTGGCACGGTGGCCTTCTCGCAGGTAAAGAGCACGCGGAGCGTGGATGGGAGCTCCACCTGGCGGCAGGCGGACCCGAGAATCGCCCGATCTACGCGTCGATCGACGACAATCCGACACCACTCGAGTTCGCCTCCATGGTGGCGCCGTACCTGGCCGGGTGGCAGTCGGTGATCGGCAGAGAAAACGTCGGTGTCTACGCCAATTCCGGCACCATCGAGCTCGCTTCGAAAGCCGGCCTGGGATCGTGGTACTGGCAACACGATTGGGGCACCCCGGAGGGCTATGTTCACCCGGCCGCACACCTACACCAGTACGAAATCGACAAGCGGAGTGTCGACGGTGTGGGAATCGACCTGAACGCCATTCTCAAGCCCGATTACGGGCAGTGGTGAGATCCGCTACTTCAGGCCCACCTTGGTCATCCATTCGCGCGCTGCATCCGGCAGTGTGCCTGCGGCCTCGGCTGCGCGACACCACTTCTTGGCGGTTCTGAAGAAGTTCGTGGGGTTGTAGGCGTCTTCCTCGTAATTCCAGAGGTTGTCGCCGGCGTAGTGGAGGATCGTGATGTTCGCGGCCTCGAACTCGCTGCCGTCTCCGGGGTCCGTCATCGGATTGTTTATCTCGCACACGATCCAGCCGCGTTCTTCGTCGACCATGTACCAGTTCGGGGGGAACTTCGTCATGTGGCTGCCAGGGAAGGTGGACATCGTACGAACGACCCACTCACGAACCGCTTCACGCCCGTGCATCGTGCCGAAAGCGTGCTCGACGTAGGTGACGTCCTCGGTGAACATGTCCGCGAAGCCGGACCAGTCGTCGGTGGCCACGCAGTTCGCCACGTTCTTCTGAAAACTCGCGAATGCTTCTTCGAGTTCGTTGCGGCTCCACGACATGATTACGGGCTTCCTCTCGTTGACCTGTCCGGGCCATAATAAGAACACGTTTCAGTTCTGAGGGGAAGTCTCCGGGCGGAACGACGTGCGCCGGCCGAGTATCCTCGACCGAAATCGACAGCAGTACAGGAGGATCAGATGGAGTTTCTCGTCAACGGGCTGTACACGGTCGCCACGTTCTTCTACGAGACCTTCTTCATAAACGGCTCGTAGGAGTTCACGGGGGGACACGCTCTCCTGACTCGGCCAGCCCTCGGTGTGTGTCAGCTCTGACTGTGTGACGTCTGATCGGGCAGATCGTGTTCGTCTGCCATCACCACGAGTTGTGGATGCTCTTCCGGCGCCTCGTGATCGCCTCTCCATGCCATCAGCGACCACCGGGACAGGCCCGAGAGTGCGGAGCCCAAGCTTCCGACAGATGCCGCGCTTGCGAGCGATCCCGTGCTGAGTGCCGAACCGGCCGAACCGACCGATCCGATGGACAGGATCGAACCGACGCTGCCGATGGACAGGATCGAGTACGCAGATCCGATCGAGAGGATGGAGCCTTCCGAACGGATGGAGAGAATCGACCGTCGGTGATGATGTCGATCGGTCGATGGGGACGGGTTGGTGGACGTCGCCTTCCTGCGCATCCCTCAGGAATACCACCAGAACGTGACCAGCAAACCGTAATGCACGAAGTGGGGCCCACCGAATGATCGGTGGGCCCCACTTCGGGTGCTCGGGTCAGGCTACGTGGAACATGCCCACGGTCGGGAGGAAGTTGCAGCTGATCGGTGCTGCGCCTTCCGCCTCGGTGCTCAGGCCACCGGAGATGACGGCGACGACGCGGCCGGGGCCGGTCTGCGCGATGGCGGACATCGTGGCAGGGCCGTCCGGGTTGATCTTCGCGGCAGCCGTGAGGTCCTGGGTGGCGCGCTTACCGTTGTCCAGGTTCATCCAGGTGACAGTCATCGGCGTGGCCTGCTCCGCAGCAACCGGTCCGGTGCCCAGAGCTGTGAACACGAAGGCTGCTTCGCCGGGCTTGGGGCCGGGAGGCGGCAGTTCCGCCGGACCGGGGACCGCGAAGGCTGTGCCCACGGAGTCAGCTCCCTCACCGATGCAGTTCTTGCCGATGGTGGGGTACAGGAACTGCGCGATGACCGGCGCGTTCTCCTCGGGGATCTCGGGTCCGCCGCCGCCGCTGCCGTCGAGGAAGGTGATGACGCGCTCGAGCGTGGACTTGATCTCCGGCGGGATGCCGGGGGTTTCGAGGAGGATTCGCGCCTGGGCGAGAAGCTGATCCTGGGGGCCCGCGACGTTCGACAGTTCGCCTGCGATATCGGCAGGACCGATTGCGGCGCCGATGATTGCCGGGGCGAACGAGGCCAGCATCTCGACCGGCACGCCCTCGGGTACGGGCGGCGGTGTGGGCTGTGCGACTGCCTGTGCGGGCACGGCCAGCGCGGCAGCGGAAGCGATCGCGAGAGCGCCGAACGCCCTACGCATACCTCGGGTTCGAAGCACGGTCTCCCCATCCTTGTCATAGCAGCGCAGAGCAAGATTGATCCACGTCTGACGGTTCGGGGGGTCACTCTATGTACAGCGCCCCCGGGTTGTACAGCCGTGACGGAAATTACGTCCGACTGTGATGCCCGGTGGGAGTGTATTGCATACAGACCCCGGTGGTGATCTTCTGGTGACCTTAACCTGTGACGGTTGTGGTTCGTGGGAAAGGTGATGTAACTGTTACGGACATTGACACTCCTGTCCGGACGCTCGGTCACAGTCCGGATACGCTGTGCCAAATCGAAACGTCTTCATCACACATCACGGGAGAGCGCCGCACAGTGTCAGATCTGTCCGAAGTGACCGCGCGGCCGACGGTCCCGGAATCTTCGACGATTCGGTGGCTACTACGGAGCGCTCCGGTACTTCTGGCCGTCTCCGTCGTGCTGCGCCTGGGCTGGACCCTGTTCAGCCCCAACGGGATGAACTTCGTCGATCTGCACGTGTATGTGGACGGATCTGCAGCGTTGTTCGGCGGCAATCTGTACGACTTCACATACTCGGTGGTGACACCGGATTTTCCGCTGCCCTTCACGTACCCGCCGTTTGCCGCCCTGGTGTTCTTTCCGCTGCACTACATCCCGTTTCCGGTCATCGCCGTGGCCTGGCAGCTGCTGACGATCCTGGGTGTGTATGCCCTGGTCCGAATGAGTTTGACCCTGCTCTTCGGTGACGCAGCCCGTGACGCCCGGTGGCGTCCGGTCGCGATGCTGTGGACGACGGTCGGCGTGTGGTCGGAACCGGTTCGGACCACCCTCGACTACGGGCAGGTGAATGTCTTTCTCGCTCTGCTGACGATGGCAGCAGTGACCAGCTCGCGCTGGTGGGTCTCCGGTGGCCTCGTCGGCATCGCCGCCGGCATCAAACTGACGCCGGCCATTGCGGGGCTCTACTTCCTTGCGCAACGCAGGTGGAAGGCGGCGGCGTTCTCGGCAGTGGCATTCGCCGGCACGGTCGCTCTCAGCTTTCTGCTGATCGGTGCCGAGGCAAAGGAGTACTTCACCACGCTCCTCGGGGATGCGGATCGGATCGGTCCGGTCGGATCGGTATGGAATCAGTCGCTGCGAGGTGCGCTGAGCAGGATCGTCGGATACGACGTGGGAACCGGTGTGATCTGGCTGGTCGGCGTCGCGATAGCAGTGGTCTTGGCGGTGGCGGCCTGGCGGACGCTCGCTCGTGACGACCGCCTCGGCACGCTGGTGATGGTCCAACTACTGGGGCTCTTGATGTCCCCGATCTCGTGGTCGCATCACTGGGTATGGGTGGTGCCGATGCTGATCTGGCTGCTGCACGGACCCTTGCGCGCGGAACTGGGAACAAAGCTGATCGCCGCGTACTGGATCGTCACCACGCTGATCGGCGTGCCCTGGGTGCTCAGTTTCTTCCAGGACTCGATCTGGTTGATCTCGCGACCAGCACTTCTCGCGTGGCTGGGCACGGTCGATGTGGTGGGTGCATTCGCAGTGTTCGTCTGGGTGGCACTCAGTGGTCGACGGCTCGGTAGACGACGGCTCAGTGCGGAATCGCCGCGTCGATCTGGGCAGCCAGATCCAGATCCCGCTGGGTGATGCCTCCCGACGAGTGGGTCGACAAGGTGTAGGTGACCTTGCGCCAGCGGACGTCGATGTCCGGGTGGTGGCCCGCGCTCTCTGCCATCTCGGCGACCTTCACCACGAGTGCAATCGCCTCGGGGAAACTGGGAGATTCCACGGTACGCACGATGGAATCGCCTGAACGGTGCCAATCTGGCAGCTCGGCAAGCGCGGTGTCGATCAGTCCGTCGGACAGCAACTCGGCCATACCTCATGATGGTGCAGTGACTACCGACCCGGCAAGGCCGACCGAACGTGAAGTCGTGGCGGCGGCGATCGTCGTCGACGGTCGACTGTTGCTCGCGCAGCGAGTGCGGCCACCCGAGTTGGCAGGCCAGTGGGAGTTGCCGGGCGGAAAAGTGGAGCCGGGGGAGACGGCGGCAGCGGCGTTGGTGCGGGAGATTCGGGAGGAATTGGCCATCGAGGTGGTCGGCGCGCAACGAGTCGGCGTCGACGTGCCGTTGAGTAATGGACTCGTATTGCGGGCTTACCGGACTTCGCTCGTGTCGGGGACGCCCAGGGCGCTCGACCACGCTGCCGTGAAATGGGTCGACGCCACGGAGTTGGGGGCGATGGACCTCGTCGAGAACGATCGGGCGTGGTTGGCCGAACTCGCGGCTATGCTGCGCGAGCCTTCTTCAGCCCCTTCTTGAGTTCTTTCTTGGAAGCGCCCTGGGCCTCGAGCTTCTTCATCCGCATGACGACGACCGGGCACTTCAGGCACCGTGTCTTCTTCCGGCAGCACTTCTTCTTGGGCTTGAGGCTCGAAACCTCTTTTGCTTTGACCTTGCCCATCGCGTCGGCTCGGCCTTCCTGTTCACGCTGATCCGGGTGGTACTCAGGTCAGCCTACCCTGCCCGATTTCGGGTGGTCCACGTCACTCTGTGCAGGTGGCGGGCCTGGGTGAGGATCTGCGATGCGCGAGATCGACGCCTTGGCGGGTAGTATCTACGTGGCCGCGATGCCCACACCGGGCGATTCGCACCTCTTCCGCCGACAGCGGGAGCGGTTATGTCGGGATACGAATCCACATAGCGGCCGACCAGAGAGCCGTGCGATGGACCTTTTCGCGTGGCCGAAATTCGATTCAGCCAGGAGAGCCATCGCGT
>JAAZAD010000388.1 GCA_012514505.1 Rhodococcus sp. (in: high G+C Gram-positive bacteria) | reverse complement strand
GACCATCCCGGATCCGTCGCACGCGTTCTCGTCGTACGGGACGTGGACCGTCTCGTTGACCGTCACCGATGGGGCCGGTGCGAGCCACACCGCGACGTCGTCGGTGACGCTCGCACCACCCCCTGAAGGCGGGCTCCCCGTGTCGTTCCGCGCTGCGGCCGCGAGCAATCTCAACAGCAGAGTGCCCTCGGTAGCGATTCCCTCGTCGGTCGCCGCTGGCGATGTGCTGCTGTTGTTCGCCACGATCGGACTCGACTCCCTGACCGTGACCGACCCGCCAGGTTGGTCACGGTTGGACGCGCAGACCAACGCAGGCGCGACCCTCCAAACGCTTGCCTGGACACGGACAGCAACATCGAACGATGCCGGTGCCTTGGTCCGCGTCACCTTGTCCGGTACTGCCAAGACGGCGCTGCAGGTCGTGGCCTATCGAGATGCCTCGGCCGTGACAGCATCCAGCGTCGCTACGTTCAACACATCCAGTGCTGCACGTGCCACGCCCATCGTGCCGGTCGCGGTGGACGGTTCGATGCTGGTGTCGTACTGGGCCGACAAGAGTTCGGCGAGCAACGGGTGGACGTTGCCGGGTGCCGTGACATTGAGGTCCCAGACGATCGGTACCCCCGCAGGGTTGATCTCGGCTGCCGTCGGCGACACGGCACAGGTGACGGCAGGCAGCGCGGGTGGATACGCAGCTACGTCGACCGCAACGCCGGTCAACAAGACGGCAACCTGGTCGATAGTCGTTGCGCCAGCGCAGGAGCCTGGCGAGCCGCAGCCCCCGGTGGCAGTCATCGCGCCTCCGGCCTGCAGTGCTCAGACGTGTCACTTCGATGGGGTCGGTTCGACGACATCCGCCGGCTCCATCACCTCGTACATCTGGGCATTCGGGGACGGATCCACTTCGTCGGAGCCGAACCCCAGCCACACGTACGCCGCGGCGGGCCAGTACACCGTGTCGCTCACCGTCATGAACAGTGCTGGTCTGGGCGCGACGGCTACGCAGCAGCTCACCGTCAGCGATCCGCCGTCGGCCGGCACGATCGCGTTCCGAGCCGCCGCCGCGACCAACTCCAACTCCGCCTCTCCATCGGTGATGGTCCCGGCGTCGGTCCAGTCCGGCGACACGCTCGTGTTGTTCGTCACCAGCGGCCTCGATCTCGCGGTCACAGCACCGTCAGGTTGGACCCTGCTGGGCACGCGCCTCGACGCGCCCGACTTGCGAACGTCGGTGCTGACGCGTTCGGCGACGAACGCGAGCGCGGGATCCAGTGTGCAGGTCGGGCTGAGTGCCGTGGCGAAGACGGACATGTCGCTGCTCGCCTACTCAGGCGCCGGGCCGACCGTCAGCGTCGTCTCAGCGGCGGAGACCGGCAGCTCCGCGACTCACGCGTCCCCGGCCATTTCCGTCTCCACACCGGGGTCGTGGGTGGTCAGCTATTGGGCCGACAAGTCGGCCTCGAACACGGGCTGGACGTTGCCTACCGGCACCACCCGGCGTGCGGGCACGGCGAGCACGGGGAGCGGTCGGATCGTGACCGTGACCTCGGACAACGGGCCGATCCCGACCTCGACGTGGCCAGGTCTCACCGCCACGTCGAACGTCGTGTCGGGGAAGGCGGTGTCCTGGACGGTGGTACTCAATCCGGCATGACGACGGCCAGTCAGTCCGCTCAGTTCGCGCGACGACCGACGTACAACACGTTGATCGACCACCGGTCGAGCCATTTCTGCCGACTCGACCAATCGTCGATCCACTGTGAGGGCCTCCGAAGCGGTCCGCGATGCAACACGCTCGGCAGCACGGCGAATCCGTGCGTCTCCTCGAGCTGGAAGCCGTGCCGGTCGAACAGGCCGGCAACCTCTCGATGTGACAGTTCATTGAACCACTCGTCGTTGCGGTGCAACGGCTTCAGCAGGTGCCGCAGAGAGCGGCGCGAACCGTGGTTCTCGACCACGAGGTATCCGCTATCGCTGGTCGGAAGGGCGCGCGCAGCAAACTCGAGGGCGCGATCGTGAACGTCGGGCGCCGTGTTGAGCAGAAGCCGGAAGATCGTGACCAAGCTGGGTCCGTCGTGATCGGCCGGGTCGGGCACCGGCCCGTCGGGCGCAACGAGATGAAATGTTCCCTTCACGCCTTTGTTCTTCGCTTTGGCGATCATGTCTGCCGACGTGTCGTATCCGTGCGCCGCGGCCACATGTCCATCGAGCGCCGTCATTGCCCGCCCCGTGCCACACGCGAAGTCGTGCTGCACAGGAGGCTGTGAGTACCGAGAGGCGACGAACGAACGCAGGAACGCCACGTACCGATCGTTGATGGCCGAGGCCGGCGATCCGCTGGCGTAGACCACCTCGTCGTACTTGTCGACAGCGTCCTCCGACTGGAAGACCTCCGCATACTCCTTCTTCACAGGTACCGCCTCGCTCGGTTGATCACGATCATCGTTCGCCGGCGCAGCAGGTCGAGACTGGTACGCCGGTCGCCGGGATGGTATCGGCCCGTCGACGCCCACCGCTCGAGGCGCCGATCAAGAATCCTTGTTCTGGTTCGGAACCCGGGATGCGGGCACCCCCGCGCCGGTGAAGATCAGGTTGAAGATGGCTTCGGCCTCGTCGGGTGTGTAGTACCCGCGGATCACCCCTGGCCAGCAGCAAAGCTCATCGAGGCGGACGATTCCGAATACGGCGATCGGGACGGACCCCAGCTCGAAAGCGGCGGCGACTGCGGCGCGGTGATGTCCTTGGCTCACCAACCAAGCCCACTCGGAACCATCGCCGATCAGCACCCGCGCCCCGATCGCATCGATGGTTCGCTGCCGGCGATAGCCCTCGATTCGCACTGATTCGACCAGGGCGTCGGTACGCCGGAGCTCGGCGTCGATTGCGCGCTCGCTCATCGGGCCCGCAGGCGGGAAGCACTCGGTCACTGAAAGGGCGGGGCCGTACGCCTTCGATTCCGCCCGAACCACAGTGTTGCTGCGGCGCGCCTGCTCCTCGACAGCGCGATCGACCCACGGCAGCGGCACTGCATGAGGGGGACTCGTGGACAATATGGCGTTGTCGTGGCCGACGCCGGTCCAATCGGCGAACGTTGCAGGTGGGGAGCCGCGGTAGTGGCGCTCCAGCACGAGGCGGGCGGACCGGAGGTCGCCGGGCGAACGAACCAGCTGGGCGGCTAGGTCGACATAGGGGTGCCCACTCGCCGGCGCCAACGGATGGACGCGCAGACCGCGGCCATCCTCGAGGCGAGCCTCCAAGACCACAACGGAGTCGGTGTAGCGCGACAGGCCGGGGTGGTGATGGACCTTCTGCAGTTCAGATCGTTCGAAGCTCGGGAGCGGCCTGATCTCGTACCCGAGCGCGCGCACAGCGCGTTGCACGAGTCGCTTTCCGG
>JAAZAD010000387.1 GCA_012514505.1 Rhodococcus sp. (in: high G+C Gram-positive bacteria) | reverse complement strand
GCGCGCTCGTACTGAGCACGCTTCTTCGACAGGATCAGTCGACCTTCTTTGTCCTCCTTGGTGAGGACGAGAGCTTCGACCTCATCGCCCACGGAGACGACCTCGTTGGGGTCGACGTCGTGCTTGATGGAGAGCTCACGGGAAGGGATGACGCCTTCGGTCTTGTAACCGATGTCGAGCAGAACCTCGTCGCGATCGACCTTGACGATGGTTCCTTCCACGATGTCGCCATCGTTGAAGTACTTGATCGTGGCATCGATGGCAGCGAGAAAGTCCTCGGCGGAGCCAATGTCGTTGATGGCTACCTGCGGCGAGGTCACGGTGGTGGAGGGCATGTGTTGAGTTGCTCCGGACGGGTTGTGGTCGGTTGATTAAGTTCTGTCGGACAAGCAATCCGAGAGCGCGATACATTCCCTGGGGCGCGATGCGCACCTGGGAATGTGAACGATCACGAATCGGATCACAGCGAGCACACGAATGCACTCGCGTGCAATAGGCTACGCGCCCTGATGCTAGCTGGGCAAACCGGTCAGCTGCTCCACGAACGCCTACTGTGTCGATCATGCCCGACTCGACGTCCACCCCGCCGGCTCCACCCATCGGACCCGATCCCGACGATCGCCACGCTGCGGCCAACAACACACTCGGAACCAGCGGCGTGAGCAGAACGCCCGTCGACACCGCGGCAAGCGAACGTGCCAGCCGGGCCTGGTGGGACGCCGACGCCGACGACTACCACCGCGCGCACGGCGAGTTCCTCGGCGTCGATTCTGCAGCCGGCGAGTTCGTGTGGTGCCCCGAGGGGCTCCACGAAGGCGATCATCACCTCCTGGGTGACGTGTCGGGCAAGGACGTCCTCGAGGTCGGCTGCGGATCCGCCCCTTGCGCGCGGTGGCTCGCCGGTCAGGGCGCGCGGGTCGTCGGGCTCGATATCTCGATGCAGATGCTCGCCCGCGGCGTCGATGCGATGGAGACAGGTGGTGCGCCGGTACCGCTCGTGCAAGCTGGAGCCGAGTCACTCCCCTTTGCCGACGCAAGCTTCGACGTTGCTTGTTCGGCATTTGGTGCTGTTCCGTTTGTGGCGGATTCGGCGCTGGTGATGCGAGAGGTCGAGCGTGTACTTCGACCGGGTGGAGTCTGGGTGTTCGCGGTCAACCATCCGATGCGATGGATCTTCCTCGACGACCCAGGCCCCCGCGGGCTGACCGCGACGCTCCCCTACTTCGACCGGACTCCCTACGTGGAAACCGACGACGCCGGGGTCCCCACGTATGTCGAGCACCATCGAACGATCGGCGATCGCGTCCGGGAGATCGTCGCCGCCGGACTCGAGGTTCGCGACATCATCGAACCCGAGTGGCCCGAATGGCTCGATCGCGAGTGGGGACAATGGAGCCCGCTTCGGGGACAACTCTTCCCCGGTACCGCGATCTTCAGCTGCGTGAAACCCTCGTAGTACGGGAAAACCTAGAGCAGGTTCGACAGGAACGCTTTCGTGCGGTCGTGTTGCGGATTGGACAGCACCTCGCGGGGATTGCCGGATTCCACCACGACGCCGCCGTCCATGAACACGAGCTCGTCCGCGACCTCGCGGGCGAAGCCCATCTCGTGTGTGACGACCACCATCGTCATGCCGTTCTTCGCCAGGTCCTTCATCACGCCGAGCACTTCGCCCACCAGTTCCGGATCCAGCGCGGATGTCGGCTCGTCGAACAGCATCAGCTTCGGGTCCATGGCCAGTGCACGCGCAATCGCTACTCGCTGCTGCTGTCCCCCGGACAGCTGGGCGGGGTAGGCATCGGCCTTGTCTGTCAGCCCGACCTGCTCGAGCAGCTCCCGTGCCCGCGCAACAGCTTTCGCCTTGCTGATCTTCTTCACCTGCATGGGCGCTTCGATCACATTCTCGAGCGCCGTACGGTGCGGGAACAGGTTGAAGTGCTGAAACACCATCCCGATGTCGCGACGCTGCTTCGCAGCGTCCTTGGGATGCATTTCGTGGAGTTTGCCGCCCTTTTCGCGGTACCCGACGAGATCGCCGTCCACGTAGAGTCGGCCGGCGTTCACCTGTTCGAGGTGGTTGATGCAGCGCAGGAACGTCGACTTTCCCGAACCCGACGGACCGACGAGACACAGCACCTGACCCTTGTCGATCTCGAGGGTGATCCCCTTGAGCACTTCCAGGGCGCCGAAGTTCTTGCAGACCAGTTCGGCCTTGATCATCGGTGTCATTTCAGTTCCCGTCCCTGTCCCTCGGGCGAACCATCGACGGTGTCATCGACGACCACCGGTTTGCCTTGCGCGGACGCCAATTTCCGCAGCTGCCGCGCGGTCAGCTTCCGACTCGCGCCCTTGGAGAAGTACCGTTCGAGGTAGTACTGGCCGACCATGAGAACGCTGGTGATGGCCAGATACCAGGTGGCAGCGACCATCAACAGCGGAATCGGCTGGAAGTTGGCGCCCGAGATGTCCCCAACCCGGCCGTAGAGATCGAGGGTGTAGGGAACCGCAGCGACGAGGGATGTGGTTTTGAGCATGCCGATCAACTCGTTACCCGTGGGCGGGATGATGACTCGCATCGCCTGCGGCAAGACTGTGCGCCGCATCGTCTGACCCCAGGTCATTCCCAGCGCGATCGACGCCTCCGTCTGCCCTTCGTTGACCGAGTTGATTCCGGCGCGGACGATCTCCGACATGTATGCGGCCTCGTTCAGCGCCAGACCGATGACGGCGAAGAGAAACGCCGCACTGATGCCCTGCAACTCGATGTGGACGAATTGATGAACGAACGGAATCCCGAGATCCAACTGCTTGTAGATCGACGGAAACAGACCCCAGAACACCAACTGCACATACACCGGCGTGCCACGAAACACCCACAGATAGGTCCAGGAGCTGACTTTGAGGACGGGGTTCGGCGACAGCCGCATCACCGCGAGAAGCACACCGAGAACAATGGCGATGGCCATCGCCAGAACGGTCAGCTGGATCGTCTTCCACACGCCGGCCCAGACTCGGGTGTCGAACAGGTATCTCGCGTAGGTGTCCCAGCGGTATGCCTCGTTGGTGGCCGCGCCGTACACGAACAGCCCGAACAGAATCAGGACCACAGCTGCCGCGATCCAGCGGCCTGGCCGTCTCAGTGGAACAGCTTCGATCGGAGCGGGCGTGGACGACGCCAAAGTCTTCTCCATTTCACTCACGCGGCGGCACTCAGCTCGTCGCGCCGTTGATCTGCGATGTCTCGATGACACCCACCTCCACGCCCCAGTTCTCGGCAATGGTCTGGTAGGTACCGTCGTCGATCAGGTGTTGCAATGCCTGCTGCAGCACCGGCCCGAGCGGCGAGCCCTTGGCAATCGGCCACCCGTACGGTGCGGCATCGAGGATCGGGCCGGCCGCTTCGAGTGTGCCGTCGCTCCGCCCGACCGCGAACGCGGTGACGGGCGAGTCCGCCGACATCGCGTCGACCCTTCCCAGGGCGACCGCATTGGCGGCAGCATCCTGACTTTCGAACTTCAAGATCTCGATGGGTGACTGTCCCGCGGCAACGCATGCCGCACTCTTCGACGGAACATCCTCGAGGTCCGAGATCGTGGTGGTCTGCACGGACACCCGCAATCCGCAGGCATTGTTCGGATCGACCGATCCACCCGACTGCTGAGCCCACTGGATACCAGCGCTGAAGTACGTGACGAAGTCCACCGACTCCTCGCGTTCCTTCGTATCCGTGAACGAGGACATACCCATGTCGTAGGTGCCGGCCCTGACCGCAGGGATGATCCGTGCAAAGTCGGCCTCGTGGTACTCCGGAGTCACGCCCAGCACGTCACCGACTGCGTTCAACAGGTCGACGTCGAACCCGATGATCTCTCCACTCGGGTTCTTGAACTCGTTGGGCGCGTAGGGGACGTTGACACCGACGACGAGCTTCCCGGAAGCCTGGTTCTTCTGCGGCAGTTGCGCAGCGATGGCGTCGACCTTCTCGACGTGCACCTCGACGTAGTCGTCACCGGACGGCGGCCCGGTCCCCTCGGTGTTGGTCGTACACCCGGCCAGCAGCACCGCGCCGACACCGGTGAGTGCCAGCACCGCCCGAACTCCGCGCCGCGACGCGAAGATGTTTCGACCAGACACTGGTTGTCCTCCATGGATCGGTTTCGTAACGAAGTCGGCCGGCATCGGAACCGCGGAAATCCCGATTTTGTCGAACGGTAGGTTACGGCACCACGAACTGCGGTAATAATCGCGGAAAGTCGGGGTAGAGATTCACGGGAGGATGCGGTTCACCACCGCTGGGCCCGGGCCAGGACCATCTCGGTGAATTCGCTCGTCGACGCCAGTCCCCCGAGATCCGCGGTCGCCACGCCGGCCGCGATCGTGCCCTCGACCGCACGGATGATCCGTTGCCCGGCGGACAGGAGAGTCCGGTCTCCGTTCTTCTCGCCGAGCCACTCGAGCAGCATCGCCGCCGACAGGAAGAGCGCGGTGGGATTGGCCCTGTTGTGGCCGGCGATGTCGGGCGCCGCACCGTGCGCCGCTTGAGCCATTGCCTTGGATTCCGACGCATTGACCGACGGCGCCGTCCCCAGCGAGCCGGACAATTCCGCCGTGAGGTCGGACAAGATGTCGCCGAACATGTTCTCCGTCACGACGACGTCGAAGTCCGCGCCGCGTCGGACGAGGAGCGCGGCCATCGCGTCCACATGTTCGTCGTCGACCACCACATCGGGGTACTGCTCCCCCACCTCCACGCACACGTCTCTGAAGAGCCCCGTCGTCATGGACAGCACGTTGGCCTTGTGGACGATCGTGACGTGCTTCCGACGGCTTCGAGCAAGTGTGAACGCGGCGTGGGCAATTCGTTCGCACGCCCGACGGGTCACCACACCCACGGCCAGGGCCACGTCCGGAGTCGGCATGAACTCCCCGCTTCCGACGAACATGTTCCGGTCGGCGTACAGACCTTCCGTGTTCTCCCGCACCACGACGAGGTCCATGCCGGGCACCGTTGCCGCCACTCCGGTGAGCGCCCTGGCCGGCCGGATGTTGGCGAACAGGTCGAACCGTTTGCGGATCGCGCCTCCGGGAGGCAATTGCCCCTGAAACGGTGCTGGATACGAAGCGCTGTCGTGTGGGCCGAGAATCCAACCGTCGAGTCCGTCGAGAGCATCGAGGGTGCTGTCGGGAACGGGGGTTCCGTGGGTATCGATCGCGTCGCGACCGAGCGGCAGAGCCACCCAATCCACTGCCGCGCCTGCCGCTGCCACAGCCGCAGAGACAACCTGCTGCGTTGCGGGGACGATTTCGTGGCCGATGCCGTCCCCGGTCATCAGTCCGATGCGTACGGCGTGTGCGCGGCCAACGGTCATTGCGCGGGTATCGCTCATAGGGCCATCATTACTCACCATGGTCCAGTCGGTGGAACTGCTCCTCGACCCGCACCTCGACGGTGCGGTACGCGCCGAATGGCAGACCCTGTGGGATGCCGGCATGCCGAGCCTGCGCCGCATCACTGCCGAGTCGAACCGGCCGCACATCACCCTGTTCGTCGCCCGGAGCATTCCCACCGAAGTAGACGAAGCCCTCACCTACGCTGTGAGCGCACCGTCGTTTCCCATCCGGTTGGGCGGACACCTGATATTCGGCAGCAAACACGTCACCCTGGCGCGGTCGGTACTTCCCAGTCGCTCACTGCTCACCCTGCATCGGCGGGTGTGGGACGCTGCCTCGCACGGCCTCGACGTGCCACCACACATCGAGCCGGGACGATGGACCCCGCACGTGAGCCTGAGCCGTCGACTTCCCTCGGCTGACCTCGGGTCTGCCGTGAGCATCCTCGACGGCGCGGAACTCTCCGGCCACGGCACCGTGCTCCGCCGATGGGACGGCGACGCCAAACGCGAATGGAACCTGACACTTCCCCCTTGACCGGCCAACCCTTCGGCTCGGGAAGAATCGGGCACAGATCAACGTTGACATGACCAACGTGCACACCGACGAAAGGACCCCCGTGGCCATTCAGACCCTGACACAGCAAAACTTCGACGAGGTCGTGACCAGCAGCGACGTGGTTCTGGTCGACTTCTGGGCCTCCTGGTGCGGCCCATGCCGCAGCTTTGCCCCCACCTTCGAGGCGTCTGCCGAGAAGCATCCCGATGTCGTGCACGGCAAGGTCGACACCGAAGCCGAGCAGGGCATTGCCGCTGCCGCGCAGATCCGTTCCATCCCGACGATCATGGCGTTCCGCGAAGGCGTACTCGTCTTCAACCAGGCCGGGGCGCTTCCCCCGGCCGCGCTCGAGGACCTCGTGACACAGGTCAAGGACCTCGATATGGACGAGGTACGCAAGCAGATCGCCGAGCAGGCGCCGGCCGCGAGCGACAACACCGAGCAGGCGCCGGCCGCGGAATAGCGACCGCAGAGAACGAGCCGGAGCAGGGTCGGGGCTAGTGCGCTGCGGCGTCCCAGCTCCGTCCGGCTCCGATCGACACGTCCAGCGGTACGGACAGCGTGATCGCAGACGCCATGTTGTCTCGAACGAGTTGCTCCACTCGGTCCCGCTCGTCCGACGCGACTTCGAGTACGAGTTCGTCGTGGACTTGCAGCAGCATGCGTGAGCGCAGCTTCGCTTCGGTCAACGCGTTCTGAACGTTGATCATGGCGACCTTGATGATGTCGGCGGCCGTGCCCTGGATCGGTGCATTGAGGGCGGCCCGTTCGGCAACCTCTCGGCGCTGCCTGTTGTCGCTGTTCAGGTCGGGCAGGTAGCGCCGACGCCCGTACAGGGTGGACGTGTAGCCGTCTTTCCGTGCCTGCTCCACCACTTCGCGCAGATAGTCCCGCACTCCACCGAATCGTGAGAAGTAGGCGTCCATCTGCTGTTTCGCCTCGTCGGTCGAGATCTTGAGCTGCGACGCCAGTCCGTACGCGCTGAGTCCGTAGGCGAGCCCGTAGGACATCGCTTTCACCCGGCGCCGTAGCTCCGGGGTGACTTCCTCGATCGGCACCCCGAACGCGCGAGCGCCGACGAAGCTGTGGAGGTCCTCGCCCGTGTTGAACGCCTCGATGAGCCCTTCGTCGCCGGAGACGTGCGCCATGATGCGCATCTCGATCTGGCTGTAGTCCGCGGTGAGGAGCGTGTCGAAGCCATCTCCCACAACGAATCCGTCACGGATCTGCCGCCCGGCGTCGGTCCGTACCGGAATGTTCTGCAAGTTCGGTTCAGTCGACGACAAACGGCCCGTGGCTGCCACCGTCTGATTGAAGGTGGTGTGGATCCTGCCGTCGTCGTCCACAGTCTTGAGTAGCCCGTCGACAGTCACCTTGAGCCGGGTGGCGTCACGGTGCGCGAGAAGATGTTCGAGGAACGGATGCGCCGTCTTCTCGAACAGACCTTGCAGGGCGTCGGCATCGGTGGTGTAACCGGTTTTCGTCTTCTTGGTCTTGGGCATTTCGAGTTCGTCGAACAGCACGACCTGGAGCTGCTTGGGGGAACCGAGATTGATCTGCTTGCCGATCACCTCGTAAGCGGAGTCCGCAGCCGCTGCCACCTGGCCGGCGAAACGACTCTGCAGGTCTTGCAAGTGATCGGTGTCGACGGCGATTCCGGTGGCTTCGAGTTCGGCCAGTACGTCGAGGAGGGGTAGCTCCATCTCGGTGAGCAACGCCACGGATTCGATGTTCTCGAGTTCGGTGTCGAGTGCTGCCGCCAGATCGACCACCGCGCGCGCACCGAGAATCTCTGATTCGGCCGCTGCCGCGTCGAGCTGATCGGTGTCGTCGAGCAACGACAGCTGGGCGTCACCGGAGTCCTCGGCCCGCAGCTCACGGCGCAGATATCGGAGGGACAGGTCGTCGAGATTGAACGAGCGCTGACCGGGCCGAACCAGGTAGGCCGCCAACGCGGTGTCACTGGTCAGCCCGCCGAGAGTCCAACCACGTCCGCGGAGCGCATGCATCGCCCACTTGGCTTCGTGCAGCGCCTTGGGCTGCCCCTCGTCGGCCAACCACTCACCGAGCGCCTTTTCGTCCTCCGGGGTCAGCGCGGCGGTGGTCACGTATCCCCCTTCACCGTCAGAGGCGGCGATCGCGATTGCGGTGACATCGCCGCCGTAGGGCTTACGGGTGCCCACCACGGAAAGCCCGTGTCGTTCACCGGTCGACGCGTGTTCGGACAACCAGGCGGAGAGTTCGCCCGGCTCGATCGCGCCGCCGCGCACCTCGAACCCTTCCTCGGCCTCCGGTTCGGCGGACTCGAGGGTGGCGAAGAGGCGATCACGCAGAACCTTGAACTCGAGGTCGTCGAACAGCGCGTGAATGGCCTCCCGGTCCCACGCTGCGAGCGCGAGCTGGTCTGGGGTGTAGGGCAGTCCGACGTCGCGAATCATCTCGGTGAGTTCGCGATTGAGCAGCACGTTGGAAAGATTCTCCCGAAGCGAGTCACCGACCTTGCCGCGAACCTTGTCCACGTTGTCGACGAGCCCGGTCAAGTTTCCGTACTCCCTGATCCACTTGGTGGCGGTCTTCTCTCCGACACCCGGGATACCGGGGAGGTTATCGCTCGGGTCGCCGCGCAGTGCTGCGAAATCGGGATACTGGGCGGGAGTGAGTCCGTACTTCTCTTCCACTGCCGCCGGGGTGAACCGCGTGAGCTCCGACACCCCTCGCTTCGGATACAGCACCGTCACGTCGTCCGTCACCAACTGGAGCGAGTCACGGTCACCGGTCACCACGAGCACCCGGTATCCCAGAGCCTCCGCTTGCGTGGTCAGAGTTGCGATGACGTCGTCGGCCTCGAACCCCTCCACCGCCATCACGGGGATACCCATGGCGCCCAGGACGTCTTTGGTGATGTCCACCTGACCCTTGAACTCGTCCGGTGCCTTGCTGCGGTTCGCCTTGTACTCGGGAAACTTTTCGGCACGAAACGTCTGCCGAGACACGTCGAACGCCGCAGCCAAGTGGGTGGGCTTCTCGTCCCGGAGCAGGTTGATCAGCATCGATGTGAAGCCGTACACCGCGTTGGTCGCCTGACCGGTGTTGGTCTTGAAGTTCTCGGCAGGCAGGGCGTAGAAGGCGCGGAAGGCCAGCGAATGCCCATCGAGGAGCATCAGCGTCGGGCGGTCGTTCTCCGTTCCCGAGGTCGCAGAGACAGTGGACGAGGGTGTCGTTGCGGGGCTCACGGTTGCCCAGTCTAGGGATTCGCCCCGACAAGGTGACCGGGCGCTGCGATCCGGTGCCCCGGCACCGCCGACGGAACTACTCTCCGGACTCGCCGCCCAGCGTTTCCAAGACCACCTCGGCCACTGCCTTCATACTCGAACGCCGATCCATGGCCGCGCGCTGGATCCAGCGAAACGCCTCCGGCTCGGTGAGGTTCTGCGACGTCATCAGCACCCCCTTGGCGCGCTCGATGACCTTCCGCGCGTCGAGCCGATCAGACAGATCTGACACTTCCCTTTCGAGTGCGGTGATCTCCTTGAACCGGCTGGCCGCCAGTTCCACGGCGGGAATCAGATCCGTGATCGAGAACGGCTTGACCAAATACGCCATCGCACCTGCGTCGCGGGCGCGTTCGACGAGTTCGCGCTGACTGAATGCAGTGAGAATCACTACTGGGGCAATCCGTTTGGCAGCGATTTCCGATGCGGCATCGATGCCGTCACGGCGTGGCATCTTCACATCCATGATGATGAAATCCGGTTTCAGCTCGATCGCAAGATCGACAGCAACCTGGCCGTCGCCGGCCTCCCCCACGACGTCGTATCCCTCCTCGCGCAGCATCTCGACGAGATCGAGACGGATCAGAGCTTCGTCCTCGGCCACCACAACCCTTCGTGGGGGTGACACGTCACCTTGCGGTTCGGGAGCACTCATGACCACCACTCTCGTCGATACGACTTCCCAAGGAACCGGGAATGAACGTTAAGAGGGTACCGGTGGTTGACTCTGCGGAGCGATCTTCTACAGTTGAAATCCGCAAGACGCCCTCGTATCCCAATTGGCAGAGGAAACGGATTCAAAACCCGTCCAGTGTGAGTTCGAGTCTCACCGAGGGCACTGCCAGAAATTTTCCTGTTGCCGCAGGTCAGCCTACGGAAGGCGCGTAGTCTCGCCATCATGAGCTTCCAGGGGTTCCCCGAGGCCGCCCTCGACTTCTACGACGACCTCGAGATGGACAACACAAAGGCTTTCTGGGAAGCCCACAAGGAAGCCTATCGAACCGCGATCGCCGGGCCGATGCGTGAGCTGACCGATGCCCTCGCCGACGATTTCGGCAGCGCGAAGATCTTCCGGCCATACCGAGATGTTCGGTTCGCCAAGGACAAAACCCCGTACAAGACCCATCAGGGCGCCTTTGTCGATGTCGGACCGGCGACCGGCTACTACATAGAACTCGGTGCGCCGGGAGTCCGGGTCGGCGCCGGATTCTACGAGGCCTCCTCTGACCGACTGGCCGCCATTCGCGCAGCCATCGACCATGACCTGTACGGACCCGAGTTGACGACCATCGTCGCGGACCTACGGCGTGGCGGCTGGGAAATCGGCGGCGAACGACTCAAGACAACACCGCGTGGCTGGCCCGCCGACCACCCTCGCATCGACTTCCTCCGCCACAAGTCGTTGACCGCGATGCGCAGCTACGGCTTCGACCGGATCATCCACACACCCGATCTCGTCGACCGGATCCGCGCAGACTGGCGTTCGACGACACCACTGGTCGAGTGGGTCTCGCGGCACAGCATTGTCTGATCCGAGGTGCAATCGTCTGATCCGGTATGGCGCAGAAACCAGTATCATGGGTGCACCACGCGGGGAATCGAATTCGGGGATCGAGCACAGAGGTCGGCCATGGATATCGGCACCGTCACATTCACCTACGACGGCCGAGTGGCCCTACGCTTCCAGCAGGCCTTCTCACACCCGCCTGAGAAGGTGTGGGCCGTCATCACGGAGCCGCAATACTTGCAGCAGTGGTTTCCTGCCGAGGTCCAGTTGGATGTCGAACCGGGCAGCGAGTTGATCTTCCACGTCACTGGTGAGCAAGTCCGTCGATACGGGTTGGCACCGGACCACACATCGACCGGAACGATGATCACCGCCCGGCGTGGCCACATCCTCGAGTACCTGTGGGACGGGGAAACTCTCCACTGGGAAATCGCGCCCGACGGTCAGGGTGGGTCGTGGTTGACACTGACTCACACGGTGGAGGAGGAAGAGTCGGCGTACGCGCACGCTCCCGGCTGGCACGCCGGCCTGGAAGTGGTCGAAGCGCAGCTGGCTGGTCGTGAGATCGATTGGTCACCATGGGACCGCGCCGAGGAACTCGCGTCGTCCGCCTATCGCCGATCTGCCTGAGCTCCAGCGTTCCTGCCCTAGCGTTCTTTGCGAGGGAAGTGCCGGATCAGACCTTCCTGGACCACGGTGGCCAGCAACTGACCTTCCAGCGAGAAGAAGCGGCCGGTAGCCAATCCCCGCGACCCAGCGGCGACGGGCGACTCCGTGGCGTACAGAGCCCATTCGTCGTACCGGAACGGCCGATGGAACCAGATGGAGTGATTGACGGTCGCCGCAATGATGCGATCGAACCCCCACGACAATCCGTGGGTGGTGATGATCGAATCGAGAACGGTGGTGTCGGACGAGTACGCCAGTGCCGCAGCATGTATCAGCGAATCGTCCGGAAGGTCACCGTCAGCCTTCATCCACACGCGATTGTGGTTGAGCTTCTCCCCCGTGCCCTTCAGAATCCAGGCGGGGTCGTTCGCGTAACGCATGTCTATCGGCTTGAGCGCATCGACGAACATCTGGAGCCGGTCTTCGTAACCGAGCAAGTGATCGCCGATCGGCGGGAGGGTGTCGGGAAACGGCACGTCCGGGACGTCGACAGCATGCTCGAGTCCCTTGCCCCAATCCTGGAAGGCGGCGAGCATCACGAACAGCTCCTCGCCGTCCTGCAGCGCGGTGACCTGACGGTTGGCGAATGCCCGACCGTCACGATGGCGATCGACCCGATACTCGATGGGCTTCTTGACGTCGCCGCCACGAATGAAGTGCGCGTTGAGGGCGTGGACCGGCCGGCCCTCGCCGACCGTCCGTCCGGCGGCGACCAGTGCCTGAGAGACCAACTGGCCACCGAAGGTGCGGCTTCCGACCTGCTCAGGGTGGTGTCCGACGAATACGTCCTCACCCGTCTGCTCGAGATCCAGCAGATCCAGCAGGGTCTCGAGATCCGACTTCGCCGCAGTTTCGCTCATCAGTGATCCTCTTCGCCGATACGGTGCACGTGAATCAGGTTGGTCGAGCCTACGGTGCCCGGCGGGGATCCGGCGACGATGACGACGAGGTCGCCCTTGTTGTACCGGCCGAGGCCGAGCAGAGCATGATCGACCTGACGCACCATCGCGTCCGTGCTGGACACAGGATCGACGATGAACGTTTCGGTGCCCCACGTCAACGACAGCTGGCCGCGAACCTCCGGCAGCGGGGTGAACGCAAGCAGCGGCAACGGGGTGTGCAGGCGCGCAAGACGGCGCACCGTGTCGCCCGACTGTGTGAACGCCACCAGCGCCTTCGCATCCAAACGCTCACCGATATCACGTGCGGCGTACGAGATGACACCACGCTTGGTGCGCGGCACGTGGGTCAGCGGGGGAACCCGAGTCGACTCGCCTTCCACAGCCTCGACGATGCGAGCCATGGTGCGCACCGTCTCCATCACATACTTGCCCACGGACGTCTCGCCCGAGAGCATCACCGCGTCCGCGCCGTCGAGTACCGCGTTCGCGACATCGGATGCCTCTGCGCGAGTCGGACGCGAGTTCTCGATCATCGACTCGAGCATCTGGGTGGCCACGATGACCGGCTTGGCATTCTCACGGGCGATCTGGATCGCCCGCTTCTGGACCAGCGGAACCTCCTCGAGCGGCAACTCGACACCGAGGTCGCCACGCGCCACCATCACCGCGTCGAAGGCCAGGACGATCGCCTCGAGATTGTCGATGGCTTCCGGCTTTTCGAGCTTGGCAATCACCGGGATCTTGCGTCCGACCCTCTCCATCACCTCGTGCACGAGTTCGATGTCGGCGGGCGAGCGCACGAACGACAACGCGATGAAGTCGACGCCGAGTTCGAGAGCGAATTCGAGGTCCGCGATGTCCTTCTCCGACAGGGCAGGCACCGACACGTTCATGCCGGGAAGTGACACGCCCTTGTTGTTGCTGACCGGGCCGCCTTCGGTGACGCGACACACGACGTCGTTTCCGTCCACCTCGACGACAACCAACCCGACCTTGCCGTCGTCGACCAGCAGTCGGTCACCGGGCTTCGCATCCTCGGCGAGTTGCTTGTACGTGGTGGAGACGCGATCGTGCGTGCCCTCGACTTCGTCGACGGTGATCCGCACGAGTTCACCATTGGCCCATGTGGTCCGCCCCTCCGCGAACCGCCCGAGACGAATCTTCGGGCCCTGGAGGTCGGCGAGAATACCGACAGCGTGACCGGTCGCATCCGACGCAGCACGAACGCGGTGATAGTTCTCTTCGTGATCGGCGTGCTCGCCGTGTGAAAAGTTGAGCCGGGCGACATTCATTCCACTCTCGACGAGTTCGCGAATGCGGTCACCGGTGGCGGTTGCAGGTCCCAGGGTGCATACGATCTTCGTCCGTCGGTTCACGCGCTCGAGCCTAGTCGCCGCCGGAGCGCATCTCCATTCACACCCACCCCGGCAATCGCCCCTGCGGCGGAACTCTCAGTCCCGCAGCGGGCGACCGTCTTTGTCGCGAACATTGCCGACGAGCATCATGATGCCGTCGATCAGAGGCCAGATGGCGCCGAGCCCGCACGTCAACCAGGTGACCGCGATCTGCGCGATCGCAATTCCGGGCTGATTCAGGTAGAAACGGCCGGCGCCGAATGCACCGAGCAGAAGCTCGAGAACGCCGGCTGTGACCTTGGACTTGTCCGAATAGGGCTCGCCTGTTTGCGGATGACGACCGAACGGCGCCATCGGATCCACATAGCCACCGGGTATCGGTGAGTATCCGGGCTGTCCGTAGCCCGGATACGGCTGGCCCGGTGACGGGAAGCCGGGGGCCTGCTGCCCGTACTGCTGCTGACCCAGGTTGGGGTCGGGAGCCCCGTAGACCGGTCCGGTCGAGTCACCGGGAGAAGGGTAGGCGTCGCCGGGCGACGGGTAGGTGGGCGTGTTGCCCCAACCCGGACCGTTCCCCACGCCCGAGTACGTGTCCCAGCCCGGACCGCTCCCGGCCGGTGTGGGGTCGGACGATCCTGGGCCCTGTGACGACAAGGACGCTTCCGCAGTGGCGTCGTAGTCGAAGGGCGAACCGAACTCTGGAGTCCCGTCATCGGCCTTGCCGACCGACTCGCCGCTGCTGTCGTTGTCGTCCGGGTTCTTGGACGGGTTCCCCGGTTCAGTCATCGCGCGTCATCCTTCTTCCCATCGACCTTTTTCTCATCGATCTTGGTCGCGCCCGCAGACTTCTCTTTCTCACCCTGAACGACTGCGGTTGCCTTCGTGTCGGTGTCGGCCTTCGTGTCGGTGTCGGCCTTCGTGTCGGTGTCGGCCTCGGTGTCCGTATCGACCTTCGTATCGGCGCCTGTCTTCGCATCAGCCGGTTGCAACTCGGCCGGATCCTCCCGCCCCTTTGTGGCAAACACGACATAGGCGACTGCACACAGGAATACGAGCGCAGAGGTGAAGGAGTTGATCCGAATACCCGCGATCATGCTGGCCGGGTCACTGCGCATCAGTTCCACCCAGAACCGGCCGGCACAGTAGCCCGCCACGTACAGGGCGAACAGACGTCCGTGGCCGATCTTGTACCGCCGATCCACGACGACCAGGAGTACGACGACAAGCACGTTCCACAATGCTTCGTACAGGAACGTCGGGTGCACGACGAAGGCGACCGTGCCATTGGACACGCCGTCGATCAGGCCCGGGTCGACCTGCCCCGCATCATTGACGCGCTCGTAGATCTCGAGTCCCCAGGGCACGTCCGTTTCCCGGCCGTACAGCTCCTGATTGAAGTAGTTGCCGAGACGGCCGATGGCTTGCGCAGCGAGAATTCCCGGGGCGATGGCGTCGCCGAACGCCGGCAGCGGTATCCCACGCCGCCTACATCCGATCCACGCACCCACAGCACCCATCGCCACGGCGCCCCAGATGCCGAGTCCGCCCTCCCACACCTTCAGTGCGTCGAGCGGGTCCTGCCCCTCACCGAAGTACTTCGGCCAGTCCGTCATGACGTGGTACAGACGACCACCGATCAATCCGAACGGAACCGCCCACACCGCGATGTCGAGAACGGTTCCCTTCTCCCCGCCGCGGGCAACCCACCGACGGTCACCCCATACGATCGCGACGATGATGCCGACGATGATGCACAGAGCGTAGGCGCGTAGCGCAAGCGGCCCGACATACCAAACACCTTGTGGCGGGCTCGGAATGTATGCAAGTACGTCCACGGTCACGACGCCACGGTAGCCGAGCGGACGCCTTCGGCAAGCTCCGACGTGAGAGATCGCACCGCGTCGAGACCGTCGGCAGCAGCGCTGACCAGTGCAGATCCGACGATGACGGCGTCTGCATACGACGCGATCTCCGCGGCCTGCGCGCCCGAGCGAACGCCCAAGCCCACACCTACCGGGATATCGGAATGACTGCGAATCCGCGCGGTGAGTTCCGGTGCCATCGACGACACCGCGTCACGTGCGCCGGTGACGCCCATGGTGGACGCGGCGTAGACGAAACCGCTGCTCGCTTCGAGCGTCATGGCAAGACGTTCTTCGGTGGACGACGGCGCCACCAGGAAGATCCGATCGAGGTGATGCTCGTCGGAGGCCGTCATCCACTCGCCGGCCTCCTCGGGAATGAGATTCGGTGTGATCATGCCGAGCCCGCCCGCGTTCGCCAGGTCACGCGAGAATCGATCGACGCCGTACTGCAGAACCGGGTTCCAGTAGGTCATCACGACCGCGCTGCCGCCGCGTGCGGCAATCTGTTCGACCACGGTGAACACGTCGCGGACGCGCACTCCGTTGTCGAGAGCCGTCTCGGCGGCCTTCTGAATGGTCGGGCCGTCCATGACCGGATCCGAGTAGGCGATACCGACCTCGACGATGTCGCAACCGGAATCCACCATGGCGGACACCGTGTCGATCGAGCCGGACACTGTCGGATAGCCGGCGGGAAGATATCCGACCAGTGCGGCGCGATTCTCTTCACGGCACTGTGCGAACGTCGGGGCGAGGCGCGAGAGTCGTTCGCTCACTTGGTCGAACCTTCCTTGTCTGTCGAGTCGCTGTCTGTCGAGTCGCTGCCTGTGGTGTGGCTGTCGTTCTCGGGGTCGTCGAACAGGCCGAACCACTTGGCGGCCGTGTCCATGTCTTTGTCGCCG
>JAAZAD010000386.1 GCA_012514505.1 Rhodococcus sp. (in: high G+C Gram-positive bacteria) | reverse complement strand
TCGAGGAGGGTACGCGGGCGGCGGTGCGGTTTCAGATCATCGGCATGGTCGACGGGAGGGAGGCGATCGTCGTCGAGCACATCACCCGGCTGCGCGCCGATCTGCGACCGGACTGGCCGCGCCCGCACCACGGGGAGGGCGCCTACCGGGTGGAGATCACCGGCGAGCCGTCGTACGTCGTCGACATCACCCCGTCCAGCGCCAGGGGCGACCACAACCACGCGGCGATCGTCGCCGGCGTCGGCCGGGTGGTCAATGCGATCCCCGCCGTGCTCGCCGCCGAACCCGGCATCCGCACCACCCTGGACCTACCCCTGATCACCGGCCCCGGCCTGACCGCCCCCCGCTGACCCGCCAGCGGGAAGTGCGCTGTCGACCGGGGCAAGTCCCCTCCCGGTGATCGAGCGCGGTCGAGCATGCTGATCCTGGTGAGTGGGTGCTGCCTATGTCGGTGATCGAGTGCCGCCGAGCTTGCGAGGTGGCTTATCGAGATCACACCGTCGCACCAACACGGCGAGCACGACTGCGACCAGCGCCATCGGCCCCGCAACCACCAGGAACCCCCAGAACCCGAAGAAGTCCAGCAACCCGACCACCGCCAGCACAACCAACGCGCCGACCGCGAGCCACGCGACGACCTGTCGCCCGGTCGCCGCAGCCGCCGCCGGCGGCACAGCCACCAACAGCCCGAACAGCACGATCCGCCACCACCCGTACGCCTCGCCGACGGACAGGCCGCACCGGTGCTCATTGTCGACGGTGACCAGCTTGGTGCAGTCGGCGAACATCGCTGCCATCGGCGCGGTCCCGTACCAACCGGCAAGGCCCACGCCGACGAGAGCGAGCAGTAGCCACAGCACGCGGAGGATCCTCACTGTTGCCATTGAACCGGGTGCCTCGTCGGGGAGCCGAGCCGGGGCAGACCGGCCCGCGCCGGGCCTCTCGCGTGCGCTAGCCTTGCTGATCAGGGAAGCGTGGCAGAGCGGCCGAATGCACTCGCCTTGAAAGCGAGCGTGGGTAAAACCACCGGGGGTTCAAATCCCTCCGCTTCCGCAGAAAAGGGCCGGGTCAGAGAGTTAATCTCGACCTGGACCTTGTTTCGTTCGGGAACCGGTCGGCGAAGTTGACACACGAGTTGACACATTCGACCTGGCACTACTCGTCAACGGGCGACATCCCGAGGTGCGTTCAGACGATCTCACGGAGAAGCGCTATGCAGAGGCGCTGTTGTTCCTGCGGCGGCTCAAGCAGCAGCGCGAGGCACAAAGGCGAGCGTCCGAAATGGGGAGCGCTCAATGACCTCTGCAGACGACACGACCGCAGGAAGCGATCGCATCGTGGAGCACGACGCGTTCCAGAAGCTTCTCGACTCCGACGTCGACGGCCTGCTGGACATGCCCGAGAAGCCGAAGAAGGTCACCTCCAGCGATCGGTTGGAGCGGGCGTTTCTGGAGATCGTAGAGTTCCGCCGCACTCACGGTCGGCTCCCGAGCCCGACGACGAGAGAGATCTCCGAGCGCAAGCTCGGCGCTCGTCTGGACGGCATCCTGGCCGACGACAACAAAATCCAAGCGCTCACACACCTCGACGAGTTCGGACTACTCGACGTCCCCGAGGCACCTGGTTCGATCGACGAGTTGTTGGAGCATGATCCTCTCGACCTTCTGGGCGATGACACTGGCATCCTGGATGTTTCGAGTCTTCCGGTCCGTAAGCAGCGCTTCGAGACTGAGGAGGTGGCGCGTCGTCGACCCGCTGAGGACTTCGCCGAGTTCGCTCCGATGTTCGAGTAGAAGCACGCAGAGTTGCGCGAAGGCGCGAGCCAGTTGTTGCCATATCCGGGACTTACACACATCGTCCCGGGGGCGTTCTTCGTGCTCAATGGTGTGATGCTTTTTGTCGCTGAGGTCGGGGAGACTGAGTACAAGAAATCGACGGTTCGCGAGAACAAGCGCGAGCGCCTTCGCTGCGTCTTTGAGAACGGCACCGAGTCGCGGATGTACAGGCAGTCCCTGGGGATCAGGCTGGCAGATGAGGACGGTCAGATCGTCGTGGCGCGGGAGCAGCCGGAGATCCTCACCGACGACGAGGTCAGCGGCTACATCTACGTCTTGCGTTCTCGTAGCACCGATCCGCAGATTTCTGGCATCGCTGATCTGCACAAGATCGGCTTCTCACGTGGACCGGTCGAGGCCAGGATCAAGAACGCAGACAAGTCGCCTACCTACTTGATGGCGCCGGTCGAGGTGGTCGCGACCTACCGGATATACAACGCTCGTGCCTCGGCACTGGAGAATCTCCTCCATCGCGTCTTTGCCGACGTGCGGTTGGATCTGACACAGGTCGACAAGACGGGCCGGGACTACGACCCGTCCGAATGGTTCGTTGTGCCACACAACGTGATCGATCAGGCGATCGAGTTGATCATCTCGGGTGAGATCGTCCACTACACCTACGATGCCGACATGCGTCGGCTCGTCGATCGGCAGGACGGCTAAGCCTTGGTGGCGTCAGTAGGGTCCCCGGGGTGAATAGGGAAGCGGATTTGTCCTGACGGAGTTCGAACCTGCGTCGCGGTAGTGGGCACAGGACTGTCTGATGCGTATGGCACATTGAGTTAGTGCCTAACGATCTCGCGGCGGCGGTCGCCGTTCTCTCCGATTTCCTTACCGACCACAGCCTCACCTCCCAGCTCGCGCAGGTCGAGGCTGACCTGGTTGAAGCGACTGCGCTCGAAGCGAGCGCTGTTGGTGCACGATACGGCCTATCTGCGGAACTGCTGGCTTCAGCGTTGGCGGTGCGCTCGACGGTCGGTCGACTGAACGACGTTATCCACGCAACGACGATTTCGCTGGTTCTGCCGAAGATTCTCGAACCTGGTGAACGTGTTGTGAACCGTCCATCGCTCGGTGCGGGGAACGACAAGAGTAGGCCGTTCGACCTTGAAACTGACCGGCGAGTCGCTGAGTTCAAGGTTGCTCAATGGAAGGGTGCTGACACGATGCGTAAGCGTGGCGTGTTCGCCGACCTCGTGCACCTTGCTCTTGACGAGTCCGACCGTCGAGCGCAGCTCTACGTCGTCGGTGACCTTCCGGCGCGCTTTCTGCGCACCTCGGCGGCGAAGGCCTCGTGGGCGCTGGGACGCTCGTCACCGCACACTCGGGCACGGTTCGGCGAGCGCTTCGACCCGCACAGCGAGCTGTCAGTCGCAGAGTTCACCTCTGGGCCCGCTGCGCACATCGAACTGGTCGACCTACGCACGCTGGTGCCGGAACTCGGATAGTGATTCAGAACGCTGCAGTACGCGATAGGCCCCCGATACCGTAGTGGGCCGATCGGAGGACAGTCTCCCGGAGTACGTCGAGGAACTGGTATCTCAGTCGTCCGGCAGCCTGGACGAGAGTTGGCCAACAGCGTTCTGCCGAGCGCAATCTGGGACGTGAGCGCGGTCCCGCACTCGGTCTACCTCGGGGCTGCGCTCAGGAGGTGGCGGCTTCGCGAAGCGAGGTCGGGAACGGCAGAAGCCCGCACCGTGGGAGATCGCGACGTGCGATCGCGGTCGCTTCACCGCGACTATACGCGGACGGGTCTAATGAGACTTTGTGACCTGGACGGCCCGCCATCGGCCAGCCGTCCGAAGAGTGTCCGGTCAACGACCGGCTTGCGGACGGTCGCCTATAGGAGAATCGATGCATGCCGCTGTCTGTTAGTCATCCGTTGGTCGCTGCGCAATGGCACCCACTTCGAAACGATGGACTAACGCCGAGTGAGGTGACGGCGGGTTCAGATAGGAAGGTGTGGTGGGTCGATCGCCTCGGACACGAATGGCAGGCGACGGTCAGCAACCGAACTGCTCGCCATTCGGGCTGTCCGTACTGCAGTAATAGGAAGGTCTTAGTAGGCTTCAATGACCTCGCCTCACACGCTCCAGACCTCGCTGATCAGTGGCACCCGACTAAGAACGGCGATCTGCGTCCGGACTCCGTTCTGTTCAGATCGGCTCGACGTAGTTGGTGGCAGGACGAGTTGGGGCACGAGTGGCAGGCCGAGGTCCGTGAACGAGTACGGGGTACGACGTGCCCGTTCTGCGCCTGCCGCCGGGTCCTCGTGGGTTTCAACGACTTGGCGTCCCAGTGTCCCTCGCTCGCTGAGCAGTGGCACCCCGTGAGGAACGGAGAGCTGACCCCCGAAACAGTCTCAGCGCGCTCATCTCGACGCGTGTGGTGGCTTGGAAAGTGCGAGCACGAGTGGCAGGCGACGATTGCCTCGCGACACATTGCCAACTGCCCGTACTGCTCGGGTCGCAGGCCGGTGAGCGGGGTGAGTGACTTGGAGACTGTGTCTCCTCAGCTCGCTGCGCAGTGGCACCTGACCAGAAACGGTGACCTGACTCCGGAAGATGTCTCGGCGGGGTCGAAACGGCTTGTCTGGTGGCGGGACGATTCCGGTCACGAGTGGCAATCGACAGTGAAGGACAGGACGGCAGGCCACCATTGCCCGTATTGCTCAGGCCGCCTGCCGATCCGGGGCGAGACGGATCTGGAGTCGCAGTTTCCAAAGGTCGCTTCCGAGTGGCATCCGACGAAGAACGACGGCCTCCGTCCGAGCGAGGTGACGTTCGGATCGTCACGTCGGGTGTGGTGGCTTGGGTCTTGCGGCCATGAGTGGATGACCGCTGTGACGTATCGGACCGGAAACGACCGCACCGGATGCCCGGTGTGCGTGGTGCGTTGGAGTCGGGCGGAAAAGG
>JAAZAD010000385.1 GCA_012514505.1 Rhodococcus sp. (in: high G+C Gram-positive bacteria) | reverse complement strand
GGTGCCATGAAGGGCGACAAGAAGGTCCTGGAGTTTCTCAACGAGCAGTTGACTGCGGAACTCACCGCGATCAATCAGTATTTCCTGCACTCGAAAATGCAGGACAACCTCGGCTGGGCGAAACTCGCCTCGCACACGCGTGCCGAATCGTTCGAGGAGATGCGCCACGCCGAAACCCTGACCGATCGGATCCTGTTCCTCGACGGTCTGCCGAACTATCAGCGGCTCGGTTCGATCCGCATCGGCCAGACCGCGAAGGAGATGTTCGAGGCCGACCTGCAGGTCGAGATCGAGGCCCGCGACCGCCTGCGCAGGGGGTCCGAGTACATGCGTTCGGTCAGCGACATCACGTCGGCGAACATCTTCGAAAGCATCCTCGCAGAGGAGGAAGACCACATCGACTACCTGGAAACACAGCTCGGCCTGCTCGAACAGCTGGGCGAACCGCTGTATCTGTCCATTCACGTCTCCCCGCCTGCATAGCCGGTAGGTAGACACAACCGCCCCGAGGGCCGCCGCAGTAGTTGACCACGCAACCATATCGCGTATTCTGGCGAGATGGAATCCCAGCGATGGCTCGACGACACCGAGCAGCGCGCCTGGCGCGCCTACCTGGACGCCACACGTCTGCTCATGGCGGCCCTCGACCGGCAACTCACCCGCGACGCCGGCATCTCGCTGACCGACTTCGAACTGCTCGTCAACCTCTCCGAAGCACCCGATCGTCGCATGCGCATGAGCGCCCTCGCCGACGCCGTCGTCACGACCCGCAGCGGCGCCACCCGCGCGATCGCCCGCCTCGTCGACGCCGGCTGGGTCCGGCGCGTCGAATGCCCCGACGACAAGCGCGGCACACTCGCCGAACTCACCGACGACGGCGCCACCAAACTCGCGGACACCAGCCCCGGCCACGTCGACGCCGTACGTTCGAGTATGTTCGACCTGCTCAGCGAAGAAGACGTCGTCCGCATCGGCGAATCCTTCGGCGCGATGCGCAAACACCTGCTCGGCAACGGCTAGAGGGAGAAGATGAGCGACTCACCCGTGATCGTCGTCCACAACGCGGACCGGCAACGCTACGAACTCCGCGACGGCGACACCGTCGTCGGCTACACGCAGTACCACCCGGACGGCGACGTCCAGCTGGTGTTCGACCACACCGAGGTCGACAACGCCTACACGGGCCGGGGACTGTCGAGCACACTGGTGCGCTTCGCACTCGACGACGTCCGCGCCCGCGGCAAACGTGTCGTGCCGATCTGCGCGATCGTCGACGCCTACATCGAAAAGCACCCCGAGTACCGCGACATCGCCGACTGATCACCCGGGCGAAGATCGCCCTTCACCCGGACAGGCTTGACCACCGGTCCCCCTCACCCGGAACGACGGGTGAGGGAGGCGACCATCCCGTCGACGGCGCGGGCACCGAGAACCTGATCGAGGGTCATCGACGCGCAGCCGATCATCCCCGACCGGTCACCGTGCGTCCACGGCAGAATCTGCAGGGTCTGCGTAGCTGTGGCAATCGCATTGCCGTACAACGTTTCCCGCAAACCCGCCGCGAACACGTCGTAGGCCCCCGCCATGTCGCCGCCGACGACGAGCACCTCCGGGTCGAGAAGATTGACCGCACCGGCCACCACCTCACCGATGCGCCTGCCGCTGTCGCGGATCAACCGGCGGGCCTCCGAGTCCCCCGACCCGGCGAGCGCCACCACATCGCGGATGTGCGTGACACTGCGGCCCATCGCATCGAGATCCCGGACCAGCGCCCACCCACCCGCCACCGCCTCGACACAACCCACATTCCCGCAGCGGCACACGACACCCTGCGCGGCCGCGATCTTCGTGTGCCCGATCTCCCCCACCGCACCGACCGCGCCGCGCTGCAGCACACCGCCGGACACGATCCCGGCACGCAGCCCCGTCGACGCCTTGATGAGCAGCATGTCCCGGAACCGGCGGCGCTCCCCGAACCGTTCGGCAAGCACCATCACGTTCGCATCGTTGTCCACGAAGAACGGCACATCACCGAGTCCGGCGAAGTACGGCCGCAGCGGAACCCCGTCCCACCCGGCCGTCGTCGGCGAATGCAGACTGCACCCGCGGTCGACGTCGACGGTGCCCGGCAGGGCCACACCGATCCCGACGGTGCCGGGACGGTCCGGTCCCAGCGTCTCGCGCAGCGCCCCCAACCGCGCCGCGACCAGCGGCATCAGCTCGTCGGGGTCGTCACCGATCTCCTGCTCCACGTCGTCGGTGCACAACAGTTCCCCGGCCAGATCGCACACGGCGAGCTGGGTGCGGCTGCGGCCGATCGCGGCGACGAGGACGATGCCGGCGTCGACCCCGAACGTCAGGGTCGCCGGGGGCCGCCCCCCGGTGGAGGGGCCCTCCTCGCATTCGACGACGAGCCCGAGCGTCTGCAACGACGACACCCGGGACGCGACCGCCGTGCGCGAAAGCCCGGTGAGCTGCCCGATCTCGGTGCGAGTGGTCGCGGTGCCTGCACGCACCAGTGCAAACACGTCACCGGCTGTCACGGGGGCGAGCGATCGGGTCGAACGGGTCATGGATCAACCGTATGCGCGATCGCCCGGGGGCGGAGCACAGCCCCGAGCGGTGGGCAGTCGGTGGCGCTTCGTGTCCTACGGCAGTGCGGGGAGTTCGGGTGTGGCGGTGGGCGCGGATTCCAGAATGGCCAGTGTCTCCGGAGAAGGGGGAGCCGACAGCTGAGCCACCAGGGTGTCGAGCAGCTGGCTGACGTGCAACGCGAACGGAGTGACATTCACGCCGAGCATTCGCCTGCGGTGGCGGTCGGAGCACAGGTGCAGACACGTCGACGAGGCCTGATGGATGCGAATGTCCCGCAGTGGCTGAGGTATGTCGGCAATGAGCGCCCCGACGCGAGCGTAGTAGGCGCGTTCGGATTCGCGATGGGTCTCCGGCAACTTGTCCAGCGGATGCATCTCCCGAACGAGCTGCTCGAGAAAAGGCAGATAGTAGCAGTCCTCGTCTTCGGCGAGCTCGATCAGAGGCAGCTGATGCGCCTCGACGACGCAACGCAGGTCTGTCGCGGGAAGCCGGGCTTCGAGTAGGGAGCGACGACGGGTCAGGTCTTCGACGCGATTGATCAGGATGGCGTCGATGAGGCCCTGCTTGGAGCCGAAGTGGTACTGCACGGCCGACTTGTTGGCCATCCCAGCTTCGGCGCCGATACGGCGCAACGGAACACCGTCGAGCCCGTGCCGCGCGTAGAGGCGTTCCGCGGTCAGGACCAGTTCCTGCTTGGCGGAACGCCCGACAGGGGACGTCGACTCGGTCATGTCGTTCATCAAATCACCCTGGACAGGGTTAAGTCCTATGCCTTAACTGTTCAGTCGATCACATTATCTTTCAGGCATCAGGTGAGTCACCCCGAATCATCCAGGGAAGAGAGCAGTCATGGCAGGAATGGATGGACGCGTCGCATTCATCACCGGCGCCGGACGTGGCCAGGGCCGCGCGCACGCAGTACGGCTGGCTCGCGAAGGCGTCGACATCATCGGCATCGACATCTGCGCGAACGTCGCCTCGATGACCTACCCCAACGCCACCGAAGACGATCTGGCGGAGACCGAGAAGATGGTCGTGGAGCATGGACGCAGAATGGTCGCGCTGAAGGCCGACGTGCGCGACTACTACGGACTTCGTTCGGCATTCGAGGAGGGCTACCGGGAATTCGGCAGGGTCGACATCATCGTCGCCAACGCCGGAATCATCCGGATGGGACCGGAGTCGGAGGACTTCCTCGCCGACTGGAACGACGTCATCGACACCAACCTGACCGGCGTCTACCACACCGTGCGGGCAGCGCTGCCGGAAATGCGGGCAGGCGGGCGCGGCGGTTCCATCGTCATGACCAGCTCCACTGCCGGACTGAAGGCGTCACCGTCGTTGCTCGCGAGCGGCAACGCCTATGCCTCCGCGAAGCGCGGACTGGTCGGATTGATGCAGGGCCTGGCGGGATACCTTGCACCCGAATGGATTCGCGTGAACACCATCCATCCCACCGGAGTCGCAAGCGGTATGACCCTGAACGACGCCATGCGCGAGCTGATGGAGCAGGCCGCCGCCGGAGGATCGAACTCGATCTCCGGAATGCAGAACGCGTTGCCGCTGCAGATGCTCGAAGCCGAGGACGTCGCCAGCGCAGTCGCCTACCTCGTTTCCGACGAAGCGAAGTTCATCACCGGCACCGAATGGGCGCTCGACGCCGGCTTCATGGTCCGTTAACTCCTCTCGTGCCCGAAGGCAGGAGATCCCCGACTCAGACCGCACCGGAACCACCACCCGAAGGAGGCGGATCCCAGTGACCTACGTCGTCGACACCGGTGTGGCCACGCTCCACCACAACCAGAACCACTCTGGCAGCGTTCCGATCCCGGCACGCGGTATGCCCGCACGCCCAGC
>JAAZAD010000384.1 GCA_012514505.1 Rhodococcus sp. (in: high G+C Gram-positive bacteria) | reverse complement strand
CGGCGAGGGCCGACCGCACGACGGGCAACCCGATGTCGGCCTGCCGCATCAAGGTGATCAGCAAAGCGTCCCGAAGTTGAGCCCGCTCGTAGCGTCGATAGCCCGAATGCGGGTCGACGTGTGCGGGCACCAGGACGCCGAGTGCGTCGTAGTGCCGCAACGCCTTCACCGACATCCGCGCGGCGCGCGCGAATTCACCGATCGACAACAACGCCATGGGCACCATTCAACCCCGAATCGGCGAATTCACCGCGCATGGGAGTCAGTTCGATGACGTCGACGAGCAACCCGTCCGGGTCCACAGTCATGAAATGGCGTTGCCCGAAGTCCTCGTCGCGCAATGTCATCGCAATCTGCAGACCCGATTCGACCGCGTGCTCGTGTAGCGCCGTCGCATCGTCGACCTCGATGGAGACGAGTACGCCCGCAGGCACGCCCTGGTATCCGTCCGGAACGGTGGCGTGGCCCTGTTCGATGATCCCGATCTGGGCGGTCGGGTTGGCCCGGTCGACGAGTTGGACGTACCAACCCGAGTCGAAGACGATGTCGAGCCCGAACAGCCTTGCGTAGAAGTCGCGGCTTGTCGGGACGTCGTGGGCGCAGATTGCGGGGTACAGGGCGTTCATGATGACTCCTCAGGACTCGTGTTGTGCTTGCCCTCGTGACGTTGCTGTCTCCCACTGGGGGAGAGTCAAGGCGGCTTCGCCGCCTGTGAGTGGCCCGCGACCCTCTGGACTCGCTAACCACTCACGGGCCGCGGCTCCTCGGATTCCACTCGGCGGTTTGCCTGTGATTAGATGCTCGGCAGGACAGCCTTACCTAATCATCAAACGGAGTGTGTCGTGCCGCCTGAATCATCCGCTCAGCGGGGAGCTTTGTCCCGCCGATCCGTGCTCGGCGGCGCCGGGCTGGGACTGCTCGCACTCACGCTCGGCGCGTGCTCGTCACGCGAAACCGTCACGGCAGCGACCTCCGGAACCGGTTCAGCAGGCTTCACGGTGACCGACATGCGTGGGGTGAAGGTTCACTTCAACGCGCCGGTGCAGCGAATCGCGACCACCGTCATCCCGTCCCCGTCGATCATCGCGGCCGTCGACGGAAGCTACGACAGGATCGTCGGTATCAACGAGTCCACTCGGCAGGCCGACCAGCAGGGCCTGTTCGGTGAGATTTTCCCGGCAGCGCGAACCACCACCACGGTTGCACAATCGAGCTTCGTCCCGAACATCGAGACCATCACCGAGTTGAATCCCGATGTGGTTTTCCAGTGGGGGGACCGTGGTGACGAGATCATCGAGCCGCTCGAGAATGCCGGGTTCACTACCGTCGGGCTGCGTTACGGCACCCAGGAAGATCTGGAGGCCTGGGTCGTCCTCTTCGCGGACATCTTGGGTAAGCCCGATCGGGGCACCGCCATCATCGATTGGATGCATTCCGAAGAAGCTCGCCTGAAGAAGGTGATGGAAGGTGTCACGACTCCGGTGCGGGCAGTGCATCTGAAGCAATCGGGCCAGGGCTTCGAAGCCCGTAGCGGCAAGACCTACGCGCAACACTGGATCACCTTGGCGGGTGGACGGAACGTGGCCGAGAACAACCTCAGCCCCAACGGCATCGTCAGCGCGGAACAGCTCATCGAGTGGGACCCGGAGATCATCACCCTCGGAGGATTCGACGAGCGCACGCCACAAGAGATCTACGAAGACCCGGCGTTGGCTCCGATCAGCGCGGTGCGGAATCGCCGCGTTTACAAGGCGCCGTTGGGCGGCTACCGCTGGGAAGTGCCTTGTGCAGAGTCACCGCTCATGTGGCAGTGGGCGGCAGAGATCTTCCACCCCGAACGGGTCGGTCACGATCTGCGGGCGACCCTGGCCGAGCGCATCAAGTATCTCTACGGCTACGACGTCAGCGAACAGCAGATCGACCGGACGCTGCGTCTCGACGTGAACCGTGACAGCCTCGGCTACCAGGTTTTCGAGGCCTGAAATGGCGGTCACCTACTCGCCGCAACAGGAAACGCCGCCCCAGACTGCACCGGTCAGGCGCAACCTGTTACGCGTGCACCCCCTCGTGTTCTGCGCGGTGGCGCTGGTGGTCGTGATGATCGGCGCAATGGCGGTGGGGCGCTTCTGGGTTCCTCCCAACGAGATCATTCGGCTCCTCGCGAGTAGGGCGATCGACGTAATGCCGTTCGTCCAGCAGTCACCGATTCGTCAGACCTGGACCGGAGCCGAAGCCACGGTCATCATGGACGTGCGCCTGCCCCGAGTGTTGTTGGCTTTCGTTGTCGGCGGCGCGCTTTCGCTCGGCGGCGCCTGCCTTCAGGCGCTCTTCCGCAACCCGCTGGTGAGCCCCGACATCATCGGCGTCACCGCCGGGGCCTCATTCGGTGGCGTCCTGGTGTTGATGTTCGGGCTCTCCGCGGCGTGGTTGGTCGGTGGCGCCTTCGGGTTCGGCCTTCTCGCGCTCGCCATAGTGCTGGCACTCGGACGGTTGGGCGGCGGTGCGCCGATGCTCATGATCGTCCTCGGAGGCATCGTGGTCGCCGCGTTCTTCAACGCCTGCGTGTCTTTTTTGACCTACATTGCCGATCCGTACTCCGAACTTCCGTCGATCGTGCACTGGCTGCTCGGATCGCTGGCCTCTGCAAGTTACGACAAGGTGCTCATCGCGCTGATTCCGGTCACCATCGGGGCGGTCGCGATCCTGGGAATGCGCTGGCGATTGAACGTGCTCTCACTCGGCGACGACGACGCAGCCGCACTGGGGGTGAACCCACGCAGAGCCAGGTTGCTGTTACTGAGTGCCGTCGCCCTGATGACCGCAGGCACGGTAGCTGTTGCCGGCGCAGTGAGTTGGGTCGGTTTGGTCGTTCCGCATCTGGCGCGTCTGTGGGTGGGCACCGATCACCGCGTGCTGTTGCCCACCTCGTTGTTGCTGGGCGGAACCTACCTGGTCGTCATCGACACTCTGGCTCGTTCGCTGGGCAGCAGCGAGATTCCGCTCGGCATCCTGACCGCGATGATCGGCGCACCGGTGTTCGTCCTCTTGCTGGCCAACTCACGGAAGAAGGCATGGCTCAATGGGAACTGACGTCGGCGAAACTCTGCTCGAGGTCGAGAACGTGGGCTTCCGATACAACGCGCGGGCCCCGTGGCTCTTCAAGGACCTGTCGTTCACTCTGAAATCCGGCGACATCCTGCCGATCCTCGGCCCCAATGCTCGGGGTAAGACGACCCTGCTGAAAAACCTGGCCGGAATGCTCGAGCCGGCTCACGGGCGAATCGTCGCGCATGCACCGATCGGTTACGTTCCGCAGGATCACGGCGCCCTGACTTCCTATCTGGTCAAGGACATGGTGTTGATGGGCCGTACTCGGATGCTGCGCGCATTTCAGGTTCCGGGCCGCGATGACCGCAGAGCGGCGACGGAAGCCATGGAGCGTGTGGGCGTGGCAGATTGGGCCGACCGCGAGTACTCGCGACTGTCCGGGGGACAACGCCAGCTCGTCCTCATTGCACGGGCGGTGGCGTCCCAGTCTCGGATTCTGATACTCGACGAACCTGCTTCAGCGCTGGACCTCCGTAATCAATCGAAGGTGCTCGACGTTCTCCGGCAGCTGGCCGGCGATGGGCTGGCGATCATCATGACCACACACCACCCGGATCATGCCCTACATGTTTCCCGCAACTCCCTGCTCTTCGTCAGTGGTGAGGAAACACGATGGGGGCCAACGGAATCGTTGCTGAGTGCGTCGATGCTCAGCGAAGTGTACGGACTGCCGATCAGTGTGCACGGTGTCGAAACGCGCTCCGGCATGCGGCAGGTCGCAGTACCGGATTTCGGGCCATCGCTGAGAACCACAGTGCCGCCGTCAAGGACAGAAACTCAGCCAGAAGCATACGAACCAGGCAAACACGAACTAGGAGAACACGCAGTATGACCGTGTACAGACTGGAAGGACGCGTCGAACCGCCGATCCTCGAACACGCGAGCTGGATGGACGAGATCACCAGCGTCGACGTCTACGACCTGGACGACACCGAGGCACGAGGCCGGATTCTCTCGGGTGCTGGGCTCATCGTCCCGGCCGGCGCGGATCATATGTTTCTGTCCACCCATCTGGATGCGCTCACAGAGTTCGTTCGCGGTGGTGGTCGTGTGCTGATCAACGGGCAGATAACGGTTCCGTTCATCCAGGGCCTGGCGCCGTGGTCGAAACTCACCGCCCGGTCGGCACTGGAACTACAACCGGTTCAACTGAACGAGCACCCTGTGTGGGCCGGCGTCGACTACGACGACCTTCATTACCGCACCGGAGCGCCGGGAGTTCACAGCTATGAAGCGCTGGTGGAGATCGGGGTGGCCGGGTTCTACGGTCGCGGGTATCACGTCGATCTCCCGGCTGACGCCACGGTGATCACCGGGATCGGTCCACTCTCGCTTCCGTTGGACTACAGCTACCGGATCGGCACCGGAGAGGTCTTGGTCCACGCAGGCCGCGACCTCGAGAAGTATGCGGATCCCCGTTACAGCACAGGGGCTTTCGGTGAGAACCTAGTCCGCTGGTTGCGCGGCGACACCTCCGCGGACGCGTCCACCCAGACTTCGGCAGGAGTGAAGGCATGACACCACCACATATCGGAATCCTGCACTGCGGTTCGTTCCCTGCGCTCTCGACTCTGCGTGATCCGGCGCTGCAGGCGTATCACGTTCAGCCGATATATCTGCCGACTGCCGATCCGGTCGAACTCGACGCTCTGGACGTGATTCTGGTGGGTGACCGACTGCCGCCCGTGCAGAGGAAGCGTTTCGAATCGGCATTGCGAGAAGCGCTGAAGGACCCGGCGAAGACGGTCATCGTCCTCGGCCAGAATGACGTCGAACAGTGGTTGCCGCAGATTTCCTACACGTTCCGTCGACCTGTGTTCTGGAAGTGGCGGACCGGTGAAGACACCGGAACACGCGCGCGGTTGACGGACGACCCCTTCTGGGAGTACTTCACCCTCTCGGCCCTCAATTGGCACAATCACGGCCTTGTGCATCCGCCAGAGGGTGCGAAGTCTTTGGTGGTCGTCGAGGAAGAGGGGGAGGACGTGGGCACGGTCCTCTTCGTCGACGAGGTCAATCAGCCGGCTCGTCTACTGGTGACCACGATGGATCCGGTGTACCACCACGGCTCTGGATTCATGCCAGGTGCTACGGAACTGCTGTATTCGCTGCTGCGCTGGGCGAGTGAAACGCGACAGGCGGCTTCGCCGCTTGTGAGTGGTTAACGACCCTCTGGACTCGCTAAACACTCACGGGCGGCGGAGCCGCGCCGTAACCTTCTCGGATGCCATTCGGCGCTCGGTCTTTTCGGCGTCCGGGTTGGCTACCTGTACGAGTGAGGCGCCGACCGCGAGAACGGAGAGGAGGCCGTCGACAAGTTCGTCGGGTGTGGTCCAGGGGGCCGAGGACAGCACGCGGTCGGTGCCGCTGATCTTCTGTCGCGCTGCCGATTCCTCGGCTGCGGCCAGGAGATCGTCGACGCTGCGTCCCGCCAGCGCCGGGCCGGCGACGGACGGGATGAACTGGTCGCCGTGCACGCGCACCGACGTTGCGTAATCGGTAATTCCTACCGGCAGGTCGGGAACCGGTCGGCCGAAGGCGTCCAGGGACAGGACTGCGATCTCGGCGACGTCGTCGACGTCGTCGAGACGGTCGGCAGTCACCATCGCGAGATCGGCGTCCGGATCGGCGGTGAGCAGTACTTCGGCTCCCGCCCACCACACTCCGAGCAGGACGGCCGCTGTCTGCCAGTGCGCGGGTAGCAGCACGGACACCCGGGCTCCCGGCTCGATCGCGAATTCGTCCCGAACCATGTTGGCGGTCTTGGCCGCCCAGTTCGCGAGCGTGATCGCGGACAGTTCCACTCGCTCGCCGGAGCTGTCGTCGTAAAAGGTCACGCGCGGGCCCGCCGGGTCGGCCGCGAGGATCGGATCCAGCAGCGCGTCGGTCAAGGTGCGGTTGGCGTGATTCATGGACAAGACGATTCCGTTTCTCTTTGCGCGCCCAATTCAGTTGACGCAGCGTGGTCCTTCGGTGCCTGCGTCGATCGGTCGTCCGGGCGGCGCGGGTGTGGGAGAGGTGGAGACGTTTCCGGTTCCTGAGGACGTTTCGGATGACGCCGAGCCGGCTTCACTTGCGCTCGTGGGTCCGCTGTAGTCGTCCGAAAGAACTACGTGCACAGTCCCCTCGGGCAGTGACGAATCCGTTTCGACGGTGATGTCACCGAGTTCCGCTGCCACCGCAGCAGCGCCGTCGTCGTCTTTGGAGTGTGCGAACACGGTCGACTCGGAGACCGCCTCGCCCTCGTAGTTTGCGACCTCACCCTGGTTGTATCCGGCGGTGGTCAGTACGGCGGCCACATCCCCGGCGAGGCCGCCGATACTGCCGGAGTTCGAGACGTTCACGGTCACCGTCGATGGCTCGATGTCGGGTGCCTCCGTGGTGGTGGTGGTCGTCTCCACGGATTCGGGTTCTTCGCCGACGAGTCCGGAGATGTACTTCTTCACCTCGTCCGGCTCGACCCGCACGATCGACTCGCCGTAGTCGGTCATGCCGTTGATGTCGGCAACGGGGATCGTTTGGAACTTGACTTCACCGCCGGCCAGATCCTTCAGCTTCTGCGCGAAATCGACGATGTCCCACCCTTCGTCGAGGACCACCGAACGTTCCACAGCCGAGGAGAGCTCGTCCAGCTTCGAGGGATTGCTGAGCGTCTCCGCGCTGAGAGCCTGGTTGACCAGAGAGGCCATGAATACTTGCTGTCGCACGATCCGGTCGAGGTCGCCGCGTGGAAGCGCGTGCCGCTGACGGACTAAGCTCAGTGCGTCGGCACCCTCGAGAGTCTGTTCACCGGCCTCGAAATCGGCACCGGACAGTGGTTCGCACACGTCGTCGTTGAGGCAGACGTCGACACCTCCTACCGCGTTGGTGAGGAGCACGAATCCGAGCAGTCCCACTTCGGCGTAGTGGTCCACCGTTATCCCGGTGAGATCGGCCACCGACTCGACGAGAGCCTCACGTCCCGCCTCGGTGGACTTCTTCTCCGCTTCTTCCGGTGTGGCACCGTCCTCTACGGCCTCGAGTCGTGTGGTTTCTTTCGTCGCGCCGTATGCGGCATTGATCTTCGACATTCCGAGACCGGGAACTTTCACGTACGAGTCCCGGGGGATGGAGATCGCCGTGGCCGAACTGCCGTCGTTCGGGACACGGATCAGGACGATCGTGTCGGTGTTCGATGCGATTTCCTCGCCCGCACGAAGTGTTGCGAGCTCCTGCTCCGACAGTGGATTGCCGTGCGCGTCGGTCCGGCTGTCGGTGCCCACCATGAGAATGTCGACGGCACCGTCGTCGCCACCACCGAGCCCCAGCCCGCCGGCCGTTGCGAGGTTGTTGCGCAACGAATCGATGCTCTGCCACGCAAATCCGGTGATCACCAACGCCAGGACGGACAGAACGGCGAGGGCGATGCGACCTGTACGCCGCGGGGGCGCCGGATGCACGTCGGTGGTTCGCGAGTCGTGTGGCACGCAGACAAGGTTACTGGTCGGGGTCTGCGGTCTCGGGATGCGCAAACGGCGTGCCAGACTGTTGCCCGTGACGGAGATTCTCGTGACCGGGGCCAACGGACAGCTGGGTTCGCTGGTTGTGAACCGCGCTTCTGCTCGAGGCCTCGACGTGCGGGGCGTGGGGTCCGGCGACCTCGACATCACCGACGCGCAGGCAGTGAACGAGCAGGTGAAGCCGGGATCCGTGGTGATCAACTGTGCCGCGTACACGGCTGTCGATGCGGCCGAGACCGACGAAGAACGGGCACGCGCGGTCAACGCCACGGGACCCGAGAATCTGGCGCGAGCGTGTGTCGCGGCAGGCGCCGACCTGATTCATATCTCCACCGACTACGTCTTCTCCGGTGAAGCGGACACTCCGTATGAAACGGACGCTCCCACCGGTCCGCGGACCGTGTACGGCAGTACCAAACTCGCGGGTGAAAGGGCAGTTCACCGTCTCATGCCGACAGCTCGGATTGTGCGCACAGCCTGGGTATACACGGGCACCGGCACCGATTTCGTCGCCACGATGCGGAGGCTGGAGTCCGAACGTGACACTGTGAACGTCGTCACAGACCAAGTCGGTTCGCCCACGTTCGCCGGTGATCTGGCCGATGGGCTCCTGCAATTGGTCGAATCCGGTACGGGTGGTGAGACCGTCCTCCACGCAACCAACGGCGGTGCGGCGAGCTGGTTCGATCTGGCCCGGGCCGTGTTCGAGGAGATGGGTGCCGACCCGGACCGGGTTGTGGGCTGTACCAGCGCGGAGTTCGTGCGGCCGGCGCCGCGGCCGGCGTATTCCGTTCTGTCCGGGCGTGCCTGGGCAGCAGCCGGGCTGCGTCCCCTTCCGCACTGGCGCGACGCTCTCCGCACTGCTCTTTCCTGACGCGGTGAGGTGCCGACGAGGAGAACGGCTACGCTTGCCCGCGTGAGTTCGAAGCTGGCCGTGGTGACGGTGACCTACTCGCCTGGCGAGCATCTGGAGCATTTTCTGGAGACCCTCGACGTGGCGACGACAGAAAAGCCGCTGGTGATCATGGCGGACAATGGCTCGACCGACGGTGCGCCCGAAGCCGCCGATGCGGCCCACGAGCGCGCGCGGTTGCTGCGTACCGGTGGCAACATCGGCTACGGCGGCGCGATCAACCGCGCGGTGGCCGAGATCGACGAGGACATCGAGTTCGTCGTCGTCGCGAATCCGGACGTGCGCTGGAGTCCCGGTGCGATCGACGATCTGCTTGCCGCAGCGCAGCGCTGGCCCCGTGCAGGCGCCCTCGGCCCGCTCGTTCGCGAGCCGGACGGCAGTGTTTACCCGTCGGCGCGGCAGGTTCCCGATCTCGTCTCCGGTGCCGGGCACGCGGTGTTGGGATCGGTATGGCCGTCCAACCCCTGGACCCAGCGCTACCGGCAGGAGAACGAAGCGGTCAGCGAACGTTCGGTGGGCTGGCTGTCCGGATCCTGCCTGCTGATGCGGCGCGCTGCGTTCGACGCGATCAACGGCTTCGACTCCCGGTACTTCATGTACATGGAGGATGTGGACTTGGGCGACCGACTGGGCAAGGCCGGCTGGCTCAACGTGTTCGTCCCGACCGCAGAGGTGACCCACGCAAAGGGGCATGCCGCCGGTCGACATCCGGAACTGATGCTGCCGGCGCACCACCAGAGTGCGTACCGCTTCCAGGCGGATCGGCACCCCCACTGGTGGCAGGCACCGATTCGATGGGGGCTGCGCGGCGGATTGGCCGCGCGGTCGCGGATCGCGGTCGCCGCGGCAGTGCGCGAACGACGTAGGGAAGAGAACGAGGGCGTGACCACACATGGCAATTGAGAAGAACACCGACGCGGTCGTACTGGTCGGCGGTAAGGGCACGCGGCTGCGCCCGTTGACGCTCTCGGCGCCGAAGCCGATGCTTCCCACCGCGGGGCTTCCGTTCCTCACCCACTTGCTGGCCCGCATTGCGGACGCAGGCATCGAACACGTGGTGCTGGGAACCTCGTTCAGGGCCGAGGTTTTCGAGGATCACTTCGGTGACGGATCCAAGCTGGGCCTCGAGATCGAGTACGTGACTGAGACCGATCCGCTCGGCACCGGCGGCGGCATCCGCAACGTGCTCCCGAAACTGCGCGGCGAGAACGTCATGGTGTTCAACGGTGACGTTCTGGGCGGCACGGACCTGTCCGGCATCCTCGACACGCACGTCGCCACCGAGGCCGATGTCACGCTGCACCTGGTGCGAGTGGGGGATCCGCGCGCGTTCGGCTGCGTCCCCACCGACGAGGACGGTCGAGTCACCGCGTTCTTGGAGAAGACGCAGGACCCGCCCACGGATCAGATCAATGCCGGTTGCTACGTGTTCAAGCGTTCGGTGATCGAGCAGATCCCGGAGGGGCGCGCGGTGTCTGTCGAGCGCGAAGTGTTCCCGGCGCTGCTCGCGCAAGGCTCACGCGTTTTCGGCCATGTGGACAGTTCGTACTGGCGCGACATGGGAACCCCGGAGGACTTCGTCCGTGGTTCCGCCGACCTCGTTCGTGGCATTGCGCCCTCGCCGGCGCTCGAAGGGCCACGCGGCGAATCGCTCGTCCACCCCGGTGCCGGGGTGGCGCCGGGCGCCGTGCTGATCGGCGGAACAGTGGTCGGTCGCGGAGCCGAAGTCGGTGCTGGTGCGCGGTTGGACGGGGCGGTGGTGTTCGACGGTGCGGTGGTGGAAGCCGGTGCGACGGTGGAACGAACCATCATCGGGTTCGGCGCCCGCATCGGACCACGTGCCCTCGTCCGTGATGCGGTGATCGGTGACGGCGCCGATGTCGGTGCCCGGTGTGAACTACTGCGTGGCGCACGGGTGTGGCCCGGTGTGGTGCTGCCCGACGGTGGCGTCCGCTTCAGTACCGACGTCTGAGATGAGTACGCACGGCTACGAGCGGTATGTCGCCCTCGGAGACTCGTTCACCGAGGGCGTGGGTGACCCGGACGATTTCTACCCCAACGGTCTTCGCGGCTGGGCAGATCGTGTTGCGGAACAGCTTTCGGTAGGCAATCCCGAATTCACGTATTCGAATCTGGCTGTCCGCGGACGGCTGCTGAAGCCGATCGTGGACGAGCAGGTCGATGCCGCGGTCGCGTTGCGACCGGACCTGGTGACGATCTACGCGGGCGGTAATGATTTCATGCGCCCGGGTGTCGACTTGGATGCGATTGTCGCGCACTACGAGTCCGGCATCGCAAAGCTGTCGGCCTCGGGGGCGCGGGTATTGGTGTTCACTGCCTACGACTCCGGCTGGGCGCCCGTGTTCGGGATGCTGCGCGGGAGAGCGGCGATCTACAACGAACTCGTGCGTGAGGTTGCCGAGCGCCACGGTGCCACGGTTGTCGACTTCTGGCGGTTCGACGAGTATCAGGACATGCGAATGTGGGACTGGGACCGGTTGCACATGTCCAGCGCAGGTCACCAGAACATGGCGGTGCGTGTGCTCGACGTCCTCGGAATCGACCACGACGCCGTCCGCCCCGATCTCGGACCCGCGCCGGAATTGGACAAGGCCGAACAGTGCCGCTCGGATCTGCTGTGGACCAAGGACTTTCTGCTGCCGTGGATCGGCCGACGGGTGCGTGGCACGTCGTCCGGCGACAACGTGAGCGCGAAGCGGCCTCAGCTCGAGCGGGTTCGCTGACGCTGTTCGGCCAGCCCGACGAGATGGTCGATCGTGTCTTTCTCCGCGTCGGCAGGCAGGTCGCCGACGGGGAACCATCGCAGGTCGGTGGACTCGTCGCTGCGTACGATGCGTGCGCCGTTCGCGGCCCGTACCAGGAACCGTAGGTCGAGGTGCCGGGTCGGGCGGCCGAGGGAACACGTGATCGGATGCGTGTGCGCCGACAACAGGTTCGGATCGATTGTCAGGTCGTGGATACCCGACTCCTCGCGTGCCTCGCGCAGTGCTGCGGCGACCACCGTGTCGTCGGATACCTCGCAGTGACCGCCCAATTGGATCCACCGGCCGACCTTGGGATGCAGCGTCAACAGCACATGCTCACCCGCTTCGTCGAGGACGAGCGACGAAGCGGTGATGTGTCCTGGGGCATGTTCGCGCAGACATCCGCCGGGTGCCGAATCGAGAAACGCGAGCATCGTGTGCCGCAACGACTCGTCGGCGGGGTCGGACGGCCGCCAGTTCTCGAGCTGTAGGACAGCCGATTCGTGCAGAGACCGGGCGCTCATCGTTCTCCCGTGTTCATAGTTCGACGGTGTTTCATAGTTCGATCAGGGCGTCGCCGGCTCCGACCGGTTCGCGCGGGGTCAGCGGCTCGTTCGGGTGTCCGACGGCGATGGCACCCAACGGTTCCCAGTCGTCGGGCAGGTCGAGGACGTTGCGGACGAGGTCGGCGGCAAAGATGGTCGACCCGATCCAGCAACTCCCGACGCCCTTGGTCGCCAACGACACCAAGAGGCCCTGCACCGCGGCACCCACGGCGACGGTGAACATCGTGGACTCGGCCGCGGTGCGGCGCTCGTCCGGATACGGGTGCGCACCGTCCGGCACACAGAACGGAATCAGGACTTCAGGGGCATCGAAGAGGATGTTGCCCTTCGCCACACGCTTCTCGACGGATTCAGCGGAAACACCGTCGCCGGTCAGGTCGGCGCGCCATTGTTCGCGCATTGCCGTGAGTAGGCGTGTGCGCACGTCGTCTGTGCGCAGCCACACGAAGCGCACCGGCCGGGTGTGGTGTGGCGCAGGAGCCGTGAGCGCCTCGTCGACGGCACTGCGCACGATGTCCGGGTCGACAGGTTGGTCCGAGAACTGGCGAATCGAGCGGCGCAACAACAGTGCCTCTGAACGGCCACGCGCGAACGACTCTTCGGTCCCGAGCCAGAACAGGTCTTCGGCGCCCTCGCGGACGAGAGTGCGCGCAGTGGAGCCGTCATCGCGAGGGGACAGGCCGCGCAGCACGGCCACAGGGACACCGCCGAGCTTTCCCTTCACCAGATCTCCGGCCGCCGCGATCTCGTCAGCTACGGCAACCTCGGTGACGAACAACTCGTTGCCCTGACCGTCGACGGCACCTGCATACGCATGGAGGACGGCCAGTCCGGATGATCCGATCGCTGCGTCGATCTGGCCGGTGCGCCAAGCGCGGCCCATGGTGTCGGTGACGACGACACCCACCGTCACGCCCAGTCGGTCCCGGATGTGCTCGCGCAGGGCGCGCGCACTCGAATCGGGATCCGTGGGGAGTAGTGCCAGTTCGCCGCCGTCCACGTTGGAACCGTCGATTCCGGACGCAGCCTGGACGATGCCGAGACGGTTCTCGGTGATGAGGGTCCGGCCCTTGCGCGCAACCACGCGAACCGCCTCTTGGTCCACGAGCCGCCTGCGTGCCGCGTCCCGTTCGTCGGGATCGGTGGGGGACGCGACGATGCGGCCCTCGACCTTGGAGATCACCTTGCTCGTGACGATCAAGATGTCGTCGTCCGCCAGCCAGGGTGCGGCGGCCACCACCGCAGCCGCCAGGTCGTCGCCCGGCCGGAACTCGGGAAGCCCGGCGAGAGGACGGAGTTCGATGGAGCCGCCCGGAGCGTGATCGGTCACGGGGTCGACCCGGCCATGTCGAACGCGACCTGCACCATGTCCGCGGTGGTTTCCGGGTCGGTCATGATGAGCGGAATGCTGCGAACGTCCACACCCGGAACGTCGGCGGTGTCGGTCTCGTGAACCAGCCAGCCGTCGAGAAGACCGGTGTCGGATCGGGCGCCGTAGTAGCGGCCGACGGCCTCCGCAGACGTCTCGACGCCGATGGTGTCCAGGCATTCGTCCGCCATGCCGCGCAGCGGCTTTCCACCGACGACAGGAGACAGGCCGATCACCTTGGCTGCCGTGGTCCGGAGTGCGCCGCGGATCCCGGGAACCGCCAGAATCGCGCCGACACTGACGACCGGGTTGGACGGTGCGATCAGTACGACATCGGCCGACTCGATCGCCTCGATCACTCCGGGTGCCGGCTTCGCCTGCTCTGCACCGATGTGCGCGAAACTATGAGTGTCCACCTGCGCGCGGTACCGCACCCACCATTCCTGGAAGTGGATGGCCTTCTGCTCGCCGTCTTCGGGATCGGTGATGACGACGTGCGTTTCACTGCGATCGTCGGTGACCGGAAGGAGCGTCACTCCGGGCTGCCAGCGGTTGCACAGCGCCTCGGTCACGGCCGAGAGGGGATATCCGGTGCGCAGCATCTGGCTACGGATGAGGTGCGTTGCGATGTCGCGATCGCCGAGACCGAACCAGTCGGGCTTCGCGCCGTACGCCGCCAGTTCTTCCTTGGCGTTCCACGTCTCGCCGACATGACCCCAGCCGCGTTCGGGGTCGATGCCACCACCCAGGGTGTACATGCAGGTGTCGAGGTCGGGGCAGATTCTCAGCCCGTGCATCCAGACGTCGTCACCGACATTGACCACCGCGGTGATCCGATGCGCGTCGCTCTCGCCATCGCTGCGGGGGAACCGGTTCAGAAAACTCTGCACGCCTTGCAGGAATCGCGCCCCGCCGACGCCGCCAACCAATACAGTCACGTTCACGGCCCCGAGCCTATTCGTATCGCAGAACTACGTCGTTCGGGGAGGGTGTGCAACTTCGCCGCAAACCATTTGCCGCGACGTGTGGGGGAGCCTGCGCTCACGCACCGAAGAGCGACGCGAAATAGTAATGGAGATTTTCCCGTTCGCTTGACCGCGACACGCTGGGCGTGTGTAATCACAGCTATGTCATTCGGTTGTTGCGAGGTGGAATCGCCTGCAGCACCTATCGATTCGAACGAGCGTTCGAACCCGGGGGTTAGGGGTTCGGTGCGAAATCGAGTTGCGGCATGGTTACCGGGTTCGGAAGAGCTCGGTGTACCGAACAAGAAGAATGTCTGCGCAATCGAAGGTTAGGAGGCGAAACGATGCCCAGTGAGCACGTCGAGTTCGTAACTCGCAACAGCGCAATGAGCGGAGAATCGCAGACCAATTCCGAAGTGGGCGCAGCCGAGGGCGCACCCGCACACGAGCCGGTCGACCGGCCCACGTTGAGTCTGGTTCCCGGATTCGACGAAATGTTCGACACGATCGAGGACCAGTGGCAGGAGCGTGCCTTGTGCGCGCAAACCGACCCCGAGGCCTTCTTCCCCGAAAAGGGCGGCTCCACAAGGGAAGCCAAACGAATCTGCCTCGGATGCGAGGTCAAGGACGAATGCCTCGAGTCCGCCTTGGCCAACGACGAGCGGTTCGGCATCTGGGGTGGTCTGTCCGAGCGTGAGCGCCGTCGTCTCAAGCGCGGGATCGTCTGACGGGTTTCGTCAGTCGTCGTCCTCGTCCGACAGGGTGGGGTCGATGACGTCGGGGGCGACGCCCAGATAGGTGCCCACCTGATGCACCAGCACGTCGTGGACGAGTTCCGCGAGGTCGTCCGGATCTTCTGCTCGCCGTTCCAGGGGGCGTCGGAACAATACGACGCGCGCCCGGGTGGCGACGCCGTGCCGGTCGATGCCGGCTGGGATGAGTCTTGACAACGGCACCGGACCGTCGGCAACCACTTCGTCTGGCCAGTTCACCGAATCCGGGTCCAGTGCCCGAATCTTCGGCACTTCATCGACCGCGATGTCCATCTTGGTCAGGCGGTCGTGCCACATCGCGTCAATGGGGGCGAAGGCGTCGAGCACCACGAGATCGAACTTTTCCGCACGGGTGCGCCGTGCGGGTACGTCGGGGGGAAATACCGAGCTACGAAGTCCGCGACCCCGCCGATCCACGGATCGACTGCTGGTCGGTCGTCTGCGTCCGGGTCGGGCCATGGACGGGACATTACGGCACCGGTGGCCGAGCGCCGGTAGTCACGGATTGCATTCAGATTTGCCCGGTGTGTCCGAGTAGGTCTGCGACGAGGAGAGGACTAGGGTTCCCAATTGTGAGATCTCTGCGTCGATGCTGCCGCCCCGGGTGCAAGAACTCGGCTGTCGCGACGCTCACGTACGTCTACTCGGATTCCACGGCCGTCGTCGGACCGCTCGCTACGGTGGACGAACCGCATTCGTGGGACCTCTGCGAGACGCATGCGTCGCGGATCACGGCCCCCAAAGGCTGGGAGATGGTCCGATACGAAGGCGGCTTCTCCTCGAGCACCCCGGACGAGGACGATCTGACTGCGCTGGCGGAAGCTGTGCGGGAGGCAGGTCTGGGGGAACGGGTGAGCGGTGAGCAGGACGAACCCGCCGACGACGGTGTGTCCGCGTCTGTCCAGCCCACATCTGTGCGCACCGGGCGTCGTGGCCACCTGCGGGTGCTGCCCGATCCTGCCAACTGACGCCCCGAACGCACGAGGCATTACGCTTGCGCCAGCACTGGTGTGAAGGAGAAAACAGAAGTGGCGCGATCAGCCGAGTCCGTTGACGCCGTGATCAAGGCATATGACGTGCGGGGAGTTGTCGGTGAACAAATCGACGCCACCTTCGTACGTGAAGTGGGGGGTGCGTTCGCGCGGCTCGTCAGCGCCGACGATGGCGGTGCGAACCGTGTCGTGATCGGGCACGACATGCGAGATTCGTCCCCGCAACTGTCACAGGCATTCGCAGCAGGCGTTACTGCGCAGGGCCTTGATGTCGTGCACATCGGACTTGCCTCGACGGATCAGCTGTACTTTGCTTCCGGGCTGCTCGACTGCCCGGGCGCAATGTTCACTGCGAGCCACAATCCGGCGCAGTACAACGGCATCAAGCTGTGCCGCGCCGGCGCCAAGCCGGTTGGTCAGGACACCGGACTCGCCACCATCTCGTCCGAATTGGTAGCCGGCGTGCCCGACTACGACGGCACACCCGGCCAGGTCACCGAGCAGGACGTTCTCGAAGACTATGCATCGTTCGTTCGGGGCCTCGTCGATCTGTCGGAACTGCGTCCGCTCACCGTGGCAGTCGATGCCGGCAACGGAATGGGTGGGCACACCGTCCCCGCAGTGTTCGGACCGCTCCCGTTGACGGTGAAGGATCTGTTCTTCGAACTCGACGGAACGTTCCCCAACCACGAGGCCAACCCCCTCGACCCGGCGAACCTGGTGGATCTGCAGCGGCACGTCCAGGAGACGCGCGCCGACATCGGACTCGCCTTCGATGGTGACGCGGACCGGTGCTTCGTCGTGGACGAGCGTGGTCTGCCGGTCTCGCCGTCCGCCGTGACGGCGTTGGTGGCCGAGCGTGAGTTGGCCAAGGAGCCGGGCTCGACGATCATTCACAACCTGATCACCTCGCGTGCGGTGCCGGAATTGGTGACCGAACTCGGTGGCACGCCGGTGCGTACCCGGGTGGGGCACTCGTTCATCAAGCAGCAGATGGCCCAGACCGGAGCGATCTTCGGCGGCGAGCACTCGGCGCACTATTATTTCCGCGACTTCTGGGGTGCCGACTCGGGAATGCTCGCAGCCCTCCACGTTCTTGCTGCGCTCGGCGAGCAGGAGCGCCCGCTGTCCGAGCTGATGGCGAAGTACGAGAGGTACGCGGCGTCGGGGGAGATCAACTCGACCGTGGCCGATGCGCAGGAACGCACCGAAGCAGTGGTGGCGGCATTCGCGGACCGAACCCGCTCGGTGGACCGCCTCGACGGTGTGACGGTGGACCTGAACGGCAACAGTTGGTTCAATCTGCGAGCCTCCAATACCGAACCGCTGCTTCGATTGAACGTGGAAGCACCGACCGCCGCGGACGTCGAAGTATTGGTGACTGAGATACTGGGCATCGTGCGGGCCTGACTGCCATAGTTGAAGTAAGCGCAAGTGACGAGGAAAGGGGGTGCGGTGCCATGACAGCGCCGATGCCCCTGTTGGATCTCGACGACGGCGACGCACTGGTGGGTGCGGACGTCGACGGTATGTTGCGTTCGGCAGCGACGGGCGGCGCTCAGATACGAGCCACCCATTCTGCCGTGCAAGAGGGCGCCCTCGACCGCTTGCAGGGTCTGCGCCCGCGCAGCGTCGTCCTCGTCACCGGGTCGGGACGAGCTGGTCGGGCCGCATCTCTGGTGACTGCGCTACTCGCCCCCCACCTCGGCTTCCCGGTTGTGCACGTATCGCACACGCCGCGTTGGGTCGGATCTCTGGATGTCGTAGTGGTCGCAGGCGATGACGCCGGCGACCCCCGGCTCGCGGATGCTGTCGACGGCGCGGTGCGGCGCGGCGCCGAGGTCGTGGTGGCCGCCCCCGACGAGGGGCCCCTGCGCGGTGCATCGGCAGGGCGGGCGATGGTGCTGGCGCCGCGCATTCCGGCCGCACCGCAACACGGCTTGTTGCGTTTTTGCGCGGTGTACCTCGCGGTTGTGGCGACACTCGAAGCGAAGCCGAACACCGCAATGCCGAATCTGTCCGACCTGGCGGACGCAGTCGACGCGGAAGCATTGCGTGACAGTCCGGTCAACGAGGTATTTCACAACCCGGCGAAATCGCTCGCCGCACAGATGCACGGCCGCCGGATCGTTCTCGTCGGGGATACGGAATCTGCCGTCGAACTGGCCTGTGCGGGCGCCGAGGCGCTGCTGTATTCGGGGCGGGTCGCTGCAGCCGCCGAACTCGCCGATGCGCTGCGAGCGGGTGCCGCGTTGGCATCGACGGTGGTCGAATCACCTCACGCCGACCCGATCTTTCACGATCCGGATCTCGACGGCCCGGTCGCTGACGAACCGGTCCGGTTCTTCGCCCTCGCCCCACAGGAATCGCGGCATGTCACCGAGCGCCGCCTCGTCGGCCTTTCGGACGGGGTGCTCGTGGTGGCGGACCCGGACGAGGTGGACGGGGCTGCGTCATCCCGGTTCGAGGAGGCTGCCGTGCTCGCGACGCGTCTCGACATGGCGGCCGCTTACCTCCGTTTGACGGGCGGGCGCTAGTGCACCTACTCGAAGGTGCGTTGCGCTCGTACGCCTGGGGTTCGCGCACCGCTATCGCTGAACTGCGCGGACTGCCTGTACCCGCACCGCACCCGGAGGCCGAATTGTGGCTGGGTGCCCATCCGGGCGACCCGGCTCGTGTTGTCACGGGCGGCGGAGAGCAATCGTTGCTCGACATGGTCGACGCCGACCCGCTCGGCCAGCTCGGACCGGATTCGGTGGCGTCGTTCGGCGAGCGACTCCCGTTCCTGCTGAAGCTGCTGGCGGCGGAAGAGCCGCTGTCGTTGCAAGCGCATCCGAGTGCGGAGCAGGCGAGGGACGGGTTCGAGAAGGAGAACGCGGCGGAGATCCCGCTCGATTCCTCGGTACGCAACTACCGGGACAGCAGCCACAAGCCCGAACTCGTCGTCGCACTGAGTACGTTCGACGCATTGGCGGGGTTCCGTGATCCACGACGGACGGTGAAGCTGCTGAGTGCGATCGACGTGCCCGAGCTCGAGTCGTATGCGGGCCTGCTTGCCGGGCAACCGGACTCGGATGGGCTGCGCGCGTTGTTCACCACCTGGATCACGTTGCCCCCACCTGTGCTGGCGTCGTTGATGCCCGCGGTCCTGGAAGGCTGCGTGCGTTACCTGGCCGGCGGTAGCGACTCGGAGTTCGTGGCAGAAGTCCGTACCGCGTTGGAATTGGGTGAGGCATATCCTGGCGACGCGGGTGTGCTCGCATCGTTGTTGCTGAACCGCATCACGCTCGAACCGGGCCAGGGTCTGTACCTCGATGCCGGAAATCTGCACGCATATCTGCACGGCACAGCCGTCGAGATCATGGCCAACTCCGACAACGTGCTGCGTGGCGGTCTGACCCCCAAGCATGTCGACGTACCGGAACTGTTGAAGGTCCTCGATTTCGAAACACTGGATCTGCCGGTGCTCGAAGCCGAACAGCTGGGCAATGCGGTCGAGTTCAGCTACGCCACACCGGCGCCCGAATTCACCCTGTCCCGTCTCGAGTTGTCGTCCGACGATCCGAACATGCGCACACACACGCTGGAATCGGAAGGACCCCGGATTCTGCTGTGCACCGGCGGACGCGCACGACTCACCAGCGGTGAGGACGAACTGGGTCTGGATCAGGGTGCCGCTGCCTGGCTCTCCGCAGCCGACGCTGCCGTGACGATCGAGGCACGTGATCCGGACACGCAGTTGTTCTGCGCAACGGTAGGTACGCCTGTCGCGTAGCCTGTGATCCGCTCCACAACAATTCTGTGCGGGCGTGAGGCTTCACGAGAGGAGATGCCGGTGTCGGCACATGGGGGTAAGAAGGCGATCCTCGCAGCGCTCGGCGCAAATGCGGGCATTGCGGTGGCCAAGTTCACCGGTTACCTCATCACGGGTTCGTCCTCGATGCTCGCGGAGTCGGTGCACTCGGTCGCGGACACGTCGAATCAGGGTCTGCTGTTGCTCGGGTTCAAGCGTGCCGAGCGTGAGGCGACCGACCTTCACCCGTTCGGGTACGGCCGCAATCGATACTTCTACTCGTTCGTCGTTGCCCTTGTTCTGTTCACGCTCGGCTCGATGTTTGCGATCTACGAGGGCATCCACAAGATTCAGCACCCCGAAGACCTGACCTCCCCGATCGTGGCGGTGGTCATTCTTCTGGTGGCCATTGCCTTGGAGACCTTCAGCTTCTACACGGCGGTGAAGGAGTCGCGCCTGGTGAAGGGCGACAGAGGCTGGTGGCAGTTCATTCGGACGTCTCGCAGCCCGGAACTGCCCGTGGTGCTTCTCGAGGACCTCGGTGCCCTGGTCGGTCTCTTCCTTGCCCTCGGCGGCGTCGGGTTGTCGATGCTCACCGGCAATCCTGTGTGGGATGGAATCGGCACGCTGTGCATCGGTGTGCTCCTCGGCGTGATCGCGGTCATTCTCATCATCGAGATGCAGAGCTTGCTGATCGGCGAGGGTGCCACCGCGGACGAAGAACGACGCATCCGGTCGGCCCTGATGGGCGGGGACGAGATCGAGTGCATCATCCACATCAAGACGCAGTACCTCGGCCCGGAAGAAATGCTGGTGGCGGCGAAGTTGGGCATCGCTCGCGGATCCGACATCACGGAAATCGCCGCGGCGATCGACGGCGCGGAAGCCCGAGTACGTTCGGCGGTCCCGGCTGCGAGGGTGATCTATCTCGAACCGGACTTGCTCAGGCCGATCAAGCCATAGATTGACGGCGGATCTCGACGAAGGAGACATCTGTGGCCGATTCGGACAGGCGCGCATCCGGGTTGTTTCGGACCAAGTCGATCGAGCAGTCGATCGCCGACACCGACGAACCGGGTAAACGGCTCCGGAGGGACTTGACCACCTGGGATCTGATCGTGTTCGGTGTCGCGGTTGTCATCGGCGCCGGCATCTTCACATTGACGGCGCAAACAGCCGGAAATGTCGCGGGACCATCCGTCTCCTTGGCCTTCGTGATCGCGGCTGTAGCGTGTGGTCTCGCTGCCCTCTGCTACGCAGAATTCGCCTCGACGGTGCCCGTCGCCGGCAGTGCGTACACGTACTCGTACGCGACGTTCGGGGAGTTCGCGGCATGGATCATCGGTTGGGACCTCGTTCTCGAGTTCACGCTGGCCGCGTCGGTGGTGGCGAAAGGGTGGTCGCTGTACCTTGCCGACTTCCTGGACGATGCCGTGTCGCCGACGGTGATGATCGGTTCGGTCGAGTTCGACTGGGGCGCTGTTGCGATCGTCGCGCTCATCACCGGCTTACTGGTGACGGGAACGAAGCTGTCGTCACGGGTGTCGCTGGTGATCACCACCATCAAGGTGGCCGTGGTACTGCTCGTGGTGGTTGTCGGTGCGTTCTACATCGACACCGACAATTATTCGCCGTACATCCCGCCCTCCGAGAGCAGCGACACCGGTTCCGGTATTCATCAATCGCTCCTCTCTCTGGTGACCGGCGCCGGCGGCAGCACGTTCGGTTGGTACGGACTCCTCGCTGCTGCGAGCCTGGTGTTCTTCGCGTTCCTCGGATTCGATGTGGTGGCCACCACCGCGGAGGAGACGAAGAATCCGCAGAAGGCACTGCCGCGCGGCATTCTCGGATCGCTGGTCATCGTCACCGTGCTGTATGTAGCTGTCACGGTCGTTCTGAGTGGGATGGTCGACTACCGGGAGTTGTCCGGTGAGGGCGCGACCCTGGCGACGGCATTCGGGATCCACGGGTTGGACTGGGCGAGCACCGTCATCTCGTTCGGTGCGCTGTTGGGGCTCACGACGGTCGTGATGGTGCTGTTGCTCGGCCAGTCGCGGGTGCTGTTTGCCATGTCGCGCGACGGTCTGGTGCCACGAGGTCTTTCCACCACCGGACGTCATGGCACTCCCGTGCGCATCACCCTCATCGTCGGTGTCGTCGTCGCGGCGCTCTCGGGTCTTCTGCCGATGTTCACCCTGGCAGAGATGGTCAACATCGGAACGCTCTTCGCGTTCGTGCTCGTCTCGATCGGTGTCGTGGTGCTGCGCAAGAAGCGCCCCGACCTGCCACGTGGGTTCCGGGTGCCGTTCGTGCCGTGGATTCCGATTCTCGCGGTCATCGCCTGCTTGTGGCTGATGGTCAACTTGTCGGTCGAGACGTGGCTGCGCTTCGTCGGCTGGATGGTGATCGGCATCTTCGTCTATTTCTTCTACAGTCGGCGCAACTCGGTTCTGGGCAAGAGGAGTGCCGGTGTCGGCGAACGTGATTCGACGACTTCAGGTGATTCCGATGCGGCTGGCGCGGGGTCGTCGTCGTCCACCGACTAGGTGAGGTGCGTGAACGCGGCCGACTACCGATAACCTTGGGCGAACAGCAGCAGCCAACCAGGAGAGGCAGATGACGACCTCAGACTCCACCGCACCGACGGTGACCCATCTCAACGGGATCGACTTCGCGGTCGCGGATCTTTCGCTCGCCGAGTTCGGCCGCAAGGAAATCAGGTTGGCCGAGCACGAGATGCCGGGCCTAATGGCATTGCGCCGCGAGTACGCAGAGGTGCTGCCCTTGAAGGGTGCCCGAGTCTCGGGCTCCTTGCACATGACGATTCAGACCGCGGTCCTGATCGAGACACTCGCAGCGTTGGGCGCCGAGGTTCGCTGGGCGTCGTGCAACATCTTCTCCACTCAGGATCATGCTGCTGCGGCCATCGTGGTCGGCCCGCACGGTACGCCGGAGGAGCCCAAGGGCATCCCGGTGTTCGCCTGGAAGGGCGAGACGCTCGAGGAGTACTGGTGGGCGGCCGAGCAGATGCTCACCTGGCCGGAGGCCGACAAACCCGCCAACATGATTCTCGACGATGGTGGCGACGCCACCATGCTGGTGCTCAAGGGTGCCCAGTACGAGAAGGCCGGTGTCGTTCCCCCGACGGACGAGGACCAGGACTCCGACGAGTACAAGGTCTTCCTGTCACTGCTGCGCCGCTCGCTCGAGGCCGACTCGCAGAAGTGGACGCGGATTGCCGATTCGGTCAAGGGTGTCACCGAGGAGACCACGACCGGCGTGCTGCGCCTCTACCAGGTTGCGGCTGCCGGCGAGTTGACGTTCCCCGCGATCAACGTCAACGACTCGGTCACCAAGAGCAAGTT
>JAAZAD010000383.1 GCA_012514505.1 Rhodococcus sp. (in: high G+C Gram-positive bacteria) | reverse complement strand
GGCTCTACGAATACTGCGGCGATATCCCACCCGCCGAACTCGAAGCGCTCTACTACGGTGAACACAGAACTACGCGAATCGCGGAGTTCTCAAACTAGAAGCTCTCCGGACTTGCCGGGGCGACTCAGTTTGCTTGTTCCAGAATTAGGTTCGTGAATCTGTAGACGGAGGACGGATCGTGCCGAATACAAATCCGACGGCACCGAAGCCCACTATTGGAATGACTGACTCCGAAAGGCCACCAGCAGCAGCAGCGCACGTGCTTAGGACTGCCAGGACTGCGGCCGCTAGCAGCACTCCGAAGGACACTCGGCTGAGTGGCGTCTGCTGCTCAATCTGGGTCAGTCGAAGAAATGCCGCGCCGAGACCAACTGTAGCTAGTGCTATGACTGCACCAACTGGGAGGGCAACAAACGCGCCCACAACGACTCCCCCAAATGATTGAGCTATTCGCCCGCCGAGAAGCCCTCCAAAGGCGCAGCTCACCACGATTGCAGTCAGCCATACATCCCTTTTCCATTTACCAGAAGTGTGGAAGTGTTCTGTAGGAATCGCTGATATCCCCATTCTTGTCCCCCGGTCTACGTTTGACACTTTCCCCAATCATAGCACATGTAAAGTCCCACTCGGTCGATGAACGACTGCCAGTAACCCTCGGCTACCGATTTGTTAAGGAAATTTGCATACGGACCCAAGCTGTTTACTACGCCAGCTTTTACATGAAGCTTGATTCGACCGTCTTGTTCGAAAAATCGAAACGCGATGATGCTTCCGGATCCATCAAAATGGCCATCCATTGCCTCAAAAGTCCAATTCGGATTGTTCGGGTCGGACTGGATTACCTTCACCGGTGCATCCGCAATTCCCGCAGCTTTGAGGACAATTATATCGCCAGTGGTGGGGTAGGCGGCGGTGGCCCCTTGGACGGGGAACATACAGTCGAAGCATCGTTCTAGGCTTTCCTTGACCTGAGCGGTGGTTGCGCCCTTGGCGGCGTAACTACCGCTCGAGCCGGCCTGAAGCACGCGTTCGTACCCCCAGGTGAATTCGGTGTCGCGGTATGTGAAAACTCCAGTTGCGAAGTCTTGCGCAATACCCCCGCTCCAGGGTATGTAGCTTTCTGAAGTCGGCCTATTCCAGGTAGAATTATTCTGTATTGGTCCAACATTGTCTTCAATGGCGCTAAGTATTGGATCTACTACGGTATATGCGCCCAGATTGCTGTAGACGATTTTTCCGTTTTGGAACTCCTGGCCAATGCTAGAGCCTACCCCCACAATCTCGTTTCCTGCTGGATATCCCAGCGTGCTTGACTCCCATCCAATCTGAGCCCATTTGTCTCGGATCGCACCCCATACTGTGTGGGCCCTCGTTGAGGGATGCCAGTAAACTGACCCACCCTGGAATTGGTTTCTTTTTCCGACGCCGTCTGGATTGGTGAGTTCATCGGTGATTGGATACCCGAGTGGACCGCCTTCCCAGCCACGTGCGGCCCACTCGGCACCAATCTCTCCACCAATTTGGTGTGCGTCGGATTCAGGGGACCAATAGATTGAAGCGTCGTTTGTGAAGGAGGTTCGCTTTCCGACACCGTCCGGGTTGGTGAGCTCATTCGACGTCGGTAGGCCGAGGCTCCCATTGGGACCACCGAACTCGTTGTACTTATCGAGGATCCGACCGCAGACCATGAACCAGCTGCCCATGGCGGGATTCCAGAAGTCGGCGCACCCCGGTAGTGCAAGCGCCTGGGCCCCGTGCTTCTGCTTACGCGGCACCCGTACTTCTGCGTTTCCGTTCGGCCCATCAGATTTGGGGCGCGCTGGCATGGTCCCACTCGGCGCCACTGACACTGACGACTCTGTCTCTTCGGCCGCCGAGGTTTGAACAGGAGACTCCGACTGAGACGGTTCGGGCGGAGCATCCTGGGCGGGAGTAGTGGTCTGCGCTTCTCTGGATTGCGAAGGAGTGACCTCAGACGTGGGAGCGACGGTGCTGGTGCCAGGATTCGGCGTCGGAGTCATGGTTTGCTGAGCCCCTGCGGCACCTCCGGTCGTAAGCAAGGAAGCGACCAATGTTGCGATGACTGTGCCCGGTTTCCAAGACCCTTTCGACCGTGCAGAAGCCAGACTTCGTGAACGATTCGCCATATGACACCTATCTCTGGTGAGGAATGCGGTCAGCGGCGGGCCCGAGTCGCTGACCGCAACTTATGCCACGCCCTCTGTCGTCCTCAGGAGAATCAAATGTCGCTTTGGTAACAAAATAGACCGAGCGGTACTTGTGTAGCCCGCCTCGGTCTCCCTGTCACCGGTTCATTGATGGTCGGCGGCCGACGTCAGCGGCGTATGCGGTCCAGTCGCCGGCGCTGGCCTGTTGCCAGTCGACTGCAACATCGATGTGGATGCCGAGGGTGCGGGCGAGGATTGCGGCGGGTACCTCGGTGGCGAGGGCGAACAGGGCAGCCGAGCGGGCCGGGTTGGGGCGGATTCTGAGTGCGCGCAACCGCACTCCCATCTGGGCGGTGCTGATCGGTCTGCCCGGTTGTCCGCCGGGGAACAGCCACGGTGAGGTGCCTCGCTCGCCGATGGCGGCGTGCCCGGTACGGGTGTTGGCCAGCGACTTGACGAGGGCGGACAGTGGTTCGGGTAACTCGACTGGGCTGGATCCCAGGCGGAGGTGGACCCCGCTAGTTCCGGTGGTGATGTGGTTGGTGGTCAGGCGAGTGATCGTCGAGGCGCGTTGCGCGTAGAGCAGGACCAGCAGTCCGGCGACCCGGTCCTCGGGCTTGAGGGTCTCGTCGTGCAGGAGACGGCGGGCGGTGGCCCAGCGATCCTCGCCGTCGATGAGTTCGGCTGGTCCCCGCCAACTGCGGCTGACTCCGACGAGGGAGGTGTCCACCAGCTTATGTGTGGTGACCCAGCGCAGGAATCCGCTGCCATCGGTGCGGTAGCGGGCGTCCGAGTCGGTGAGCCACCGGTCGATGTCGGCCTGGGTGCAGGTGGCTAGGCTCAGTTGCTGGTCGGTGAGCCAGTCGAGGATGGCGATCGCCCCGCGCACACGTTGCCGAATGCCGGTGAACTGCCCGTAGGTCACCGGCCGTCCACGATTGCGTGCGCGTAGTCGCCGCATGAGATGCCAAGTTGCATAGTGGCGCAGCAGCTTCCGGTTTTCTGGATCGGCGATTTCGTCGACGGTGTCGGTGGTCCAGCGTTCGACGCGCACCAGGTATTCGTCGCGTACGGGGAGGGCCCGGGTGGCGACCAGTACGCTGCGCAGGTGCTCGACCGGCTTGCTGGGACCGAGGTCGTCGAGGGAGTCGTGGGTCAATGGTCGCGCGCCACTGCCGAGGTCGCCGAGTACCGCCGCGGCGGAACTTCGGGAGAGCCACTTCAACACGGTGCGGGGTCGGTCTGTGTTCACCAGTGTGCGGTGCAGCACAGTCAGCTCGGGTCTGATGTTCCCGCTGTCGTCGGCAAGAAGTGCGCGCAGGCGTTCGGCGAGAACGCACCGCGTGCAGGGGCGCTTGCCGACCAGGCGTTCGGCGGTCCCGCAGCCGGGACACAATGGGTGATTGGAGTCGGTGCAGCCGGCACACAGCGGTGCCTCGAGGGTTCCCGAACGGATCGGCTTGACCTGGCGACAGCCCGCGCAGCGGGCCCAGCGTTGCTTGCATGCTGCGCACCAGGGCTCGCCGGTGAGGCGTGAGATCTCGGCTGGCCCCCGGCGGCCACAGATCGTGCATGTCAGCTGCTGTTTCGGTCGGCAGTTCCAGCAGAACGGGCCCTCTTGGGTGCGGGCTTCGACCGGCTTACGCTGCCCGCAGCCGGTGCAGTGTTCGTGATTGGCGGGGTCGTTGAGCACGCAACGTGAGCACAGCACTAGGCCGTGCTCGTCGCGGCCTGCTGGTTCGCGGGGCTTGCGGCAGCGCGAGCACGGTACGGACCGGTCCGCGATGCTGCACCGTCGGCAGATGCGCCGCCCCTCCCAACACCGGGTCAGCGGCGTGACTCGCCCGCAGCCGGGGCATGCCGGCCGCACGATACCGGTCGCCCCTGCCGAGCAGAGGGCGTCGATCAGCCGTAGCACCGCCGGTATCGGCGCCTCATACCCGTCGCCGGTCAGCAGCCCGGGGTGGTCCTCGATCGTCCACGCCAACATTCGACGAGCGGTCAGCCTGGGTGCCGCGAGAGCGCCGGCGGCGACGATCGTAGTGGCGGTCAGCGCCGGATCGAGCGTGGTGATCACCTCGACGAGTACCGCGTCGGGATCGCGGGAGTCGGGCACCGGGCAGCGGTGGCAGTGCGGCCGTCCGTGGCGGTCTCGCCGTCCAACCGGCCGTAGGTTCCCGCACGAGACGCACCGCTCCCGCGGCCGCCCGCACGTGTGGCAGTACCAGTTCTCGCCGATGCGGGCGAGACTGCCGTGCAGGGGACGGTCGCAGCCGGTGCAGAGGGGCGGTGCGATCTGCTCGGCGCCGATGCTGCGGGCCGCGAGCAGCAGTTCCCCGACCACCAAGGGTGCGGGCGAGCGCCCGTTGACCAGCAGGTCGGGGCGGTCGGTGAGCGCAAGGGCGAGCCGGCGTGCCTTTGCTCGACCGGGGGCAATGTCGGTGACCACGTGCCGCGCGGTGTCGGGGTCGAATCCCGGGTCGGCCCGCACGAGCAGGTCCACGATCGCTCCCACCGGGTCCGCGACCGCCCGATCTCGGGCGCGAGCGGCGGTCACCGCCCGTCGGTGCCGACGATGCGAGCACGCCTGGGACGCAGGTCTCCGACACCCTCCGCCGCGGACCCGCCCGCCGCCCTGGTGGGCTTGGACGAGGCAGCCTCGACGGGTTCGATGAGGTCGGTTATTGCGCAGTCGAGCACATCGAGAAGCGCCATCAGGACCTTCAGGCTCAACCGCTCCGGGCGTTCGACGACCAACCGGTACACCTGCGACGAGGACAGTCGAATCCCGCGCTGTGTCAGCGGTTCGATCAGATCGGTGGTCGAGAACATGCCCCGGGCGGCCATGACCTGGCGCAGATGCCAGTGGTAGTCCAGTTTCGCCGCCATCACGGGTTTCCTTCCTCAACGAGCGCGCCGAATGCGGGCGAGAGCGCCCGGCGCAGTGCAGTGTTCATGAAGTCGTCGCTGACATGGGTGTAGATCGCCGTCGAACTGTCGCACTCGTGCCCGACCTGGGACTGGATGAAGCGGCGGTCGACACCGTCCTCGGTCAGATGGGTGACGTAGGAATGCCGCAGCGAATGCGGCACCAGCACCGACGGCAATCCGAGCGCGTCACGATAGGCGCTGAACCGGGCGTTGATCTCCGCCGACTTGATCCGCCCGCCGCGTTCGGTCACCCACAACGCAGGGTGGTCGGCGTGCCCGAACCGTGGGCGGACGTTCTCGACGTAGTCGGCCACCGCCTCGACCGCCCACCCCATCGTCGCCGCGACATTGCGGCGCCGCGGCGTCTGACCGCGTTTGGCCTTGCCGTAGCGCACGTGCAGCATCCCGTACCGGCCGAACTCCGGCGCCGCGGGATTGCGACCCCAGTCGACCAGGTCGAGCTTGGCGGTCTCCGTCCGGCGCAGGCCCCACCCGTAGATCACCTTGAACACCGTCGCGTCCCGGTATGCGGCCAGGGCGCCCTTGCGGCCCGCGCGCACCGCCCGCTCGACCTGGTCGTCGGCGTAGTCGAAGAACCGCTGCAACTCTTCCCGTGTGAACGGACGCGCCTCCGGATTCCCCTCGTAGTCGTTGAGGTGGGCGATCGTGTTCCACTCGTGAACGATCGGCACCGGATGCACGCCCGGACCGAACTCGTTCTCGCAGGCGCGGACCCACCCGTAGCGCGGATCGGTGAGGTACTCGCTGAACAACCGCAGGTGACCCTGGTACTGGCGGATCGTCGACGGAGCCAGGTGGTGTTCGGCGGTCAAGGACAGCGACCACTCGTCGACGCGTCCGGCCGTCCACGACCACGGATACTCGTTGGTGAACGCCATGAACCGCTTCACCGCCTGCTCCCGTGCCGCGATCGTCTCCTCCCTCAGACCCCGGGCCGTCTGCTGTGCGCGGAACCCTCGCAGCATCGCCTCGACCAGCGCGTCTTCCGGGCGGAGCTGCACGACCCCGGACACCAGTTCGAGGTGCGCCGCACCCGCCAAATCACCACGACCCATCCACCCCTCCATCCACCAGACCACCACCCGTTTAGTGCCGACATCATGCATCTAACGGGATCGCTAAGCAAGTGGTGCAGGTCAGACCCGGTTCTTGACCCTACCGATTCCACGCATTTCGGGGCATCAACCACCAGGCGACCAGCCACGATTCATTCATCGGATGCAATTCCCAAGGGTTTTCAGACTTGTGATCGTTGTCCAGTCGTGTTCGGTTCGGTAGGGATGATCGACCGAATCCCGGGGATAGAATTGTGCTGAAAGCACAAAAGGCCAGAGGTAGGCGGAATGGACGATGCGGAACTGCGCAATTGGATGGCCGAGTTGGCTCCGCACTATCTGCAGCCGTCGGTCATCGACGAGTTCGTCCAGCGTGTGGATGACGAGATCGAAGCCCAGAATCCCGAAGTCGCGGCCGACCCCTCCCTCCGGCGCGACATCGATGCCAGCACCAGCGCTCAGCTTCGGCTGATCATCGCGGCGGTGTTGAGTGGGTCCGACGAGGTCACCCCACCTCCTGAGTCGATGGCCCTTGCTCTGACGGTGGCCAGGCGTGGTCTCGACCTGGGTGTGCTCCTCAAGATCTACGGAGTCGGACGAATGGCCGCGCTCCGATTCGTGAACGAAGTGATCGACGACGTGCCGATCGATCCCGACGCCAAGCGCGCCGTGCTCGTGCGGATTTGGGCCGTGGTGATGGCTTGGCTCGAAACCACCACCGAAAGGCTGGTGGCCGCCTATGCGAGCGAACGCGAAGAGCTCAATCGTGGTGCGCTGGCGCGCCGGGCCGACACCGTGCACGCGCTGTTGGCCGGCAAGCCGATCCATATCGACGAAGCGTCGCGCCTCCTGGATCACCCGATGCGCCGGTATCACACGGCGTTTGTGGTGTGGACGGACCAGATGGACCCGCCGTCGGACATCCTCGGGGTGCTGTCCGCATGCGCACGTGCCATGGCCGCATGTCTGGGATCGCCGCGAGTGCTGAGCATTACGTCGGGTGCGCACGAGTTGTGGGCGTGGGTTGCGCACATCGAGGAACCACGTGTTGCCGAGCTGCGTGAGGAGCAGATACCCGCCGGGCGGGGACTGCGGGTCGCCGTCGGCTCGCCCGGGTATGGCATGGCTGGATTCACGCGAAGCCATCGGGAGGCACAGGCGGCGCGAGGAATCGCCGTACGAGCGCGCGTCCAGGCACCGCTGACCGTCTTCGACGCCGTGCAGGTGCCATGTCTGATGACCGACGACCACGAGACGCTCCGAGCTCTGGTGGCGCGAGAGCTGCGCGGTCTGGCTGCGACGGGCACGGCAGCAACACGCCTGCGGGAAACGCTGCTCGTCCACTACGCCAACAATTGCAAACCGGCCGTCACCGCCGAGGTTCTCGGCGTGCACAAGAACACGGTCCGGTACCGGCTCGACCAAGCGGCAGACCTATTGGGTCACGACCTGGACGAACGCAGACTCACGGTGGAACTCGCGTTGATCAGTGTCGACACGTACGGCGACGGATTGCTCGAATCCGAACCGCCGAGCTAGGCATCCGGGCCGCCAACGGCGTCAGGACGTCCCGCCACCGGCGTCAGAAAATCACAGCGGAATGTTCTTGTGATTTCCGCGTGCCGGTGTCGCTGCAGCGAGGGCTGCGGCGACGACGCTGCGAGTGGTGGCAGGGTCGATCTCTTCGTCGACCACGCCGATTTCCACGGCGCGGGCAACACCGCCGGCAATGGCCTCGTGTTCGACGGCCAGGCGATCGTGCAGCGCCTCGCGCTCTTCCTCCGGCGCAGCAGCGAGCGCGCGCTTGTGGAGGATTCCGACAGCCGCCTTCGCGCCCATCACAGCCACTTCGGCGCCCGGCCACGCGTACACGGCAGTGGCACCCAGCGCCCGTGAGTTCATGGCGATGTAGGCGCCACCGTAGATCTTGCGGGTCACCACCGTGACTCGGGGAACCGTCGCCTCGGCGAACGCGTGGAGCAGCTTGGCGCCGCGGCGTACGACCCCCTCCCATTCCATGCTGACACCGGGAAGGTAGCCGGGAACGTCCACGATCACGACCAGCGGAATGCCGAACGCATTGCACAACCGAACGAATCGCGCGGACTTCTCGGCGCTTTCGGAGTTGAGGCAACCGCCGAGCCGGAGCGGATTGTTCGCGATGACGCCCACGGTGCGCCCACCGAGCCGGCCGAACCCGGTGACGATGCTCCGGGCGTAGTTCCCTTGGAGTTCCTCGAAACTGGATTCGCCCTCGACGTTGTCGAGAAGCTCGTGAACGATCGGACGAACGTCGTAGGCGCGCTTCGGGGACTCCGGCATGAGCGCACGCAGATCCGTGTCGCCGTGCGCGGCGGCGGCCTGATCGAATTCGCCCTGATCGGCGAGCATCGAGACGAGTCGGCGAGCGCGATGGAGTGCGTCGTCCTCGTCCTTGGCGGCGATGTGCGCGACGCCGGACTTCTTGGTGTGGGTATCCGGCCCGCCGAGCGAGTTCATGTCGACCTGCTCGCCGGTCACGCTGCGAACGACGTCGGGCCCGGTCACGAAGACGCGGCCTTCGGGGGCCATGATGACGACGTCGGTCAGTGCCGGGCCGTAGGCGGCTCCACCGGCGGCGAAGCCGAGAACGACGGAAAGCTGGGGGATGCGGCCCGAAGCCCGCACCATGGCTTCGAATACCAGGCCCACGGCGTGGAGTGCTTCGACGCCTTCGGCGAGGCGTGCGCCACCCGAGTGCCAGAGTCCGATGATCGGGACCTCTTGGTCGAGCGCGGTATCGATTGCGTTGACGATGTGCTTGCAGCCCTCGACACCCATTGCGCCGCCCATGACGGTGGCGTCGGAGCAGTAGGCGACCGAGTGGACACCATCAATGGTGCCGGTGGCGGCCAGGACACCGGACTTGTCCGGTGCGTGAAGGGTGGTGACCGTGCCGACGTCGAACAGACGCTCCAGCCGGGCCAGGGGGTCGCGTGGGTCGGTCGACTGATCCGACTTCGTCGACGGCGCCAGAATTGTCATCGCGTCCTCCTGTAGCGGGCCCCTACTGGGGCTGTCGATGGGTGGAGATCCCGCGTTACGCATCATGCGGAATCTCCACCCGCGATCTAGCTGATTCGAACCGGGCTTTTACGCCCGACCGAAGGCGAGCGCGACATTGTGCCCACCGAACCCGAACGAGTTGTTGAGCGCGAAATCGATCTGGCCGCTGCGGGCTTCGCCCTTGACGACATCGAGGTCGATTTCTGGATCCTGATTCTCGAGATTGAGCGTGGGTGGAATGATTCCGTCACGCACACTCAGGACCGTAAGCACGGATTCGAGGGCGCCGACGGCGCCGATCGAGTGCCCCAACGCAGACTTCGGTGCATACACCGAAGCGTGATTGCCGACAGCGGCATTGATGGCGTTCGCCTCTGCCGTGTCGCCGATCGGGGTCGCCGTGGCGTGCGCGTTGATGTGCTGAATATCCTGCTTGGTCAGCCCGGCCGTCTGGATGGCCCTTGTCATTGCGCGTGCAGCACCGGAGCCCGAGGGGTCCGGCGCGACGATGTGGAATCCGTCCGACGTGATACCCGCGCCCAGCAAGCGGGCGTGGATGGTGGCACCACGTGCCTTGGCGTGCTCTTCGGTCTCGAGGACCATCAGGGCACCTGCTTCACCGAAGACGAAACCGTCGCGATCCTTGTCGAATGGACGCGAGGCCCCCTTCGGGTTCTCGTTGTTGGTGCTCAGGGCGCGCATCATCGCGAAGCTGGCGATCGGAACGGCATCGAGGAAACCCTCGGCGCCACCAGCAACGATGATGTCCGCATCGCCCATGATCAGCATCCGGTACGCGTGTGCGATCGCCTCGGAACCCGAGGAGCACGCCGAAACCGGAGTGATGACCCCGGCGCGAGCACCGAGTTCGAGACCGACCGTTGCAGACGGGCCATTCGGCATGACCATCTGCACGGAGAACGGCGACACCTTGCGGTAACCACCGGTCTTCATCTTGTCCACGGCGTCGACGAGAGCTTCGCCGCCACCGAGGCCGGTTCCGATGACGACACCGAGACGGTTCTTGTCGACCTCCGGGCTGCCCGCCTCTTCCCAGACCTTGCGGCCGAGGACGAGGGCGAGTCGCTCGACGAAGCTCATGCGCCGCAGTTCCACGCGTGAGAGCGACTCGTCCGGCGACACCTTCAGGTGCCCACCGATCTTCACCGGAAGCTGGTACTCCTCGATGAAGGGGTCGTGGAGGACGTCGATGCCGCTCTCGCCGGCCAGCAGGGCCTTCCACGTGCCATCCACATCACCGGCGACCGACGTCGAAGCCGCAAGGCTGGTGACGACGACATTGGGGAAGTTCCCGTTGCGGGTTGCGGAAGTCACGGTTGGGCTCACTCCTCGTCGTTCTTGGCGGCTTCGAGCTTCGCCTTCACTGCTTCTGCCTCGGCGCCACCCTCGGCCTCGAGCTTCTGGATGTAGCCGACTGCGTCACCGACGGTGCGGAGGCTGGCGAGATCCTCGTCGGGGATCTTGACGCCGTACTTGTCCTCGGTCTGAACAGCGATCTCCACCATCGACAGGGAGTCGATGTCGAGGTCGTCGACGAAGGACTTCTCGACGGTCACCTCGGAGGGTTCGATGCCGGTGACCTCCTCGATGATCTGTCCGAGCTCGGCAACGATTTCTTCCTGGCTGAGTGCCACGGGGTGGCTCCCTTCTTGGTTCGGTGTAAATGTCATTTCCAGTTGTGCAGGTCGTGGGCCTCACGGCCGGACCTGCGGCCCTACGCGCACGTGGGTGCGCGCAGCAAACTAGCCGACTTTGCTCAGCTCGGCCAATGCGGAGATTTCCCCCGGGGTCTTGAGCGCGAGCGTCGGCGTGCCACGCATTTCGCGCTTCGCGATTCCGATCAGTGTTCCGGCAGGCGGAAGCTCCGCGATTGCGGATACCTGAGCGTCTCGCAGGTGGGCGGTGCACAGGTCCCAGCGCACGGGCTTGGTGACCTGTGCTGCCAGCTTGGTCAGTGCGTCGGCGCCGGAGGTGACCGGTGCGCCGTCGGAATTGGAGAGCAAGGTGCGGGTCGGTTCCGTCGGGGTGATCTTGGCGGCGGCTGCGGTCACTGCTTCCTGGGCCGGTGCCATGAAGCGGGTGTGGAATGCGCCTGCGACAGGGAGTGCGCGTACGCGTGCCTTTTCCGGCGGATTCGCGGCGAGTTCTTCGAGTGCCGTGAGCAGTCCGGCAGCAACGATCTGACCTGCGGCATTGCGGTTTGCAGGTACGAGGTCGAGTTCTTCGAGGCGGGCGAGGACGGCCTCTTCGTCACCGCCGAGCACAGCGGACATGCCGGTGGGCTCGAGCGAGCAGGCCTTTGCCATCTCGGAGCCACGAACCGCGGCCAGTGCCACGGCGTCGTCAGCGGTGAGCACTCCGGCGACAGCGGCGGCAGCCAGTTCTCCGACGGAGTGGCCGGCCACGATGGTGTCGGCCGGTACGAGACCCTGCCGTTCGATCTCTTCGTACGCCAGCAATGCGGCGGCGACCACGAGGGGCTGTGTCACCGCAGTATCGGTGATCTCCTCCGCGGTGGCGGTGGTGCCGAGCCGAACGAGATCGAGGCCTGCAGCCTTCGACCAGAGTTCGAGTCGGTCCTGGGTACCGGGCAGCTCGAGCCATGGCGCGAGCATGCCGGGTGTCTGAGAGCCCTGACCCGGGGCAAGCAACGAAATCACTATTTAAGAGAACACCGTCACACCCGTCACGCGAGATGTCGTACGCCATGAACTCTACGGATCGGATTTGTTGGGTTTCCACAAAAGCCCTAGTGGGAGGTTCGCATCGGATTGGCGGGTCCGGCCGTTACAGCACGTCTTCTCCGAATGTGAAAGGTGTGACTGCTGTTAAACGAGTGGTTGGTTCGTGACGAGATTGTGTCAAACGACCCACCGTCGCCGCGACTCGGAGCACGTAAGCATCACGAGGATTTGTTGGTTCCCGTCCTGTGACTTCTCCTATTCTTTTCAACCGATAACGAACTGTATTTGGATGAACAAACAGCTGACGGGCACATGTCTCGACGGCGCCACCACAGTCGAGGTAGGCGTCGAGTGTGTCGGCGAGTACCGATCCGGCCGCCGACAGCGGAGCCACCAGCGTGTCGTTGAGTGCGGTGATCGCAGCGGAATCCCCGAGCAGGGCGCGCTCGGGAAGAAGTTCGGCCGCGAAGACGGGTCTCGGCGCCGCACGCCAGCCGGCAACGGCTTGCATCCCGGACAAGGCTTCGACCGCACTCGAGTGCGCGGCGCCCAGCGTCGGGGTCGTAGGTCCGATCACCACGGGTTCGTCGGCGAACTTCGTGAGGAGGTCTCGCATGAACTGCGACCCTCCTGCAGGTTTGTGAAGGTCACCGCTGACCACCATCACGAGACGCGAGCCCATGACGACCGCCAAGGCGGCCCGACCGTGCTTCTCTGCGATGGTGTGGACCGTCCCGACTACGGACACACGCTCGTCGGGCGGGGGAGTGCCGACGATGACAGTGGCAGGCGCCGTGGCATCCCAATTGAGCGTGGCCGCGCGCGAGAGCATGTCCGAGCCGGTATCGCCGCGGACCACAGCGTCGACGACCAGCGCCTCGAGTCGGGTGTCCCAGGCGCCCCGTGACTCCGCGGCACTGGCGTAGACGGACGCGGCGGCGAAACCGAGTTCGCGTCCGTACCGCAGGACGGCTTCGGTCAGTGCGACGAGTTGTTGGTCGTTCCGAGCGAGCGCCGGAAGCCACTGTTCGAAGAACTCCATGGCAACCCGGACCATCTCCACGGTTTGGCGCAACGTCAGCCGGCGCGCAAGGTCCTGCGGAATTACCTGGAACGCGTCGAGGCTGAATCGGATGTCGTTCTTGTCGCTCTCCGGGTCTTTCAGCCATTCGAGGAAGTTGACGACTGCAGTCTGCACCAGCAACTGGACGTTGGCGCGTTGCGATGCATCGAGATCGTCGAAGAAAGGTAGCTGGTCCTGCATGGTCGTGACCGCCTCGGTGGACAGTCGACCGGAATACTGTTTCACGCGGCGCAGCAGCGTGTCCGGGAGTGGGTCGCGTTGCGGCTTTCGTCGGGCGACCATCGGCCTCTGCTCTGGCATGCTCAAGAACCTACGCCCACCGCCGCCCACCGTCGGGTAACCCGACGGTGGACGTAGCGGTCGACTGCGCCTGCAAGGTCAGGCGACCCCGGGGTCGGACGTCTGTTCGGGTGCCGCATGCACATCGTCGATGCGGTATTTGGTGCCCGCTTCGACTGCTTTCGCAGCGTCGATCGAACCTTCGTTCGCCAATGCGACGAGAGTGGCGACGGCGATCGATTCGGCATCGACGTTGAACACCCGCCGCGCGGCAGGGCGGGTGTCGGAGAACCCGAACCCGTCGGTCCCGAGCGTGGTGTAGTCGCCGGGCACCCATTGCCGGATCTGGTCCGCAACGGCCCGCATCCAGTCGGAGGCGGCGATGAACGGGCCTTCCGCGTCGGACAAGGCGGTGGTCACGTAGGGCACCTTCTTGTCCTGCCCCGCCGAGCGCAGTTCCTGCTTCTCGCATTCGACACCGTCGCGGCGCAGTTCGCCCCACGACGTCACCGACCAGACGTCGGCCTGCACGCCCCAGTCGTCGGCCAGCAACTGCTGGGCACGCAACCCCTCGGGCATGGTGACGCCGGAAACCAGAATCTGAGCCTTCGGACCCTGCCCCTCGGCGCGTCGGTACAGGTAGATGCCCTTCAGTAGGCCGTCGACGTCGAGCTCCGAGGGCTCTGCAGGCTGGACATAGGGTTCGTTGTAGAGGGTGATGTAGTAGAAGATGTTCTCTCCGCCGAACCCTTCGACCCCCTCGGTGCCGCCGTACATCCGGCGCAGGCCGTCCTTGATGATGTGGGCGATCTCGTAGGAGAACGCCGGATCGTAAGCGACTGCGGCCGGATTGGTCGATGCCAGCAGCAGTGAATGCCCGTCGGCGTGCTGCAAGCCCTCCCCAGTGAGTGTGGTGCGGCCCGCGGTGGCGCCGAGAACGAACCCGCGGGCCATCTGATCTGCCGCAGCCCACAGACCGTCACCGGTGCGCTGGAAGCCGAACATCGAGTAGAAGATGTACAGCGGAATCATCGGCTCGCCGTGAGTCGCGTATGACGAGCCCACGGCAGTGAACGACGCGGTGGACCCGGCCTCGTTGATGCCCTCGTGCAGGATCTGGCCGGTCTCGCTCTCCTTGTAGGCGAGCATCATGTCGGCGTCCACGGCGGTGTAGAGCTGACCGTTGCGGTTGTAGATTTTCAGCGAAGGGAACCACGAGTCCATGCCGAACGTGCGGGCCTCGTCCGGGATGATCGGCACGATCCGCTTCCCGATTTCCTTGTCGCGCAGCAGTTCCTTCATGACGCGCACCAAGGCCATCGTGGTGGCCACCTGTTGCTTCCCGGAGCCCTTGCGAACGACGTCGTAGGTCTTGTCCGGTGGCAGCGGCAGCGGAGACGCCTTGGTGTTCCGCGACGGAAGGAAGCCGCCCAGCGCGCGGCGGCGTTCGAGCATGTACTGGATCTCTGGCGCATCGTTGCCGGGGTGGTAGTACGGCGGCATCTTCGGGTTCTTCTCCAACTCCTCGTCGGAGATCGGGATGCGCTGCTGGTCACGGAAGTACTTGAGATCCTCGAGCGTGAGCTTCTTCATCTGGTGAGTCGCATTGCGCCCCTCGAAATGCTTACCGAGTGTGTATCCCTTGATCGTCTTCGCGAGGATGACGGTCGGCTGACCCTTGTGGGCCGTGGCCGCCGCGTATGCGGCATGAATTTTGCGATAGTCGTGACCGCCGCGCTTGAGGTTCCAGATCTGCGCATCGGTCAGATCTTTGACGAGGGCCTTTGTTCGGGGGTCGCGTCCGAAGAAGTGATCGCGTACGAACGCGCCGTCGTTGGCCTTGTATGTCTGGTAGTCACCGTCGGGGGTGACGTTCATCAGGTTCACCAACGCACCGTCGCGGTCGGCGTGCAGCAGGGCGTCCCACTCTCGGCCCCACACCACCTTGATGACGTTCCACCCGGCACCGCGGAAGAACGACTCGAGTTCCTGAATGATCTTGCCGTTGCCGCGGACCGGTCCGTCGAGGCGCTGCAGGTTGCAGTTGACGACGAACGTGAGATTGTCGAGACCCTCCGTCGCCGCTACATGCGCGAGCCCACGCGATTCCGGTTCGTCCATTTCACCGTCACCGAGGAATGCCCACACGTGCTGCTCTGAGGTGTCCTTGATGCCGCGATCGTGCAGGTAGTGGTTGAACCGGGCCTGGTAGATGGCATTCATCGGCCCGAGCCCCATCGACACCGTCGGGAACTCCCAGAAGTCGGGAAGCAATCGAGGGTGCGGGTAGGACGGGAGCCCGCCGCCCTGATCGGCGTGGCTGTGCTCTTGCCGGAAACCGTCGAGTTGTTCGGCCGGTATGCGTCCCTCGAGGAACGCGCGGGCGTAGATGCCGGGTGAGGCGTGACCCTGGATGAATATCTGGTCGCCTCCGCCGGGATGATCCTTGCCGCGGAAGAAGTGGTTGAAACCGACCTCGTAGAGTGCGGCCGAGGACGCGTAGGTGGAGATGTGCCCGCCGACGCCGACACCAGGTCTCTGGGCGCGGGTCACCATGATCGCCGCGTTCCACCGGATGAACGCGCGGTACCGGCGCTCGACTTCCTCGTCGCCGGGGAACCACGGTTCGTTCTCCGTCGGAATGGTGTTCACGTAGTCGGTCGACGTCAATGCGGGCAGCGCCACGTGCTTCTCGCCGGCGCGCTCGAGCATGCGCAGCATCAGGTAGCGGGCGCGGGCGGGACCGGACCGGTCGAGGAGTCCGTCGAACGATTCGAGCCACTCGTGCGTCTCGTCGGGATCGATATCCGGAAGGTACGACGCAACACCCTCGCGGATCACGCGGACGCGTTCGCCCTGCGTGGACGTGGATCCATTGATTGTGGAATTGTCGCCTTTCGCACCGCCTGGTGTGGCAGCGGGCGAGTGCGAAGCTGACTCCTGACTCAGGTCTGACAAGGTTGCTCCCTTTGTGGTTGAACGCCCTGTGTGGCGTCCGTTCCATGCGATCGAGCCGTGGTGGGCTCGATTCGTCACCTCATTCGTAATATGGCGCAAACCTCATCTTTCCCCATCGCGTGACGGTCGGCACAGCCCCCTGGGGTTACCGGCCAGTACTGTTTGCGCAGGTATCCGTAAAGTTGGTTCAGTCGTGCGATGCCGCCGAAAGAACGGCGCCGAAGGAAAGTCGGTGCCGTACGAGTCAGAGGGGAAGAAGAAATGCAAAGGGTCACGCGCGGGGCCGGTCTCGTGGGTGCGACGGGTGCGCTGGTCGTCGGATTCGGCTTGATCGCTGGGTGCAGCGCGGCAGTCGAGGGAACGCCCCGTCCGAACGATGTGCAGGCGGAGGAATATGCCGCGGAGGTGACGTCCTCTGCTGCTGCGGCGTCGTCATCTCGAGCAGCCGCCCAGGTCGACCAGGCATGTTCGACGCTCTTCGACCAGGCTGCCGCGGCGGTGGACCCGTACAACGCGTTCATCGAGGCCGCCAACCAGGAAGCGCCCGACGTCGACGAGAAGGCCGCTGTAGCGGTGGAGGCGTACCGGGATGCCGCCGATTCGGCGCGAGACGATGCCGGCGATGTGCCGCCCGAACTCGCCGCGTTGTTCGACGACTACGTCAGCATCTACTCGGATCTGGCAGATGCGGTCGAGTCCGGCAAGAAGGGTGACTTCCTCAACGTTCTCTCGGACCGTGGGTACGACGTCAAGAACGCCATCGCCGCGGAATGCTGAAAGACCGCGATCGACGCCGTAGTGTCGGTGCAGACGACCGTTCGATGCATTTCTGAAAGTTTTCTGCGTGGTCGGCTTGCGCGAAAGCCGTCGAGCATGTTCGCTTCACATATTGATCTTCACCCCAAGGTGCCCGGGCAAGCTGGACATCATCGACAAAAGGAGGACCTCACCGTGGTCGCCGCGGCGGACGCCCAAAGCTATGTTCAGAAACTCGGAATCACCTCCGACATGGTGGTACAGGAACTGGGCTGGGACGAGGACACCGACGACGAGCTGCGTGCTGCGGTCGAGGACACGATCGGTGGGGAGATTCTCGAAGACGATTCCGACGAGGTGATCGACGTCGTGCTGCTGTGGTGGCGCGACGAGGACGGTGACCTGGTGGATGCGTTGATGGATGCAATCGGTCCGCTGTCGGAGGAAGGCTTCGTCTGGGTGCTCACACCCAAGACGGGCCAGCCCGGTCACGTGGAGCCGAGTGAGATCGCCGAATCCGCACCCACTGCAGGCCTGACTCAAACGACCGCCTCCAACCTCGGCAGCTGGTCGGGGAGTCGGTTGGTGCAGCCGAAGTCGCGCCCGTCGAACAAGCGCTGACAACCCTTCTCTCGGATCAAGGACCGATATGCCACTCGAAGTGGGCAGTGCTGCCCCGGACTTCACCCTGAAGGATCAGAACAACCAAGAAGTGACTCTCTCCGACTTCCGCGGTGAGAAGAACGTCCTTCTCGTGTTCTACCCACTCGCATTCACGGGAACCTGCCAGGGCGAACTGTGCAAGGTGCGCGACGAACTTCCCAAGTTCGAGAACGACGACACCGCGATTCTCGCGATTTCCGTCGGTGCGTCACCCACGCACAAGATCTGGTCGGCGGAGCAGGGCTACACCTTCCCGTTGCTGTCGGACTTCTGGCCGCACGGCGAGGTCGCCCAGGCGTACGGAGTCTTCAACGACAAGTTGGGCTTCGCCAACCGCGGAACCTTCGTCATCGACAAAGAAGGCGTCATCAAGTTTTCGGAGATGAACGGTCCCGGAGAGGCCCGTGACCAGGGAGCTTGGGAGAAAGCGCTCGCCGCGCTAGAGTCCTGATGCGCAGTCGGCGAGTTTTCGCCGACTGTTCGGGCGTGTAGCTCAGTGGTAGAGCTCTGGTTTTACACACCAGCGGTCGGGGGTTCGAAACCCTCCGCGCCCACCATTTATTGCACGGCAACATCATCGACTGCCAGGTCGACACGCAGGAGCCGTAAGCGATTCTCAGTATCGCCAGTCGATCCATGCTTCCAGCAACGGACGCCATAGTGGCTCAGTAAGTAGCGCGCTCCAAAGCAACGCGTCACCCAGCGGTCCGTACATTCCCCACGACATGTTTGTCTTGTCAGAACTGGTTGAACCACCGTGCGAACGGGTTCCACCACATTCCAGGCGGGAAGAAGTCTGCATCCAAACCGGGCCAAAGTGGCAGGTCGAACAGGTTACCGATCATGGTCACTCCTAGGAGTCGACATCTGATTGGGGTGGACTCCCTGTAGGTCACCCCAATACGTGTAAATCGGGCATAACGTAAGTCCTGTTACGCAATGGCGGCCGGATGCGCCTGAGCAAACCAGATCTACTGAGTAGACCCGGAGCGACGAGATCGGGCGACCCAGACCTGCGGAGTGTCGTCGAGTCCGTGTAGATACTTCGGAGACAAGGCTGATCCACTCGGAGCGGCAATAGACTTGGCCCATTGCTGCGAAGACGACAGTCATCGAGTCTGCGTGATGTTCCGGTTTTCCCGGACGCACCGCGATAGACAGTTCGTCTCGCTTCGTCTGTCGATCATCCGCATCTCGAAAGGCGAGAATCAGTGGAACAACGCATCACCGTCACCCGGTCCATTGCCGCGTCGCCTGCTGCCGTGTGGGCGGTCCTGACAGACCTCGATTCCGCACCGGAGACACTGCGCGGTGTCACTGCCGTCGAACGACTCGACGGTGGCGCCGAGTACGGGATCGGAACCCGGTGGCGTGAGACGCGGGTGATGTTCGGGAAATCGGCGACCGAAGAGATGCAGGTTACCGAGAGCGTGCCCGAGCAGCGCACTGTCGTCACCGCCGAATCCGGGCGTGCGCGCTACCGAACGGTGTTCGAGCTGACTCCCACCGCGACCGGAACAAATCTGACGATGGAGTTCTCGGGCGACTCCGGGCCGCTCGGAGCCGTGCAGGAAGCGCTGATGACGATGGTCGGACCACTCGCGAAACGCGCCACCGCGAAGGCCCTTCGACAGGACCTCGACGACATCGCCGCCGCCGCGGAAAGTTTGAGCTAGGCCGAACGATCGGTTCGGATCAGGTGCGCACCAGTCGTGCCGGGTCGAGGTCGAGACCGCGCAGCAACTGCGCGTTGAGCGCGACCACGATGGTCGAGACCGACATGAGCACCGCGGCGACCGCGGGGGAGATGGCAACGCCGGCGAACGCCAGCACACCGGCCGCCAACGGAACGGCGATGACGTTGTAGCCCGTCGCCCACACCAGGTTCTGCCACATCTTCCGGTAACTGGCGTGTGAGAGTTCGATGATCGACAGCACCGCCCGCGGATCGTTGGCGGCGAGCACGACTCCAGCCGACTCGATGGCCACATCGGTTCCGGCCCCGATCGCCACGCCCACATCGGCGCGGGCCAGTGCCGGGGCGTCGTTGACGCCGTCGCC